>JBIKOV010000086.1:0-13794 GCA_044357815.1 Ferruginibacter sp. | reverse complement strand
GCCGATCATGGGCTTATGCGCCGGATTTGACGCTGACTAGCCCCGGATTTACCTCAAAGGGGTATGATAAAAGCCAACGATGCTACCAGGTTGAAAAAAACGGTCAGAAAACCGGCAAGGCTGAGTTCACTCTCCAGGGGAGCAAAGGATCTCCCATCATCAACCCGGCAATTTTCGTAAAAAATTGGAATTCAAAAAATGCCAGGGTACTGGTCAACGGGAAAGAAAATAAAAATTGCCGGATAGGAATTAATCCTAAGCTCGAAGGATACGACCTGGTTTTGTATATTTCTACAAAAGAAGATAAACCAGTGAAAATAACCATTTTGCCATAGTTGAATAATAATAAAAGCAGTTAAAGGATTTAAATAATAAAAATTATGAAGTTAAACAGTGCATTTATATCAACGATTGTAATGCTTATTATTTTTCTTGCATTTTATACTACCGCATCCGCCCAAAAATTAAAAGTTCCCGGGCGAGGTTTCATTAGTTCAGAAGCAGCGGAAACCTGGGAGCATGGCCTTATCACAGGCAACGGTACCATTGGGGCCAATGTCATGAGCCGCCCGTTAAATGAGATTATTATTTTTAGCCACGAGCGGTTATTTCTTCCAATTGGGAAACCCGTTATGCCACCCGATAATGCAAACCGCCTGTTTGAAATTCGCAAGATGATCGACCAGGGACTTTATAAACAGGCCACTAGGTTTGCATTTGATTTGTCGGGCCAGGAGGGGTTTTTGTACCCTGATAATTTTGTACCCGCTTTTGACCTCAATATTAAGATGGACTCAATAAGTAATATCAGTGATTATATGCGGTCAGTTGATTTTCAAACAGGTGAAACTACGGTACATTGGGCAGATAAGCGCGGAGTATTCGAACGCCGTTTATTTGTATCGAGGGCAGATAGTATTGCTGTTCTGCTGATCACCGGTCCCGGGAAAGGAAATATTAATTGCCGGTTTGAATTTATGCCAAGACAGGTTGACGAAAAACTGGGGGCCAAAACGGTCGAAAATTCAAATAAGGTCTATTCAAGTCATGTAAATGGAATAAAAAAAACGGCTGACCTATCTACAATTACCTACAGGAATAATTTTACAATGGCCTATCCTGGGAGTATTCAAGCCCTTGAAGGAGCCGCCAGGGTTATAACCAAAGGGGGCGTTACTGACCCCGATGGAGCGGCGCTTGATGTTACCGGAGCTGATGAGGTACTTGTTTTTATCAATATGAAGATGCTCTATGATCCTGATAAATCGCAGCTTGATGGGATGAACAAAAGTTTTCTGCAACTGCCTGCTGATTATACAAGCCTGTTAAAGCGGCATGCTGCGATACATGGCGGCCTTTTCAATCGTATGCGATTGGATTTGGGAGGTGGAAAAGATCATCATCTGACTACTGAAGAACTATTAAACAAGTCAACAAATGAAGAGCTAAATAAAGCCTTAATCGAAAAGGAATTCGATGCAGGCCGTTACAATATTATTTCAAGTACCGGGGAACTCCCACCTAATTTGCAGGGCTTATGGGGTGGCACCTACGTCCCCGGCTGGGCGAGCGACTATACCCACAATGGAAATGTTCCTTCTGCTATTGCTGCAAATATGATGGGGAATATGCCGGAACTTATGCTTGCGTATACATCTTACATTGAATCATTGATTCCTTACCTTGAGATAAATGCCAAAAATATGTTTGGAGCCAGGGGGATTGTACTTCCCTCCCGAACAACAACCAATGGTTTCAACAATGCCCTAGCACCAAATTTCGCCGGTAGTTTCTGGGTAGCTGGTACCCCCTGGGCGGCTCATTTCTTTTATGATTATTTTTTGTACACCGGCGACAGGAAGTTTCTTTCTGAACACGCATTGCCTTTCATGGAAAAGACGGCTTTGTTTTTTGAAGATTATTTATATGAAGGCCCGGATGGGAAATACCTATTTTCCCCAACCCAATCCCCTGAAAACACACCTAGCAATTCTAATTCCCAGGGTTCATTTAACGCAACGATGGATGTTTCCGCGGCAAAAGAACTATTACAGAATATCATTGATGCTTCCAATGTATTGGGGGTAAATAAAGACAAAATCGCCCTATGGCGAACGATGCTAACAAAAATGCCAAAATACCAGGTTAGTGAAGAGGGGGCGGTTAAGGAATGGCTTACGCCCTTATTGAAGGATCAGTTAAACCATAGGCACTCATCACAGCTTTATGCATTATATGATGGTTTACCTAGCGAGATAGGAAATAATCCGATACTCCGAAATGCATTCAAAAAAGTCATTGAAATTAAATTGGATAAACATTGGAAGAATAATGGTTTGGGTTATATGTCTTTTGGAGTAGTTCAACTTGGGCAGGCTGCTACCAGCCTTGGGGAGAGCGATCTGGCTTACCGGTGTTTAATACCCCTCGTTAACCGTTACTGGTTGAATAACCTGGCTTCCATGCACAATCACCGATCACTCTTCAATATGGATATAAGTGGAGGTATGCCGTCTGTAATCATAAAAATGCTTGTATATGCTGATATAGGCCTTATTAAACTTTTGCCGGCTTTGCCCAAAGAATTATCTAAAGGAATGATCGAAGGGATACTTTGCAGAGGCCAGGTGGAAATTGAAGAGCTTAGCTGGAATAATAAATCAATTACCGTAAGAATGAGATCTCAAAAAGATCAAAACGTGAACCTAGTTTTACCATCCGCCATAAAAAACATCGATACAAAAAATAAGGATGTTAAAATAAAAAAATCGAATAAGGAAGACACCAGGATAATTAATCTTCCGGCGATGAAGACGGTAGAATTGACCATTGAATTAAAATAAAGAAGGTAAATAAAAAAGTAAATTACATAGGCTTTCAAATTTTTGATATAAAAGATTTTTTGAAGATTATAAAATATTGAAATGAATAAGACTAAGACAAGTATGAATTGGGTGCATTCCAAATTGTCGCTAGCTGGTGGAGACAGCAGCCAGGGCGGTCAGCCGTGGTCGGTGTCCCCACCGACCACAGCTGGCAAATGGCAGCGACAATTTGGGATGCGCGCCATGAATTTCATGTTGGTAATGATGGCCTTTCTAATTGCAGGAACCTTATTTCCCATCAGGGTGAATTGCCAGATACAAAGATCAACCCAGCCCAATAACAAAAGCATTGTTCCATCCAAAACTTTGGAAACACTGCGTGCTATTTATGAAGGAAATGAATTTAATGCAAAATCATTTAATGCAAGCTGGCTCCCGGATGGTTCAGGCTATGTTGTTCAGGAATTTGTGCCGGGCTCAAGCCAGCGTGCCCTTGTATCATACGACGCGGCTGACGGAAAGCGATCAGTCTTAATCAATCCGAATAATTTGGTTCTTAAAGGCTTTGCTAAAGAAAATTATTCCATTCAGGATTATCAATTTTCAAACGATGGAAAAAGTGTTTTAATTCAGTTAAAAGGTCAGCAGGAAAAAAACCAACATACCGGTTGGTGGATGTGGGATTTAAAAACCGGAAATCCTCAACATGTAATTGCCGGAAGCAACAACGTTATTTCTCATGATGGCCAAAAAATAATTTTTGCTAAAGAGGGTAACCTGCACCTTTATAATTTAAAAACCGATTCAACTATTGCGCTCACCAATGATGCGGTTAAGGGTTCTGTTACAAACAGGCAACCAGTCTGGAGTCCTGATGGAGAGAAGATTGCTTTTGTGCAAACGGATGAATCTGCGGTGAAACTGAGGTCTGCACTTATACCAGGTGATCCCTCTTATCCGGGAGTTAGTGAAACAAGGTTTGCCAGGGTAGGCGGCGTCATAGCGAAATTGCGGGTAGGTGTAACAGATACCTATGGAAAAGAAACCAGGTGGGTAGCATTACCCATTCCCAAAGAAGGTTTCTATCTTGGACAAGTTGGCTGGGCGGGTAATTCAGACATGCTATTGGTAGAACAATTTAACAGATTTCGAACAGAGCGAAATTTCTTTTTAGCCGATGCAAAAAATGGAACGGTCAAGTCAATTTATAAAGAAAATGATCCGGATTGGGTAGTGGCCAGCTACAATAAAAATGGTGGCCTTGAGTGGTTGCAGCATCATAAAGCATTTCTTGTACTAAGTGAAAAGGATGGATGGAGGCATGCATATATCAACTCTGCAGAAAAGAAGCAGGAAATGCTGTTAACACCCGGTGAATTCGATGTTATAGATCGGGTGAAAGTAGACGAAGCTGCCGGATGGTTTTATTATAATGCCTCTCCTGAAAATGGAACACAGAAATATTTGTACCGGGTAAAACTGGATGGCAAGCGGAAGGCTGAAAGAGTTACTCCGTTAAACCAGCCGGGTACGCACGATTATAACTTCTCCCCCGATGGGAAGTGGGCTTTTCATACGTATTCAAGTGGAAACATACCACCGGTAACCGAACTGGTAAGTTTTCCAGAACACCTTGTTGTTCGGGTACTTGAAGATAATAGTGCACTTAGGAAAAAAATGGAAAATGCCAAACTGCGGCCGAAAGAATTTTTTAAAGTGGAAATCGGCAATGGCGTGGTAATGGATGGATGGATGATCAAACCATACAATTTTGATTCAACAAAAAAATACCCTGTATTTATTTATGTTTACGGAGAACCTCACGGGCAAACGGTTTTAGAAGCATGGCAACATTCCTATACAGAATTTCATCGCGCTATCGCTGACCTGGGGTACATAGTAACGTCTATGGATAATCGGGGTACGCCTTGCCCCAAAGGTGCTGCATGGCGGAGGGTGGTATCCGGTAGCCTGGGACCTCTCTCCACTGAAGAGCAAGCGGCAGGGATTACAGCACTTAGCCGCAAACATTCGTATGTTGACCTGTCCCGTATTGGTATTTGGGGTTGGAGTGGTGGCGGATCAAATACGCTCAATGCGATGTTCCGTAAACCCGAAATTTATAAAGTCGGTATTGCAGTGGCACCGAAGCCTCAGCCCTGGCTTTATAATGCCTGGTTTCAGGAAATTTATATGAAAACCAGAGAAGTAAATCCGGAAGGTTATCGCCTGTCTGCACCTATCAATTTTGCAGAAGGCCTTCAAGGCGATCTGCTCATAATGCATGGAACCGGCGAAACGAATACTCATTTACAAATTACAGAAGGATTGGTTGATAGACTTATAGAATTGGAAAAACCATTCGATTATATGGCCTACCCCAATCGTGATCATGGGCTGCGGGAAGGGGAAGGAACTACATTGCATATGCGCACGCTTATTGTTCGTTACCTGCTTCAGCATTTGCCCGCAGGGCCACACCCATTGGAGTTGTAGATCATTTGATGGTTATCCATTGGATAAAAAGAAAAAAATGACTGGAAATAAATTATTGATATTGATTGTTGGTTGTTCTTTAATGTTGGCAACGGCTATTGCCCAGGAATTGCCCCACATCATCATCATTTATGCCGACGATGTGGGATACGGTGATATTTCCTGTTACAATAAAAATTCAGCCTATATGACCCCGCAACTGGATAAAATGGCCAAAGAAGGGGTGCTGTTTACAGATGCACACAGTCCTTCAACGATCTGTTCACCTTCCCGTTATAGGCTGTTTTCAGGTCAACAGATATATCGCTCTACTGGTAAAGGCGGGGGTGCCTTTGTGAAGGGCCGGGTGGACCGAGTTATTTAAAGCCGGGCACACTTACGGATAACACAATGATTATTTTTAATGCGGATAATGGCGCCGAAACAGTACATGTAGATTGGATGCGCCAGGATTACGGCCACGATGCTTCCGGAGGCTGGCGGGGAATGAAAGACAACCAAATATGCCGACGGTTCCATTGGCTTTACAACAGAACAAGGAAATTCTTACAAATTGGGTAAAATATAGTAATTTTAATTCAATCGAAATTGCTTACAATGCCGATTCTAATAAGAAAATAACAATCATTATAAGCAGCATGATTCATTAAATCTAAATCCCTAATTTCAATAAAATATTAGCAAATGAAAACCACTCATTTTTTTATTTATCCGTTAGTGATAGCTTTTGCTATTTCAAAATCTGAGGCGCAAATTTCTTTTCAAAAAAGAGAGTCTGTTAACTTCAGTCAGATTAAAATCACCGATAAATTTTGGAATTCACGTATTAATGCCGTAACAAATGTTAGTATCCCCGTTTGTATTGATCAAACAGAAGTTAAGACCGGACGTATACGCAATTTCGAAAAAGTTGCTGCTAAAAAAGGAGAAAAACATGAAGGTATTTATTATGATGATTCAGATGTATATAAAGCCCTAGAAGCAATCGCTTATTCATTAAGTAATCACCCCGATCCATTATTAGAAAAAAAGGCCGAAGAATGGATTGATAAAATTGCAGCAGCCCAATTGCCAGATGGGTATTTAAATACTTACTATACTTTAGTAGATATTTCAAAACGTTGGTCTGATATGGATAAGCACGAAGACTATTGTGCAGGGCATTTGATAGAAGCAGCCATCGCTTATTTCAACGCCACTGGTAAAAGAAAATTACTGGATGTGGCCATCCGTTTTGCCAACCACATTGATTCAACTTTCCGTTTGCAAAATCGGCATTGGGTTTCGGGACACCAAGGGATTGAATTGGCACTCGTAAAGCTTTACAAAACAACTGGAAATAAAAATTATCTCGACTTATCAGACTGGTATCTTGAGCAGCGGGGACATGGTTATTTTGATAGAAAACTAGGTAGTAAAGATTATTGTCAGAACAGATTGCCGCTGAGGGAGGAAACTGAAATTTCAGGTCATGCTGTTCGTGCGATGTATTTATTCACCGGAGCTGCTGATGTGGCTGCAGCAAAAAATGATACAGGATATTTGAAAGCTATCAAAAAAATATGGGAAGATGTAGTATATCGTAACATGTACATTACCGGAGGCATTGGTTCATCAGGAAGAAATGAAGGTTTTACGGTTGATTATGATTTACCGAACGAAGCGGCATATTGCGAAACATGTGCATCGGTAGGTATGGTATTTTGGAATCAACGAATGAACCTACTTACCGGAGAAAGCAAATACGTAGACATTCTTGAAAGAAGCCTTTACAATGGTGCTTTGGATGGCTTATCATTAAAGGGAGATCTTTTTTTCTACGAAAATCCACTGGCATCAGTAGGTGACCTTTCAAGGAGTGAATGGTTTGGCACAGCTTGTTGCCCATCAAATATTGCCCGATTGGTTGAATCCGTAGGCAATTATATTTATGCGAAATCCAATGAGGCTGTATGGGTTAATCTGTTTGTTGGCAGCACTGCATCGCTTATTATCAAAGAGCAGAAAGTTGAGTTAAAACAGGTCACTAATTACCCTTGGGAAGGAAAAGTTTCAATCTCCGTTAATCCTGAAAAACCAACTGAATTTGATCTATTGGTTCGAATTCCAGGTTGGGCTAATAATCAACCGGTTCCAGGAGATACGTATCGGTATTTGACAAACTCTTCAGAAAAAATTTCGATAGCAGTCAATGGCATTCCTGCAATCTATAAAATGGCCAATGGTTATGCGGTCATTAATAAAAACTGGAAAAAAGGAGATGTGGTTGAATTAAATTTACCAATGCCTGTTCGCAGGATCGTTGCCATTGAAAAGGTGAAGGATGATCAAAGCCGTGTTGCACTTCAAAGAGGTCCACTAGTGTACTGTTTTGAACATCCAGATAATGAGGGAAAAGTAATGGATATTGTACTACCGGATAAAGCTATTTTTAAAACCGCATTTAAAGCTACCCTATTGGATGGAATTGTTTCGATTCAGACCCAAGCACCGGTTGCGAAAATTTCTGCAGGGGGATTAACTGTCAATTCTGTCAACAGAATAGTAACCGCTATCCCTTTTTACTCCTGGGCAAACCGGGGTAAAGGCCAGATGCAAATTTGGGTGCCAAGAAAGATTACCAATGTAAGCTTATCGTCCAATTAGTATTGTATTTATGCCCCCAGTGCCCCCCTATTCCATTTGGGGCTTTACCGCTTTGATTAATATCGGATAAGATTTGATTAATAAATAGAATGCGCAGAATAGGGTATTCAAGTAGATTTGGTTGAATAAAATAGCAAATGAATGAAACCCCTTTCATTTTACTAATAAATTCATGGTAACAATAATAGAATACATCGATAGCTTTTATCGATTGAAGTTAATAATTACAATTAATTTATAAATTCAAAAACGTGAAAAACATACATTTACCCGCATTAGACTTAATCATTATTGTTGTCTACATTATTGGCATTTTGATAGTAGGCCTTAGGTATGCCAATAGAAAAAACGAGACTTCCGAGGGGTTCTTTCTAGCCAATAGAGGTCTAAAATGGGGAATAATTGGGGCCTCCCTTTTTGCATCCAATATTTCTACCATTCACCTGATAGGATTGGCTGCTGGAGGTTACACAGAAGGATTGGTATGGGGTAATTTTGAATGGTTGGCAACG
Source organism: Ferruginibacter sp. (assembly GCA_044357815.1). GTDB lineage: Bacteria > Bacteroidota > Bacteroidia > Chitinophagales > Chitinophagaceae > Ferruginibacter. Next base: position 5,315 of record JBIKOV010000086.1, on the reverse strand, counting down.
ATCACGCTTATCCTATTATCGCTAGTATTTGCTCCATTGTATTTTAAAAATAAAGTAGCAACCCTTCCCGAATTCATAGAAAGACGGTACTGCAAGAATTCAAGAACAGTACTCGCTTTTATAGGTATTATTGGCGCATTATTTGTCCATATTGGAATGAGCTTATATGCTGGGGCTGTAGTTTTCGAAAGTTTTTTTGGAATTAGTGTTGTTTGGTCTATTACACTCATCTCTCTGATCACTACAATATACACCGTATTAGGAGGTTTAAAAGCAGTAGTAATCACTGAATCAATCCAAACTGTTATTCTTTTTACAGGTACCATTTTATTGACTGGCTATGCGATTTCAGCATTGGGTGACCATGGTATTCATTCATTGGCAGCCTTTAAACAAGCGATAAAACCAGGCCAATTAAGTATTTTACATACCAATGAATCCATCAATACCCTATCACCAAAAGGCTCTTCATCAGGTTTAACATGGTATGCCTGTTTATTGGGCTACCCTGTTTTAGGAATATGGTATTGGTGTAGTGATCAAACACATGTGCAAAGGGTTTTAGGTGCAGATTCATTAAGAGATGCCAAACTGGGGCCTCTTTTTGCAGGATTTTTGAAATTATTCCCCGTTTTTATTCTCATTTTACCAGGTATTATTGGATATGCCATATTCAGAAATGAAATTGGTGAAAATGCCAATCAAACATTTCCCTATTTGGTCAATACATTATTACCCACTGGAATAAAAGGTATTGTGTCAGCAGCTTTATTGGCGGCATTAATGAGTAATATAGCAGCGGCTTTAAATAGCATTGGCACTTTAGCTGCTTTCGATATTGCGCTGCGTATAAAGCCAAATCTGAATGACAAGTCACTAATTAAGACTGGTAGAATTGCTTCCATTATAGTAATGATTTTAGCTATGATTTGGAGCACCCAAGGTGGAAAATTCACCAGCATATTTGAGGCAATCAACCGAATAGCAGCTGCATTGGCACCCCCTATATCTACTGTTTTAGTTTTTGGTGTTTTATCACATCGGGGCACTAAGCAAGCTTCAATTATTACGTTGATTATTGGGTTTGTGTTAGGGGTTACTGCTTTTTGTTTGGATTACCCAAGTATTAGTGGTGCAATGATTATTACAGATGGACTAGGTATACCATTTATGATGCAGGCTTGGTGGTTGTTTTGCATCTGCTCAGTAATTTATTGGATCGTAAGTTATATGACCCCCACCCCCGATAAGGAAATCATTAAAGAACTAGTGTGGGAGAAACCTTCCCATATTCTAAAAGGAGAAATTAAAGGATGGAGTGATCCAAGATTAGTTGCTGGTTACCTTCTGATAACACTTATTTTCTTTTATATGTTTTTTGCTTAATAAAAAGTGCTGTCAAGAATGAAAAATTCATGATCAAGAAATTATTGTATAGTATTCTTTTAGGTTTTCTGGCACAATCTGTTGCTGGAGAAATAAAGAATAGTTCATCGAAGATTTCAACTATCACTCACGAAAAAAGTAAACCTCCAATAATAATCAATCAATCAGACAGTATTCCATGGCCGATTTATAATGATCCTAATTACCATGGTTCAGCCGATCCAGAATTAGCGCCGAAAAACAAGAACATATTTTTACAAATAATAGAACTGAATTATGGTAATGGAAAGCCTTTTACTAATCGGAGTAAGCGGATTGCATTACCTTCATTACCGTTTCCGGATGGCATGTTACGTTAGCACAATCTCACCACACATCCACCAGTAGAGAAAGGGGTTAAACAAAGTATTTTCATTGACCAACCAGCTAGGGTTGTTTTTGAATTGGGGCACAATAAAAAATAAAATAATTTATATGAATAAAAAAATAATCATTTCGATATTTTTAGCTGGATTTATTTTTTTTGCAACACAGGCACAAAACTTATTGAAAAGTCCAAATATTGTTATTTTCTATATGGACGATATGGGCTATGCAGATATGACCATTACTGGCGCCATTGGATACAGAACACCGAATTTAGATCGATTAGCGCATGACGGGGCGCTTTTTACACAGTACTATAGCCCTGCTCCAGTATGCTCTGCATCGCGAGCTGGATTACTAACTGGGTGCTATCCAGTAAGAGTTGGACTTACAGGTGTTCTTTTTCCAAATAGTGTAAAAGGGTTAAACCCTGAAGAGGAAATAATTCCTGAATTGCTAAAGAAAAAAAAATACACTTCCTGTGTAATTGGAAAATGGCACTTAGGCGATGATGCTAAATTTATGCCTATACAGCAAGGGTTTGACCAATATTATGGACTGCCTTATTCAAATGATATGTGGCCATACGTCAATGCGAAGAGAGGAGACAAGACCCCTTCAATTACACAAACAGATCCGCCATTATGGTTATATGAAGGGAATAAAAAAGTTCAAGAAATAAAGACAGCAGATGACATGGATATGCTTACTACTCAATATACTCAAAGGGCAGTGTCATTTATTAAACAAAATAGGAATAACCCTTTTTTCTTGTATATAGCACATACAATGCCGCATATCCCCCTTGCAGTATCAACTAAGTTTCAAGGAAAGAGTGAGCAAGGTGAGTATGGAGATGTTATGATGGAGATTGATTGGAGCGTTGGAGAGATTATAAAAGAACTAAAAGCTATTGGAGCTACCAATAATACATTAATCATATTTACATCCGATAATGGACCTTGGATTAGTTATGGTGATCATGCTGGAGCATCGGGCGCTTTTAGAGAAGGAAAATTTACTGTATTTGAGGGTGGGCAAAGAGTGCCTTGTATTATGAAATGGCCTGATGTTATCCCAAAAGGTATGGTTTGTAACAGGTTAGCTTCATCAGTTGACATTCTTCCAACATTAGTTGACATAACTAGCGCTAGCTTACCAGTGAATAAAATCGATGGAGTGAGTCTCTTACCAATTTTGAAAGGTGATCTTTTGTCAGAGCCAAGGAAATTATTTTTATACAATGAGTTAAAAGCTATTCGGGATAATCGTTTTAAATTAGTGATGCCTCAAAAATATGGTACAAATATTGGTTCTTTGCCCAATGATGGAGGAAAAAATGCTAAAACTTTGAAGGCTGAAACCGATTTTGCGCTTTATGATTTGAGGCGCGACGCGGGTGAACGATATAATGTAATTGATAAATATCCAGCAGTAGTTGAGAAATTACAGAAAGCAATGAATCAATACAAAGCTGAGTTAGGTGAAAATGGATATGGTCTAAGAGCTGTTGGGAAAATAATAAAGTAAAAAAATGACAAAGCTGATCTCATTTTTCATACTAAGTATTTTTCTGCTTACAATGAATGGGTATTCCCAAAATCAGAAAAAGCCTAATATTCTATTAATTGTAGCTGAAGACTTGAGCCCTCATTTAGGCTGTTATGGAGATACGTTAGTAAAAACACCTAATCTAGACCATATAGCAAGCGAAGGGGTTCGATATACCAACATGTTTAGCACTGCTGGAGTTTGTGCACCAAGTAGATCTGCCCTAATTACTGGTATGTATCAAACATCGATTGGTACCCATCACATGAGAACATCCGATTTTATTTTTCCCAATGTAGCAGGAAATGCTACTATTAATAACGGGTATTCTAGGGTGCTACCACCAAAAGTAAAATGCTTTTCAGAATATTTAAGAGCCGAGGGGTATTTCTGCTCAAATAATAATAAAACGGATTATCAATTTGATGCGCCGCTAACAGCATGGGATGAAAATGACAATCACGCACATTGGCGAAATCGAATGGATTTAAACAAACCATTTTTTTCAATTTTCAATTTTAATGTAACCCATGAATCTCAGCTATGGAATAGAATAAAAGAACCAATCGAAGTAGATCCATTGAAAGTTTTGGTACCCCCCTATTACCATGATTCTCCAAAAATAAGAATGGGTATTGCACGTTTTTTGTCGAACGTGAATGAGTTAGATCGCCAAATTGGAAAACTAATGAATCAATTAGTTGAAGATAGCCTTCTTGATAATACTATAATTATATTTTATAGTGACCATGGCGATGGGTTGCCTTACGTAAAGAGAGAAATTTTAAATCGAGGTATCCAAGTGCCATTCATAATTCGTTACCCACAAAAGGAAAAAGCAGGATTGATTGATACCAATTTACATAGTTTTATAGATATCGCTCCTAGTATTTTATCATTCGCAAATATCCCTATTCCAAAGTACTATCAAGGGACTCCTTTTTTTGGAATTAACGGTCCTGGAGTTATTCGGAAATATGTTTTTGCTGCTAGAGATAGGTTAGATAACGAATATGATAGAGTTCGATCGGTTAGAGATAGTCGATTTCAATATTTGAGAAATTTTTATCCCGAATTACCTTATTACATGAATATAAGTTATCGGCTGCGACAACCGATGATGAAAGAAATGATTGAACTGCGAGATAGTGGGAAATTGACGCCCTTAGAAATGAGGTGGTTTCAACCAAAAGAAGGAACCGAAGAGTTATATGATTTGGAAAAAGACCCCTACCAATTTAATAATTTGGCGAAAAAAAAGGAATACCAATATAAGCTTAGGGAGCTTAGTAATGAAATGGATAATTGGATTAAAAAATTTGATATTTGGGGTGATGTGCCAGAAAAAGAAATGGTAGAGCAACAGTGGCCAAATGGAATTCAACCTTCCACAGAAATTCCTACAGTAGCAATAAAAAATAAAAAATGTATTTTAACTTCTAAAACTAATGGAGCTTCCATTGCCTATAAAATTTGGAGTAAAAGCAATAATGAACCTACCCATTGGGCGCTGTACTCAAAGCCATTTTTTGTTTCAAACAGGGATACCCTAAAAACTGTTGCCATTAGAATTGGCTATTCTCAAAGCAAAGAATTTACAAGAGATAACCTTACTGAAAATAAATAGTCGACCCTCAAAAAGTTGAAAAGTGCCATTCGATAAAGCTTTTCATTCGGGCGGCTAGGACAGTTGCAAGTACTAAGGAACATCTTTGAAAATTTTAGTCCCAACTCTCTGATTATTGATTTAAAGTCATTTCCTCCATGACTATTCAAAAGCTGAGTTCAACTGATAAGTGCAACACTTACCTTCTTTCGTAAAAGTACTTCATTAGCAGATAAATAACCAAATTTTCTAACTGGCCTGTTATTAATTTCGGATTCCACCCGTCTAATTTCATTTTCATCGATTAGTCTAAAGTCTGTTTTTTTAGGAAAAAATAATCTGATTACACCATTTCTATTCTCAATTGTTCCTTTGTCTTGTGAGGTATATGGTCTTGTAAAATATG
>JBIKOV010000296.1:0-3815 GCA_044357815.1 Ferruginibacter sp. | reverse complement strand
GGCAATCAAACAGTAGACAAGATTTGATTTACCAGTTAAAATCATTCAAACTACAAATTAATTAAATCATGGCATACGATGTAATTGTGTTAGGCAGTGGCCCGGGCGGATACCCTGCTGCAATCAGGGCAAGTCAGTTAGGGAAAAAAGTAGCAATCATTGAAAAAGAAAGTCTAGGTGGCGTATGCCTTAACTGGGGTTGTATCCCCACCAAAGCATTATTGAAAAGTGCCCAGGTATTTGAATATGCAAAACATGCCGCTGACTATGGAATAAACATCAGCAACCCTACTACCAATTTTGATGGAGTGATCAAACGTAGTCGTGGTGTAGCCGATAAAATGAGCAAGGGCGTCCAGTTTCTAATGAAAAAGAACAAGATTGATGTAATCATGGGCTTTGGTAAGCTAATAGCTCCGGGTAAAGTAGAAATTACTGGGGCGGATGGTTCCAAACAAATCCAGGAAGCGAAAAATATTGTTATAGCCACAGGTGGAAGGGCTCGCCAACTACCTACTATGCCCATCAATGATGAAAAAATTATAGGGTACCGCAAAGCAATGGTTTTGCCCACTCAACCAAAAAGCATGATCGTTTGTGGCAGTGGTGCAATCGGTTCCGAATTTGCTTATTTCTATAATACCCTTGGGACTAAAGTTACCATCGTAGAATTTATGCCCCGCATTGTACCGGTAGAAGATGAAGATATCAGCAAAGAATTAGAAAAACAATTTAAAAGACAAGGCATTACCATTATGACCAATAGTGAGGTGTTGAGTGTTGATACTTCTGGAGCAGGTGTTAAAGCAAAGATAAAAACCCCTACCGGAGAAATTATTTTAGAAGCGGATATTGTTTTAAGTGCAGTAGGCGTTGTTGCCAATATTGAAAACATTGGGCTGGAAACATTGGGAATTAAAACAGAAAAGGGGAAAATAATGGTGGATGCTAACGGACAAACCAATGTACCTGGCATTTATGCGATAGGTGATTGTACTCCGGGTCAAGCACTAGCACATGTTGCCTCCAAAGAAGGTATCAATGTAGCTGAACATTTAAGTGGACACCACCCCGAGCCAATTGATTATAACAATATCCCCGGCTGTACTTACTGTTCACCAGAAATTGCTTCGGTTGGCTATACTGAAAAAGCAGCCAAAGAAGCTGGTTATGAAATTAAAGTGGGTAAATTTCCTTACATGGCAAGCGGTAAAGCAAGTGCAGCAGGTGCTACCGAGGGTTTTGTAAAAGTAATTTATGATGCCAAATACGGCGAATTTTTAGGTTGCCATATGATTGGTATGAATGTTACGGAAAACATAGCAGAAGCAGTAGTAGCGCGCAAATTGGAAACTACTGCTCATGAAATATTAAATACCGTTCACCCACACCCTACCATGAGTGAAGGACTGAAAGAAGCCACAGCTGTGGCTTATGGAGAAGCAATTGATATTTAGTATTGAAATTTAATAAATATAAAAAAGGGATCTTAAGTAAACTTAGGGTCCCTTTTTTATTATAAATACCACTATTTGAGCCATCGCCAGATTGATTAGCCAATGGTAAGAATATCAAGGAAAAATACATTATAAAATAAATTTACCTGTTATTAGTAAGAATCTATCCAATTCTGCCATTTTTTGCAGCAATTACCCTATTTTTGCCCTCCAAAAATTAGAACTTATATATGGACAAATTATTGATCTATGTTATTCCTGCAATGGGCATCGTAGGCCTATTGTATACTTTTGTAAAGTTTGCCTGGGTTTCTAAACAAGATGCAGGAAACGAACGCATGAAAGAGATCAGCACCTATATTGCCGAAGGTGCAATGGCTTTCTTACAAGCCGAGTATAAAATCCTTGCTTATTTTGTTGTAATTGGTGCCATTCTGTTAGGTGTAATGGGCTATAGCAACGAAAATAGCCACTGGAGTATTGCGCTCGCATTTGTACTGGGTGCATTTTTTAGTGCACTTGCTGGTTTTATCGGAATGAAAGTAGCCACTAAGGCAAACGTACGAACTGCCCAAGCAGCAAGAACTAGTTTGAGCAAAGCGCTACTTGTTTCCTTTACCGGAGGATCGGTAATGGGCATGGGTGTAGCTGGATTAGCAGTACTAGGTCTAGGTGGATTGTTTATTATTTTAAAAATGGTTTTTGCTCCAGAGGCAGCGGTTGATAGTGTTGAAATGCAACGGACTTTGGAAATATTAACTGGCTTCTCTTTGGGTGCCGAATCCATCGCTTTATTTGCAAGAGTGGGAGGAGGAATTTATACCAAAGCTGCAGATGTAGGCGCTGATCTAGTTGGAAAAGTAGAGGCCGGCATTCCTGAAGATGATCCCCGTAATCCAGCAACTATAGCTGATAACGTGGGTGACAACGTAGGTGATGTGGCTGGAATGGGAGCCGATTTATTTGGATCTTATGTTGCCACCGTTCTAGCTACCATGGTTTTGGGTAGAGAAACCAGTGCTCTAACCGATCATTTCGGTGGCATGTCTCCCATCCTTTTACCAATGCTCATTGCCTCGATGGGAATCATATTTTCTATTATCGCAACTTTCTTTGTTCGCATATCAGAAAATGCTGGACTTAGCACCAATGCAGTACAAAAAGCATTGAACATGGGTAACTGGGGATCCATTGTTTTAACTGCAGTTGCTTCCTACTTTCTAGTAGACTGGCTGATGCCGGATACCATGACCTTGCGTGGGCACGAATTCACCAAAATGGGCATATTCGGTGCTATTATGGTTGGATTAGCAGTAGGAACTTTAATGAGTATTATTACAGAATATTATACTGCCATGGGTAAACGCCCCGTAATGAGTATCATTCGTCAATCGGCTACTGGTCATGCTACCAACATTATTGGCGGTCTGGCTGTAGGCATGGAAAGTACTTTGCTACCGATATTGGTATTGGCTGCAGGTATTTATGGATCTTATGCCTGTGCTGGTTTATATGGGGTTGCAATTGCTGCAGCTGGAATGATGGCCACTACCGCCATGCAACTAGCAATCGATGCATTTGGACCGATTGCTGATAATGCAGGTGGAATTGCAGAAATGAGTGAATTACCAGCTGATGTAAGAGAAAAAACAGATATTTTAGACGCCGTAGGAAATACTACCGCTGCCAGTGGAAAAGGCTTTGCCATTGCTTCTGCAGCTTTAACAGCACTTGCTTTATTTGCAGCTTTCGTAGGAATTGCTGGAATTGACGGTATCGATATTTACCGTGCAGATGTACTAGCTGGATTATTTGTTGGTGGAATGATTCCATTTATATTCTCTTCACTCGCTATTCGCGCTGTTGGAGAAGCCGCTATGGCGATGGTAGAGGAAGTACGCAGACAGTTTCGCACTATCCCTGGTATTATGGAAGGAACTGGTAAACCAGAATATGATAAATGCGTAGCCATCTCTACTCAAGCTTCGCTTCGTAAAATGATGTTGCCGGGTGCAATTGCTTTATTATCTCCCCTTATCATCGGTTTTATTTTCGGACCGGAAGTGTTAGGAGGTTTTTTAGCCGGTGCTACCGTATGTGGGGTATTGATGGGTATGTTTCAAAACAATGCAGGTGGAGCATGGGATAATGCAAAGAAATCATTTGAAAAAGGAGTAGCCATTAATGGTGAAATGTTTTATAAAAAGTCAGAACCACATAAAGCTTCTGTAACTGGTGATACTGTAGGCGATCCATTTAAAGACACTTCTGGTCCTTCTATGAACATTCTAATTAAATTGATGAGTATTGTAAGTTTGGTAATCGCACCAACGCTTTCGGTTATTCACCACGACAAAA
>JBIKOV010000085.1:0-13843 GCA_044357815.1 Ferruginibacter sp. | reverse complement strand
AATAATATCAAACGAAAATGTTTTTCGATCGGGCTCGGTACTAGTCAATAAAACACCATTGAGCATCGCCTGGTTGTACCTGTCGGCCAAGCCTCTTATGACCAAAAATTTTCCATCAATTAAACTCGCACCCGGGGTACGTTTTAGTACCTCTCCTGTATTTCTATCCGGACTTCTACGGATGGCTTCTGCTGAGATAACAGATGCTACGGTGTTGGTGTTTTTTTGAAAACTAATCATTGCATTCACCGTTTCCTTCTTAGCCGAGCTGGCCTTAACTACTACTGCATCACCGGTACTCATTTTAGCAGATAAAGAAATATCAAGATGAGCAATTCCATCTGCCCCTAACTCCACATCCGTCACTTCCTTACTTTCATAATTGGTGGAACTAATAACAAGGACATACTTTTTCCCAACTGCTGCGTTTAATATAAATCTACCTTCCAAATCGGTGGCAATACCCTTACCGGTTTCTTTATTAATAACAGAGATCCCCGCAATTGGACTTCCTGATTTTGAATCAGTAATTTTTCCTTCAATTTTTCCCTTTTGAGCAAAGGAGCTGTAAGAAAGGTTGAAAAAAATCGCGATTAGTACCAAGAATCTCATGCTGAAAATATTTCTGCAAAGAGACTACATCTATGTTACGCGAAAGTAAAGGCAATGTTACGGAAATGTTATGCGTAGGTTAAGAGAATGTTATGCGTAGGTTAAGGGAATGTTTCCTTGAGTTACTGCCATTGAAAGTTGGCAATAAGCTACTTAGTGATTACTAGTATTATTATCGGGTGCTGGAATAAATAGCCCCGATTTGCATTTATAGGATTTACTATGGGCGGTTACTAAATGATTTATCGCATAAAATGCTAAAATCTAAATTGCAACCGGCAGGTAAATACATCATCCAACACATCTCCCGTAAATCCAGGAACTTGTATTTTTTCATTGGTCACTTTATCGTACCACAACACCAGTTTGACATTGTCAGTAATATGCTTGCTTTTTCGAAATCCCAATACACTGTAGTTAATAGTAGAAGCAGGGTACTACTAAAGTCGAACCCTCGCGCGTCCCTACTTAAAGCGGCTATTTCTATTGGAAGCCCCGCAGAAAAACCCCTTGGCACCCTTCCCCTGGAAGCGGCTATTTGAAATTGCGGTGAATATATCCGGCCGATTTAATATTTGCACCTCCCTTCCTGATTCCTTGGAGGCACCCCTCTTGTTCATCAAATTTTTGGAATAAAGCCTTGGGACTGCAATGAAGGATATCAATAAAAACAGGTAGCATTTTACCTTGATAAAAATTTCTAATAAATAACAAATTAAAGCTACATCTGTGTTACCAAATCATTAACAATTTAAAAATAGTCGGTTTTTTTAAGCTAATCCCTAAACTTTGCCACAAAACTATATTATGGCTGGCCTTAATTCGATTTTTAAAATATTTCTACCCAAGGATCGGGTATTTTTTCAGTTGTTTGAAAATGTAGCAGAAGAGCTGGTAAAAATGGGTGAAAAATTAAAAGAAATGGTGAATGAGCCGGACTTTGACAAGAGGGCCCAGCTGATTCACGAAATTGAAGATATGGAGCATGTAAACGATGATTACACGCACAATATATTCATTGAACTAGGCAAAAATTTCATCACCCCTTTTGACAGGGAAGATATCCACTACCTGGCATCTGCACTAGATGATATTGCCGATTATATTTATGCTTCTGCTAAAAAAATCAATTTTTACCATGTTAATCCCAATGACACAGGTATTAAAAAAATGGCCGAACTGATTGCTGTTGGCTGCGTTCAAATTCACAAGGCGGTTACAGAATTGCGTAATATGAAAAATATGCGCCAGATTACCGATGCACTAGTTGCCATCAATAGTATTGAAAACCAAGCGGATGATATCTTTGACATGAGTATCGAACGCCTATTTGCAACTGAACCAGATGCAAAGGAAGTAATTAAAAAAAGAGAGATTTATCAGGTGATGGAAATTGTTACCGACAAATGCGAAGATGCTGCCAATGTGATTGAATCCATTATTGTTAAATACGCTTAATCTTATTTGCTGGTTATCAAATTTTCCTTATGACGCTCCTTATAGTTATCGTTGCTTTGGCCTTGATATTTGATTATATCAATGGTTTTCACGATGCGGCCAACTCAATTGCCACTATTGTTTCCACCAAAGTATTAACCCCCTACCAGGCAGTTGTTTGGGCAGCTTTTTTCAATTTTGTAGCTTACTTTATTTTCAAGGACCATGCAGTAGCCAACACCATCGGAAAAACGGTGCACCAGGAATTTATAACCCTTCCCGTCATCCTATCAGGTTTGATTGCCGCCATTATCTGGAACCTACTTACCTGGTGGTACGGCATTCCGTCTTCTTCCTCCCACACCTTAATTGGTGGATTTGCAGGAGCCGCCATTACCCATGCTTTCTTAACCAAGGGCTTTACCGGCATTAGTAATATTGTTGAGATTAAAAAAATCACCCAAATCGTTTTATTCATATTCCTTGCACCGCTAATAGGTATGGTCGTATCGATCTATATCACCGTAATTACTATTATGCGGAATACCTGGGCTAAAATTGGACTGATTGTACTTACAGGTATCGGTACCTGGTTTTTGTTTGCCCATTTTGAACAAACCAAATTGCAAGAAAATTTGGTAAAATATTACAAGGTTGATCAGCTTAAAAAAGAACAGGATGCTGACCCCTCTAAAACTGCGGCTTATACAGCTGTTCTTTCAAAAGTAGCCGCCGCAACCCCTCTTCTAGCTGATTATAAATCACTGGGAGCTGGTAAACTTGCTGAAGAAATTAAAACTTCGGTAGATAGCAAAGTGAATGTTGCCAAGTTATCAGCAGCGCTTGAAAAGGCGGATAATTCCATCATTGTTGACGGTATTCTGGGAATGATGTTTATTTTTATATGTGCCTACTTGTATTCAGAAAAAATAAAATCTCCCAATGCCTACCGCACAGCCAATATGTTTAAAAAACTGCAGCTGATTTCCTCTGGCGCATTTAGTATTGGACATGGAGGAAACGATGCCCAAAAAGTAATGGGCATCATCGGAGCAGCATTTGTGGCCTACAATAGTACTAAATACCCCGATGTGGGAGCAGCCCTCAAAGACCTTACCTGGGTTCCAATTGCCTGCTATACTGCTATCGGCCTTGGTACCATGAGTGGTGGCTGGAAGATTGTAAAAACAATGGGCACTAAAATAACCAAAGTAACACCCCTAGAAGGAGTAGCGGCTGAAACATCCGGTGCACTTACCTTATTTATGACTGAGCAAATGGGTATCCCGGTAAGTACCACACATACCATCACTGGCGCCATTATTGGGGTAGGTGCCACCAAACGCCTTAGCGCTGTAAGATGGGGTGTTACCGTTAGCCTACTCTGGGCATGGGTACTTACCATTCCAATCAGCGCAATGCTTGCAGCGATTGTTTATTTTATTACAACTTACTTTATTCTTTAATTTTTATTCTATTTTTTTAAAATCACTCACCCAAAATGAGTGGTTTTTCATTTTGGTCCAAAACATATAGTAAATTTGTAAAAAAGTACTACATGGAAGCAATTAAAGCTATTGCTAAAAGAATGAAGACCGGGAAATACAAAATTGATCTGCCCATTGATAATATTGCTGCCGCAATTACAGTGATGGTTATTGTTGACATTGATAAAAAAGAAAAAAGGAAAAAAAGCATAGCCGACTTTGCAGGTAAAATGAAAACTAATATTGATTGGTTAGCCTATCAAAACAAAATAAGGCATGAGTGGAGCTAAATTTTTAGTACCCTCTTCGACCAGTACTTTCTCTATTATTACTCAGTTGGAGCTTTAAAGCAGCACTAAACAATCTAGCAAAAGCAGATTTTTTCAAAACTATATTAACCTCAAATTTCAATTAATACCTACATGAGCAAAATTTTAGTAACCGGAGGCTGCGGATACATTGGTATTCACACTATCGTAGACCTAGTACAAAATGGATTTGAAGTAATTTCCGTTGACAATAATTCCAGGAGCAACGCTTCCATTTTGGATGGAGCAGCGCAGATTATTGGAAAAGCAATCAAAAATTATACAGTAGATCTCTGTAATCTCAAGGATACCCAAAATGTTTTTGAGCAAAACAGCGATATTGCCGGCATTATTCATTTTGCTGCCTACAAGGCAGTGGGTGAGTCGGTAGAAAAGCCATTGATGTACTTTGAAAATAACCTTGTTTCCCTAGTCAACATTTTAAAATGTGCAGCAAAATACAATGTTCCGAATTTTGTATTTTCCTCCTCTTGTACCGTGTATGGCAGTCCGGATAGCATTCCCGTGACAGAGCAAACTCCTCAAAAACCGGCCGAATCGCCCTATGGGGCTACCAAGCAAATGGGTGAAGTAATTGTAACAGACGCCGTAAAGAGTCACCCGATACAGGCTATTTTGCTGCGATACTTTAACCCCGTAGGCGCACATCCCTCTACCTTAATTGGAGAAATCCCTTTGGGCAGACCCGCCAACCTAGTTCCGGCAATCACGCAAACGGCCATTGGCAAATTGCCCACCATGCAGGTATTGGGTACCGATTATCCTACCCGTGATGGTAGTTGTGTACGCGACTATATTCATGTTTGTGACATTGCGCACGCCCATACCCTGGCACTTAATTTATTGATGGATAAAAAAGCAACCGCTAATCCCGAGATATTTAATCTAGGTACTGGTGACGGTTACACGGTATTGGAAGTAATTGAGGCATTTGAAAAAACGAGTGGCGTAAAATTGAACTATACCGTTGGTCCCCGCAGGGCCGGGGATGTAGTGGCCATCTTTGCCAACAATAACAAGGCTAAGGATGAATTGGGCTGGATTCCTGCCTACCAATTGGAGGATATGATGTCCTCTGCTTGGAATTGGGAACTAAAATTAAAAAGCGAATCCGCACAAAAAACTCAATAAAAATCAGTTTAAATTGACTGCAAGCCATAACTTGCGCCCAAATCAATCAACCACCAAATAAGGATAATTTTTTTATGTTAAAAGACATTCAGGTAACCGGTAATAAAGATACCCGCAGCGGATTTGGAGATGGCATTCTAGAAGCAGGCAGGAAAAATGAAAATATTATAGCCCTAACTGCAGATTTATTGGGTTCAATGAAATTGAACGCATTTGTAAAGGAATTTCCTGAGCGATTTATTCAGTGTGGTATTGCAGAAGCAAATATGATTGGCGTTGCGGCTGGCTTAACTATTGGAGGTAAAATTCCTTTTACAACCACTTTTGCCAATTTTTCAACCGGCAGGGTATATGACCAAATACGCCAATCGGTAGCCTATAGCAACAAAAATGTAAAAATCTGTGCTAGCCATGCAGGATTAACGCTAGGAGAAGATGGTGCTACCCACCAGATTTTAGAAGATATCGGCCTGATGAAAATGCTGCCTGGTATGACCGTAATAGTGCCAGCTGATTATAACCAAACCAAGGCCGCCACCATGGCGATTGCCGAAATGGATGGACCAGTTTACCTGAGGTTTGGACGTCCGGTTTGGCCAATTTTTACAAAAGAGAGTGATTTTGTAATCGGAAAAGCGCACAAAATAGCAGATGGTGCGGATGTAAGCATTTTTGCCTGTGGCCACCTAGTATGGAAAGCCATCGAGGCAGGAAGGATTTTGGAAGAAAAAGGCATTAGCGTAGAAGTAATCAATATTCATACCATCAAACCATTGGATGCAGCAGCCGTAATGGCCTCTATCAGCAAAACCCGATGCGCTGTTACCTGCGAAGAACACAATATTATTGGAGGACTTGGAGATAGCATTGCTCAATTGGCTGCCAAAAACCTCCCCATTCCAATTGAATTTATTGGAACCAATGATACTTTTGGTGAAAGCGGCACACCGGCTCAATTATTGACCAAATATGGACTAGATGCCCCCAATATTGTGGAAGCAGTAGAAAAAGTACTTGCAAGAAAAAATGCTTAATTTTTAAATCAGATTAAACCTTATACCATAAAACCAATCAAATGATTGGTTTTTTTACTTTTATCCTGTTTAACGCGTATGGCTCAACAATTTTTGGAAGATAAAGAACTACTCCTGCAATTTAATAACCCCGCCACCAAGGAACGTGGTTTTACGGCTATTATTAAAAAATACCAGGAAAAATTATACTGGCATATTCGCAGGATGGTGGTAGAACATGAGGATGCCAATGATATATTGCAAAATATGTTCATCAAGGTATGGAAGGGGCTTGAAAATTTTAGAGAAGACAGTCAGTTATATACCTGGATGTATCGAATTGCCACCAATGAGAGCCTTACTTTTATTCAACAACAGAAAAAAAGAAAGACCCTATCCATCAGTGATGATGAAAGCGGTTTAAGCAACCAGATAAAAGCGGATAAAAACTTTGATATTAATAAGGCAGAGTGGAAATTACAATTGGCAATGCAGCAATTGCCTGATAAACAAAGGGTGGTATTCAACCTGAGATATTACGATGAAATGCCCTATGAGGAGATGAGCCGTGTTTTGGAGACCAGTGAAGGAGCTTTAAAAGCAAGCTACCACCATGCAGTAAAAAAAATTGAAGATTACATACTAAACCAATAATATAATTGAAGGTCTAAGTAAGGAGATGGAAACGAAAAACGACATATTAAATGAACTGGCATTATTAAGTCCGCTGATTGCAGCAATGGATAAGGTGAATGTGTATACTGTTCCCCAAGGATATTTCGACTATGTGAGTTTCACTGTATTAGCCTGCCTGCCACACCAGCAGGACCTTGCTCCAATCACAGCATCTTTGAAAGACTCCGCCGTTCCCGAAGGGTATTTTGATCAGCTGGCAGCTTCTATCGTAGATAAAATTAAAGCCGACCAAAACGCTAAAGAGGAGATTCGATCTTTATCTCCAATGTTGAGTGATTTGCAACGCAAACAAGTTTTTGAAGTGCCCACAGGATATTTTGATCAATTGGCAAGTGCCATTTTCGACTCCGCTCAAAATAGCTCCTCCAAGGAGGAATTAAAAAAATTGTCTCCTGTTTTGTATGGCATTCAAAGTAAAAATATATTTGAAGTTCCCACGGATTACTTTGCCGGTCTTTCAAATTCCATCTTGCAAAAAACGAAGGCTCCCTCAGCAAGCGTACCTAATTTTCGCGTAAGGACATTGTTTATAAGGTATGCAGCCGCTGCAATCCTAACTGGTGTAATTGCCTTAGGGGCATTACAATATATGGGACAGCAGCAATCAGCTCAACCACTTGCAAACACTAACGTGGTTTTAGATGAATCCATTGAAATGGGTAAAAACATGAATGACCAACAATTTAAGGAAGCCTTAGAAAAACTTTCCAAAGTTGATATTGCTAAATACCTAGAAAAGAATGGGGATATTTCGGATGTAGCCGTTTTAGGAAATAATTTGGATGACGATAATTTACCCAGTCAGGATGATTATTTACTGGATGAAACTACACTAGATAACTTCCTCAAAAAAATTAATACAAACAACCGAATAAATAATTAAAAAAAATGAATAGTAAATTTTCAGGGTGATGAATGTAAACGGAGATAATAATTTATTCAGGTGCCCCGTTTTTAAACTATTAAATATTACAAGATGAAAAAATTTTACTTACTGCTGGTATTGGTTAGCATTACTGTTTTTGTAAAAGCACAAGAAGATGCTATTGCCAATGAAAAAAAACAACAGGGAATAGATGCACTGAAAGTTGCCTTTATTAGTAAGGAGCTAGAACTTACCCCAGATGAAGCACAAAGGTTTTGGCCAGTATATAATCAGTATGCAAAAGAGTTAAAAACCACCATTAACCATGGCAATGATGCATTGGATAGAGATGAAAAAGTGCTGAACCTAAGAAAAAGTTATAAAGAGCAATTTTCAAATGTATTAGGTCAGCAAAGAATGAATAAAATTTTTAATGCCGAAGGAAGATTTAGGAATTTATTAATCAATTCAATGCGCAACCAAAACCAGCGCATCCCTAACAATCGACTGGAACAGAGGGATCGCCCAAGGCCTAGAGCAGAAAGAGGTCACTAACCTAAAAAGATTATTTGTACATACCGTGTTTCCGGTGAGTCACCCTGCGGGGTGACTCACCGGAGACTATTTAAAACTAAATATCGGCGTTTTAATGTCGTGATAAAATAAGAAGGTCCAGTTTTCTTGTTGCCCTTGCTGCCACCACTGCTGCCTTAATTCCATGCATTTTTTTCCATCAAAATCATATTTGGCTACCACCCTGCTTTTCATTTGCTGAATTTGTGGAGCTACATCCCCTCCGAAGAAAATTTTTTGGTCAACTTCTTCAATCCAAAATACCTGATGATGGGGAGAGTGTCCACCCACTACTTCATAAGTAATAAAGTTATCAATGACTCCTTTTTCAGATGTAATAATTACCTGATCTGAATTTGCCAAAAAGTCAAAGTCGGTAGAAGAAAAAGGAGCGTTTTCCTTTTGTAAAGCATCGTTCAATTCTGCCTTGTTTACATAATACTGAGCATGGGGAAAATTAAAAAAACGTTGGTGGAGAACTTTATCTAAAGAACTAATGCCGCCTGAATGATCCTTGTGCAAATGACTTATCAGCACTTTGGTAACCGCAAGGGGATCAATTCCATTATTCAATAAATTTTGATGAATTTGCAACACCCCCTCGCTATTGCTAAATCCCAATCCGGTATCTATTACGATAATATCGTTTAAAGTAACAACGCAAAAAGGTTGAATTTCTACCAGCAAGCTTCCAACAGCTCTTTGCTGTAAATCATCCTTGTCCTTGTCAAAGGGTATAAATTGTTTCGTTTTGTCAATCGAAAAAGCCCCTTCACTTAATGGAATTATTTTCATTCTCCTTGGTCCCTTTGAGGGAAAATTTTAGACTCCACTATTACAAGGGAGTAATTGTTTGAAATATTAATGATTAGCAACGTAAATATAAGCGCTAGGACTTTATTCCTCATTCATTGAAGCATCTCCTTATCGAAGAATCATTTGCCTGTCTGCATCCAATCTTATCAAAATAAAAAGTAAGATAGAAAAAGTTAATAATGAAGATCCCCCATAACTTAACAAAGGCAGGGTAATACCGATAACGGGAGCCAAGCCAATGGTAACACAAATATTAACCGCCACATGAAAGAAAATAATACTAGCTACACAATATGCGTATACTCTACTAAATGTGCTCCGCTGTCTTTCGGCAATATTGATGATTCGAAATATCAGTGCCATGTATAACAACATCAATAAGGCGCTTCCCCAGAAACCGAAATTTTCACCTACGGATGTGAAAATAAAATCAGTATGCTGCTCTGGTACAAAGTCGCCTTGTGTTTGGGTTCCCTTCAAAAATCCTTTTCCATAAAAACCTCCAGATCCAATCGCAATTTTTGATTGCTTTACATTATAATTCTGCTGAGCATTTTTTTTCTGCTTTGCTTTTTGTTCTTCCAAATTAAAAAAGTCAGTTGTATTATTATCGGAAAATGGATTATCTACGCCAACCATACTGAAGATTCTGTCTGACTGATAAGGTTTAAATACATGTTTAAAAGTAAAGGGTACCGCTACGCCTACAAAGACCGAACAAAAGATCCATATGCCAATCACCAGACCCAGTAATCCTTTGTTTCGCTTCATTTGCTTTCGGCTAATAAAAATAAATAAAACAGCGAGCACAAAAAAAGCAATCAGTAGCGTAAGAGGGGAGAATAAAAGAGATACGATTAATAAAATAGCCATCGCAAAGCCGGCGATAAGATACCCGGGAGGCAAGCCCTCGCGGTACATAGGTATTAGAAATGAAAAATATACTAAGGCCAACCCTGTTTCACCTTGCAAGATAGAAAGTACGGCAGGAGTAAATGAAATGGCTGCGGCAATTAATTGCGACTGTGACTTTTTGAAATTGATATCCGGCATGGACAAATATTTTGCCAGTGCCAGCGAGGTGAAAATTTTGCATAGTTCAACAGGTTGTAGATTCATAAAGCCCAACGGTATCCAGCTCTTAGACCCCTTGATTTCTTTTCCCAACACAAAGGTTGCTAATATCAATACAATGCCTGCGAGAAAGGAGATATTTGCCATTGCGGTAAATAACTTGCTATCTGTTAATAAAATAAAAACAGCTACCGCAATACAAACAATAAAAAATAAAAACTGCTTACTATAATTTTTCTTGAACCCCAAAAAACTTTCAATCACACCATCTGTGGTTCTGTATTCTACTGAAAAAATACATAGCAGCCCAATCATTACAAGCAGCACATACAAGCCGATTAATACCCAATCAACTCCTTTTCCTATAGCGGGATTTTTTTGATTCATTATTTAATATAGAAATTAGGTCAAAATTTTTTCACAGTATCTTTCACTGTTCCCTTTCTTTTTTCATCTGGCAATATCCCTTCAATAGATTTTTTCAATGAAAAAGGATTGCTGTCCTTTTTGGGTAGTTTTTTATTTATCGGCTCTACATCCTTTTTTAACTTGTCAAGTACCTCTATTTCATCCACCTCATCCAACCCCATAGTATCCGTAATTTTCTTACCACTGCCTTTGGCAAGCAAGTTGGCTAAATCCCTAATTTGTCGCATTGAATCTTGCCTTCTGATTTCGCTAAATATCCTAGGGGGAATCAGGTTTAAGCTAGCTAATTTATCTATTTGATCCAGTCTTGCTTTATCAGTAATCGAGTCTTTCAGGTACTTCTCAATCATCAAACCAACGATCGGCGCAGCATAGGTTCCGCCAAAACTTCCACTGTTTTCTACCACACACATGATGGCAATTTTTGGATTATCACGGGGAGCAAAGCCACAGAAAAAAGCATGATTGGGTTGTTTTGCCATTCCAATATAATTTTCTACCGTCCCAGTTTTTCCACAAATACTGATGCCTGCTACCTTAGCGCCTATGCCGGTGCCCCTGTCTACCACTCCCTGCATTCCATCATGCACTGCCTCAAAAACGCTATCTGGAATATTGGTAGTATTGTGCTGCTCTTTATACTTTGACAACAGTTCAAATTGATCGCCCCCTTCTATTGAATCGACCAAATGAGGTGTTTTATACCAACCCTTATTAGCAATAAAGGCCATTTCATTCGCAACCTGAATGGGGGTTACATTTACCTCGCCCTGACCAATACTCACCGAACGAAAAGTACAGTAATTCCAATGGCCGGCTCCATAAATTTTATTATAATGAATGGGTGTCGGTACATTGCCAGCCTTTTCACCTGGCACATCAACACCCAATTTATGGCCTAATCCGAAAGCATACATATATTGATCCCAGGCAGCTAAACTGCTATCTACACTTGGGTATTTTGGATTATTAATTACGCGCTGCATCACATTGGCAAAATAAGTATTATCGGAAATGGTGATGGCGCTTCGTAAATCAAAGACCCCTTTATCTAAACATTTCATTGGCTTTTGACTGCCGCATCCGTAGAAAGCACCCGTACAAGCAAATCTGGTGGTTGTTTCAATAACACCTTCATGCAGTCCGATGAGAGCTTGCAAGGTTTTAAAAGTAGATCCCGGTGAATAGATTGCGCTTACTGTTCTGTTGTAAAGTGGAAGCGCAGGATTTAATAATAATGCTGCAATATGTTTTCTTCGGGTAGCACCTGTCAACAACTTAGGCTTAAAAGTAGGGCTACTTATCATAGCTAAAATCCCCCCTGTTTTTGGATCCACCGCCACAATCGCCCCCAACTTGTTTTCCATTAATTTTTCCCCCAATGCCTGTAACTCTATATCAAGGGCAAGATGCATATTATTGCCAGCGATTGCCGCCGTGTCAGATTTACCATTATCCAACCTTTCTGTCAACCTGTTTTTATTATCTCGCTTCCAAAATTCAATCCCCCTTTTACCCATCAATACCTTTTCATATGTTAGCTCTAAACCTGTTTTTCCTGCATAATCACCAATCTGGTAACCCTCATTTTTATGCTGCTTTAAAAAACTGCTATCCACTTCCGACAAGTAACCCAGTATATTGCCTCCGGCATCCACAGGGTAACTCCTTACAGGGCGTTCCTGCAGATAAAAGCCAGGTACAAATTTATACATGGCCTCATTTAGCATGGCCATTTTTTCATCACTCAGCAGTGCGTCAAAAATGGAAGGTCTGCTTCGACCATTTTTAATGATCACCTCTACTACTCTTTTTGAAAACTGATCACTGTCTATCTCAAGAATTTTGCACAAAGCAGCAGTATCGATTCCTTTTAATTTATTGGGCAAAATCATTAAATCATAAATAGTCATGTTTTGCAAAATAGCCTTTCGATGTCGGTCATAAACAATTCCCCGATCCGGATAAATTACTTTTCTGAATTTCCCCTGATCGTCCGCCATTATTCTATATTTGGTAGAGAAAATTTGTAGATTAGCCAGTTGTAAAATGATGATTACAAACATGCCTGCAAACACAAGCTTGATTACATTTTTACTAGACTGATTAGCAACTGCCAAGGGGATTTTATTATTGATTGATGGTTGATAATTTTTTTGAATGCTGTCCTTTAACTTCGATTCTTTGCAAATAAAATTATACGGTATTGGTTCTAAACTGTTGCTTCCTCGAGAATAACAATTCCACTATAATGACAAGCAATAAACTGATTGCAGTTGAAAATACGGTTTTTACAATAAAATACCAGAAATTTCCAAATTGCACCGCTTCTAAAAAAAAGAGCCATCCATGGTGCACCAAACTGAGCATACCTGCATAAACCAAATAAGGGATAAACCCACCCAAGCTTTTTGCTGAAGGCTCTCGATAATTATTTTCTGCTCCCTCCTGTGATATTAGCAAATTGATCAAAAATGGTCGGAGGTAGGCTATTAAAACACAGGCCGCAGCATGAAATCCGGGATGATGACGAAAACTATCAAGGGTAAATCCCAATGCAAATGCAATTAGCATTTGCACAGCGCGATTGCCTTCAAAAGGCATCCATAAAATAAACAGAAAATAAATATACGGTGTAACCATATAATTCAAATGAATTCTATCTAGTACAAAAACTTGTACCAAAATAAGCAGAACGAAACGAAGCATATTTTTTAATAGTGTACCCATTGCTTGTATTCTTGAATCAACTAATTATTGACTTTATTATTCGCATTTTTTAACAACTGATCCACCTCTTCCCTTTGTAAATTTTCTATCGCATACACATGTTGAAGGTTATAGAAGTTGGCAGATGATTTTAAATGAATGATGTAGTTATTGGTACTTCTATCCTGCATTACCTCTTCAATGGTGCCCACCATTAACCCATAAGGAAATGTGGTGGTGAAGCCGCTGCTGTAGACAGTATCCCCCTTTGCCACTCTAGCACTTTTTCTAATATCGATTAATGACAAGCGATTGGGATCTTTCCCATCCCAAATTACTTGCCCTACTTCTCCCCCTTTTTTAAGTTTTACACTTATTTTGCTATCCTTGTGCAGCAGGCTCATTACTACAGCAAAATTTTCGCTAACATCGGTAACGATCCCTACTACTCCATTATTGAGATCCACTACCCCGGCATCTTTTTTTAATTGCTGGGCGGCCCCCCGCTGCAATACGATAAAATTATTCTGAGCCGAAATAGAATTTGAAACCACTTTTGTTGGAAGGTAAAGCCATTTTCGTTGACGCCCTGTTGTGTCATTCAAAATGTTTTCTATAACAATTTTAGTGGAACTATCTTGCTTTTCAAAATTTTCATTTAACCGATTTCTT
>JBIKOV010000101.1:0-11711 GCA_044357815.1 Ferruginibacter sp. | reverse complement strand
TTGCAAAATTTAGCATTTTACAGCAAGTGTGGTACTAAATACGAAGAAATGAGTACCAAATTATATTTTTAGAACCTATTGCTGCATTTAGAATTTAGAACTTCGCCTTACAAAATAGAACTTTGAAAACTAAATTGCTGTAAACACAATATAAATAAAATGAATGGGTTAAGTAATAGAAAGGATTGTTTGCAATTTCCGCAATAACGTACACTTGGATCTTGCTTAGAAAATGACCATCGGTATTATATTTATTTACTATATAAAACTCTGATGTTTAATAAACAGATCCATTTGATGATAAAAAGTTAGATGGATGGTATATATTTAAACGATTAATGCAATCATCCACTTTAGACATAAAATCCAACTAAAACAATTTATTACCTGTGATTCTTATTATATCTATATTAATGATGTTATTAACATCGATCCAATTTGTCTTCAATTACAAAATAAATAAAAGTAGTATTTATTTATTCTCTCTTCTGCTGCTCATTTCCATTTATGGAATATTTCATTATTTTATTATTTTAAGCCAGTCCATTTTTAGTATAGCCATCATGTATGGACATTTTATGCCCCTATTTTATTTAATAGGCCCGCTCTTATTATTCTATACAAAATCTACCCTCAACGATGAAAGATATACATTACGTTCAATCGATATAATTCATTTTCTACCGTTTCTGATTGGGCTTATCTCCATTCTGCCCTATTATTTTGTCCCTTTTCAAATTAAACTTGATTTAGCCCAAAAAGTAGTTAACCATATCTCTTTTCATAAACATTTGGATATCTCTTGGCTCTATCCTAATTTCTGGAATAGTTATTTTCGACCTGTTTTATTACTGATTTATGCAATCGCTTCTTTATGGACTATTTTTAAATTCAGAAAAAATAAATCGCTTCAACAAGCACCCGAAAAACAAAAACGCTCTATATTGTTATGGCTGGTGTCTATTTCAGTAATCACCTTGCTCATGGCAATTTGTTACACGATTACCACCTACATCTTTTTCAAATTGCCAGAGTTTACCAACCTCGAACTAAATCGATACCCTTTGCTGGTGTTAGCAGCAACCTGCTATTGCCTAATTCCAATTAACTTACTGATATTTCCTGAAATTTTATACGGGCTTCCAAGAGCCCATAATCAATTGAACGAAAAGCTTGCATTGGAATCAACCACAGCTGATGCATTTAAATTAAAGAAAACAGATCCTGTCGATAACCGAGATCCCTTAAAACCAATTGCAGATAAAATCATTTTATATATCAATACGGAGAAGCCGTATTTATCAGAAAGTTTTAATATTGATGACATTGCTGAAAAACTAGATATTCCAAAACACCATGTTTACTACTGCTTTAGTAATTTTTTCGATAAAAAATTCACGAAACTAAGAACTGAATTGCGGGTAAAATATGCGAAGGATTTATTGTTAACAGATGAAATCAATATCTCCTCCCTAGAAGGCATCTGGACAAAATCAGGCTTCTCTTCAAAAACTAGTTTCTTTACCTCCTTTAAAGAAGAAACAGGCTTTACTCCTAAAGAATACTTACAGCAAAAAAGATTCCTTATATAATTTACCAATCTATAAAATCGGGTAATTGATTGTTTGAGGCCGGCATATATAAACGGCCCCCTAGCCGTTTACTGAAGTTGTTATACCTTCAAGAGTTAATTATAGATTTTTTGCTTTTACCCACACGATCATTAGCTCCATAGCCGAAAGGATGCTCCGCTAAACTGCATGCAAATGATAGATGATTGAATTTACTAATCACATTCCTCCAAATGCATCCGCTGGTGATGCGCACCTGCTGCAACATGCAATGCAAAACCAACTATGGCAGTGTCTTTTAATAAATTGACCAGGGCCATTTGCCGCATATCTTTGTCACCTGCATGGAGATAATTGGGCAAATGGATAGTGAGAATAAATATTACCAGCAGTATTGCCAGCAGATATGCTGACACCTTCACCATTCGATTGGTTAAAAAAGAAATGGCGGTCAATATAAATGCAGCGCCCACAAAATACACCCAACAAATTCCTCCCGGCACAAATGCAGGTACATACACCAACAGATCGCGGGGATGCAAAAAATGAAATAATCCAAAAGCAAACAAAACAATACTGAGCAAATAAATTGCTATTCGGGAGACAATATGATACTGTTTCATAAAAAATAATTTAAGTTATAAATTCTTTGCCGTTAATCGAGCCTTCAATCTAAGCCTAAAACTAAACCGCTAAACCCAAAGAAAAAGAACCATCAAAATAATAAGCGCCAAACTAAACCGCTAAACCCAAAGAAAAATGGCCATCAAAATAAAAAATCCCAAACTAAACCGCTAAACCCAAAGAAAAATGGCCATCAGAATAAAAAGTCCCAAACTAAACCGCTAAACCTAAATAAAAGAGTCATCAAAATAAAAAATCCCAAACTAAACCGCTAAACCCAAAGAAAAATGGCCATCAAAATAAAAAGCGCCAAACTAAACCGCTAAACCTAAATAAAAGAGCCATCAAAATAAAAAGCATTAAAGAGGGCCGCATACAAGCCCTTTTTTTCTGAGGCCAACTTTTGCATAATGAATTAAAAATCCGACATAAAATGCGGCAAAACAAATGCCAACCTGTCAATCCCTGGAATCACAATCTTATGAAAATCTGACAATTTTTTTGGCACAGTTTTTTCTGCTTAAAATTGCTGTTTTTCATCTTTTTGTCTAGGCCTAAAGTAATAGATCCTGCCGGCCAAAAATGAAGAGGTTGATTTGCCGCATTTTATTTAATCATTTTAAAAACATTCATATGCGCACTGTAAACAAACTATTAATTGGAGCCGCCATTGGGGCCATTGTAGGTATTTTATATGCCCCTAATAAGGGTTCAATCACCAGGAGAAGACTTCACCGCAAAGGCAACCAACTCCGTGATAAGATCAACGACCTGAAAGATGTCATCAATGAAAAAATTGATACGTTAAAAGAAGATGCTGAAGATATGGCAATGCAGGGAAATGGTCATTATAGTAAATGACACCCATTTTTAGGACGTAAATGATTAGCAATGAATTGGCCAATACTAATTCTTTTTGGAATGGCAGCCATCGCCCTGATGATTTGGCTGGCTGCACGCAACCAAAAAGACGAAAAAGAATTTGAACAGCAACTCAATCATGACATCAAAAAAGATCCTTCCGATCCCGACGATCCGGAAACAGATGAAGTGGTGTAGCTCAATTGCCTCAGAGATGACATCTTTTTTGGGGAGATGACATCTTTTTTGGAGATGTCATCTCCAAAAAAGATGTCATCTCTGAGTAATTACTTTTTCTTCAAGCCCGATAGGTATTCCAACAAGTTGGCCAGATCTTGGGTAGACATATTTTGGTACAATCCCTCCGGCATCATGGATTGCTTCATAGCTGTCATTTTTTTTACATCGCTTGTTTTAAGTTGCTTTCTTGCACCACCCGGAAATTTAATATCAATATCTGTTTCTGTCTTGCTTGCAAAAATGCCCGAATAAGTGGCTCCATCCTTCATTTTTAATTCCCATCCTTCATAGCCAAAACCAATACCGGCTGATGGATTCACAATCGAAGCCAATAACCCTTCTTTGGGTAATTTAGTCCCTATTTCTGTAAGTTTTGGACCAAAATCATACCCCATATCATTTACTTGGTGACAAAGGTTACAGGAATTACTAAATACCTTTTCGCCCGCTGCTGCATTGCCTTTTAAAGCCATCAAGTCGCTCATAGTAGGTGCTTTTTTGTTATCGGCAGCGCCCTCTTTTTTAGGCAAATAACTGGCTGCTTCAGTTCGAACAGATTCCTTCCAAGCATTACTTACACTGGCAACTACATCAGGTATCAATACTGCAGGAACTTTCTTCAATTTTAAAATCTCCAATACCCTTTCTTCTCCACTCTGACTTTTACCAATTTTACTCGCCGCAAGTTCTCTTGTCGGCATCCCATACTTTTTTGATAAAACAATTGTTTGCAAGATATCAACCGACTCCTTATTACCTACACTTGCAAGTGCAGTAATTAAAGGGTTTTGTTGAGCCGTATCTTTTCCATCAATTACTTTCCAAATCAATTTACTTCCGCCTTGCCGCAATAGCAATCCTGCGGCATTTTTTCCAACAGATTTCTTTGGCTGATCGATTGCCAATTGCAACAGGTTTACGTTTTGCGATTTTACTTCAAAACGCCTTACCAATTGAATATATTCATCTGTTCCGTTTATAGAATTCAATACTTCGGTCAAGGCTTTTTGTGCCTGGGGTGACTGTACGACCGATTTTATATCGAGTGCATGCAGTACCAATTTATTCAACACAATATCATTACTGCTATTTTTATCAATCATTTGCAGCAATAATTTTGATTTAGCAGGCCCTGTAGAAAAGTCAAATGCACGAAAATATCGCAGTCGATTCTGCAAGGGTGATGTTGCATCTACTGCAAGAGAAGCTAAAAAGGGCATGGCAAGTTCTGTTCTTGCGCGCCAAACCATATCCCGAGAAGCGGCTGTTTTTAAAGGGTCTTTTACTATTGACAGATAAGCAGCGAAAAACTTGTCCCACTGTGCATCTGCACCTATGCCAAGCGCCTCCAGATTCCAGCGGTCTTTTCCATCATGCTGTACAGCAAGGGCAGCCCACAGTGTAGCTGCTTCCGGCTTTTGGCAATGATGCAGTGCCAAAGCACATTCGCGACGCACCTGCGCATCTTTGTCATTTAGTAATGATTTTACCACCTCCACTACAGGCGCTCCAAATTGGGTAGCTGCCCTTACGCCCACAATACGTAAATCGGCATTATCCGATTTAATAGCTTGCGCAATATATTGTTTAACATTTGCTGTTGGCATTTTTACTAGCGCCCAAAAAGCCCTAGCCCTCATCCGAGGCTCAACTGTAGAATTCCATAATTTTTCCAACTCCGCAATTGCCGTTGGTCCCATCTGCTGCAATGCAGTAAATGCCCTATACCGTACGGAAAGAGTTGGATTTTGCAAAGCTGCAACAGCCCCTGCAGGTGAACTGTAATCCTGTGGAGCAATAGTATATTTTGAGCTAGCAGGAGCCAGCCGATAAATTCTTCCGCGAGTTTGATCGCCCGCTTGGTGACCCCCTACTCCAGGATCGTACCAGTCAGCAATAATCAGCGAGCCATCTGGTGCTACACATACATCCGAAGGGCGAAACCACTGGTTGTCTTTTCCTTTCACCATATCAATGGTTGTTGCTGTATACCCTGCTCCACTATTCGCTACAGGGTAAGCCCTCACCACATTTGGTCCCGCATCGCAATGAATCATTTGGTTATGAAAGGATGATGGCAACAAAGATCCTTCATATACTAATATCCCAGTAGGTGAACCAGCACCTGTTTGCAATAAATTCGGTACAGCACCCGGATCATTTAAATGCCAATGCTTCTCAGCAGTAGAATCTTCAACATTGGTTCGGTTTGCTTGCCAACTATCTCCAGTTATTTCATCTTTGTAACCATAGTTGCCATATTGCATTACATAATTGATGCGCACCCCCTTGTTGCCATCGTCATCATTATCGCTCTGCCATAAAGTACCATAACTATCAACTGCCACTTCATATGGATTACGAAAATTATTCGCTAGGCATTCTACCTGCGAACCATCCAAATTGCAACGAAAAACCATTCCTTGTTTGTATTTTTTAGGCCCAATCACATCCCCATCCTGGTCGAGTACATCCTTGCCATTTTTATCTTTCAGCGTTTTGCCTTCATTACCCATATTGAAATACAATTTTCCATCCATGCCAAAAGTAAAGGCATGTGCCGCATGATCATGCTGCTCTCCACCAATGCCACTAAATAGTACCTCTTTTCTGTCTGCTTTATCATCCCCATTGTCGTCGTAAAAAACCCAAACATAAGGACTTTGAGAAACAATTACCCTGTTGCCTAACACACAAATTCCCAATGGCGCATTTAACTCTGGCCCCTGATAAAATACCTTTGCAGTATCAGCTTTTCCATCTCCATCCTTATCTTCTAAAATCATAATGCGATCTCCCAAAGCATTGGTTGGATTGCCATTAATATCAGGTCGATAATTATATGCTTCTGTTACCCAAACCCTTCCACGTTCATCCACATCAATATTGGTGGGGTTTTTCAGCATCGGCTCCGTGGCAAAGGAATGCAATTCCAATCCCTCCGAAATAGATAACCCCTTCAATGTATTTTCTGGAAGATGCCGCTGCTCTTCGGTAAGACTGTCGGATTGACCAACTCCCTTACCTTGATTACTGATATTGTTACAAGATATTAAAAGACTCATCGCTAAGAGGAGATTCAGTAAGGTACAATAGGGCCGAACAGAAGGGATATTGGTTTTCATTTCATTTGGCTTTAAATGTTAAGGAGACAATTATATTGAAAGATAAGGAAAAGCTTTTGATTGAAACAAATAGCGCCCAATCTGTTCTCCAAAATAAATGCCTAAAAAATTTACCATGTCAAGAGACCTACAATTTCTTTGAGGTATTGCTCATCTATTGCATCAAAAAAATCAAGTACTTCACTATCTACATCCAATACCCCCATTACTTCCTGCTTGTTAAAAATCGGGACTACTATCTCAGACCTTGACAAACTGCTGCAGGCGATATGTCCGGTAAATTTTTCTACATCTGGTACAATCAAACTCTTGGCCTGTTGCCATGCTGCCCCACAAACGCCTCTTCCTTTTTTGATCCTTGTACAAGCTATCGGCCCTTGAAAAGGACCGAGCACCAACTCGTCATTTTTTACCAAATAAAATCCAACCCACCACCATCCAAACTGTTGCTTCAATGCAGCAGCAATATTGGCAAGGTTGGCAACTAGGTCAGGCTCCCCTTCAATTAAAGCAGCAATTTGTGGAAGCAGCGACTGATAAATTTCAATCTTAGTTCCGGTAGCAATGGTTATATCATCTGACATAGGGGGGGATTTTGAAATTGTGAAGGGTGAAATTGTGAATGGTCAATGGTCAATGGTGAAAGTTCGGTAATTTTGTTGTTTCTAAATTAGTATGCTAATTCAACCAGCACACTATCAGTTATCAGTTATCAGTTAAATTCATTGCCTTCGCCTCCACAGCCGGCGGGCTGCGTAACTGCAACGCCGCTGCTGTTGCTTCTTTTTAAAAATTTGCTGCGCCATTTTTAAAATTCCGCCTCCGGCGGAACCGAACCAAAAGAGGCGGCTTATGCAGTTACTGATTTAAATTCGAGTATCGATTGAAAATTATTTTGATGCCGTTGTTGGTCTTAAATTGTGAATGGTGAATGGTGAAAGTTCGGTCATCTTGCTGCTTCTAAACTATTATGCTAATTCAACCAGCACACTATCAGTTATCAGTTTTCAATTATCCATTTATTATTGCCCATTCACCCCTTTCAGTTATCAGTTTTCAATTATCCATTTCCCATCTAAAACGCTTTCCCCAAAAACTCCTTCATGTCGCTCCAAGATTGCTTGTCTGCTGCTTCATTGTACTCGATGGGCATACTGAATTTTTTACCCGTTGCAGTGGCATCCGGATTTGAAAAAGCATGGGTAGCTCCTTCGTAAGTTTTAAAAGCATACATCACTTTGACTGCATCTAAATTATCCCTGAATTTTGTAATGTCTTCTGCACTGATGAATTTATCGGCACCGCCATGGCAAACTAAAATTTTTGCCTTGGTCACACCCGGAGCAGCTGTTACACCGGCCAATCCACCGTGAAAGCTTACCACCCCTTTAAAATTCATTCCCAATTTAGCGGCATTCAACACCATCGAACCTCCAAAACAATAACCGATGGCCGCCAGTTTATTTACATCTGCTTGAGGATAAGAACTAATTTTTTTAACAGCCGCTTCCACCCTTGATTTACCCAAGGAAGGGTCTTTGTAGAATGGACCTGCAAATGCCTGTGCTTCTCCGGGATTGTTGGCAATCTTTCCATCTCCATACATATCCACGGCTATCGCAATGTAGCCAAGCTCGGCTAACATCCGGGCCCTCATCCTAACATATTCACTACAACCCCACCACTCAGGCACTACAATAATGGCAGGCCGTTTTCCCTCCTGCTTTTCATTATAAGCAATGTAGCCCTTTAAGACAGTGTTCCCATCCGAATAGGTTACTTCCTCTCCTTTTATTGAAGCAGGCGTTTTTTGTGCAGTTAATGAAAAGGTGGCTCCCATCAATAAAATGGTTAACACGGTTTGGTAATATTTTTTCATTTTTTTAGTTTTAGTTATTTTATAAAAATACAAGTTGAATGACTGTTTTGTTGGGAGACTTTGCAGCACCCTAAAAATTTAGTTTTTCTAAAAAATTTTACCGCTTATTCATTCAGCTAATATTTCGTAAGCCCGTCATTTCACCAACTTCAATTCATTGATGATATTACTGGCGCCGCCTAACTTATCTATGCACCACAATACATATCGAACATCTACACAGATAGTACGGTTGAGATCTTTGTCAAATGCAATTTTATGACTGAGGGCTTCGTAATTTCCATCAAAAGCAAGACCAATCAAATTGCCACTACCGTCTATTACAGGGCTTCCGCTATTGCCACCGGTAATATCATTGGTGGTAATAAAATTAACTACCAAATCATTTTTAGCTTTATCAATATACTGGCCAAAATCTTTTTTCTTCATTAATTCAATTTGCTTGGATGGCAGGTCAAACTCATAATCTCCCTCTTTGTATTTTTCGAGTATCCCTCTGCCGGTAGTTACATAATCATATTGCACCGCATCTCTTGGACTATAGCTTTTTACATTTCCGTAGCTTACTCGCATACTGAAATTGGCATCGGGATACATTTTCTTGGCAGCTGCAGGATTTATTTCCATGATTCCTTTTAAATAACTTTTTCCCAATTCTGCATTCTTGGTCATAAAGGCAGTGTAAAGAGACGCGAATTTAGTATTGTAGTTTTTCAAAAAATCAGCGCCATAGGCAAAAGCGGGATCAGCCTGTAAAACAGTGGCATCAGGGTGAGCAACGAAATTGGCCCATTTCGATTCATCCAAAATCATAGTTTTTGCAAATACATTGTTGGCCCATTTTGTAAAAGTGGTCGCCTCTTTTAAATCGCCATAAGCCGCTTTCATCCCTTCGTAAAATCCTATAGGATGTTGATTTTTATTGATGTCATTGAAAAACATTTGTGCAGTGGCGGCCATTATCTTTTCATCACTTGCTAGGTCTTCCCCATCCAAAAATATTTTTCTGGAAGCCGTTGCCGCATCCACGGCTTTCTTTATATCTGCAGATGAAACACCCGGCTTCACCATACTGGCCTCTAGTGCTACTAACGAAGCTGCGAATGCAGCTAGCGGTGATCCTAAAATGCCTTCTGATAAATAGGTCCGCATTTTACTATAAGGTGTCCAAGCAGTATAATTTTTTGAGTACTCGTCCATTAAATTTTCATACCCAGGTTTGCCTTTTGCCCATTTCAAAAAATCAGCTTCGTATTGTTGTTTCTGTTCATAAGTACCAAACTTCTTCAACTGCTTTGATTCGCCATCAAAAAATTTCCAATAATTGGCAATGCCCGCATAACTGCTAGCCAGTTTTAATTTTACTGCCGGATCCTTAATCATTTGCGCATACATTATTTTTAACCTAACATCCCGCAAATCAACCAGCGAAGGGTTTTCAACATCTACTTTTAGCTTAATCCCGTAACTTGTCTCGTAGCGATTGGTGCCTCCTGGATATCCATAAATCATGGCGAAGTCGCCATTTTTAAAACCTTTGATACTAACGGGTAAATAATGTTTTGGCTGCAATGGTGTATTGTCCTTGCTGTAATCTGCCGGTTTGCCATCTTTGTTAGCATACACTCTAAAAATAGAAAAATCGCCTGTATGCCTTGGCCATTCCCAGTTGTCAGTATCTCCGCCAAATTTTCCAACGCTTTCTGGAGGCGCGCCCACTAATCGTATATCCCTGTACGTTTTATATACATACATAATAAATTGATTCCCCTTAAACATAGGGTAAATTCTTGCGGAAAGACCATTGTCTTTATCCTCCATTTTATCTGTAATCACTTTGTACACTTCGGCGGTTTTATTCATCCTGTC
Organism: Ferruginibacter sp.; assembly: GCA_044357815.1. Lineage (GTDB taxonomy): Bacteria > Bacteroidota > Bacteroidia > Chitinophagales > Chitinophagaceae > Ferruginibacter. Next base: position 1,542 of record JBIKOV010000101.1, on the reverse strand, counting down.
TGTCCATGATAACCCTTTGAATGCTTCTTCCACTTCCTTCGTTACATCCACAATGCGATCTAAAAACTGCACGGTCAATGTGCTCTTGATTTCCTGTTCTTTACTATATGCATAAAAACCATCTTTCAGGTAATTGTGATCAATCGTACTAGCGCCCGCAATAGCAGCATATCCGCAGTGGTGATTGGTAAATATCAATCCCTGATTGCTCACGATTTCGCCGGTACAGCCGCCACCAAAAATCAGAATGGCATCTTTCAGGGAAGATTTATTGATGGAATACAATTGCTCTTTGGTTAACTTCAAGCCCTTCTTCACCATATCAGCATATACCTGTTCGCCTAGCAACATGGGGAGCCACATCCCTTCATCTGCGCTTGCCTTAAAAAGGGAGCAAATCATTACAATTGAAACAATGAACTTCTTCATATTTATTTTTTTAGATGGCAAAATTACAGCAAATAGCCGATACCTTTTATGATGCAAATCCTAATTTTACAATAGCCTGCAAATAATCAACTGAAAACATTGAGTACACTAAAAAATAGAGATCTCCAAGGCTTTCAGAAATTATTGGCCGTAAACGCGTTGTAAAGAGTAAATTTGCTGCACAACTTCAAACCACTGCATGCCAATTTTTGAATTGAAACTTCCCAAAAGTATCGCAAGGGCATTAAACTTGCCCGTGAGTGATCCCAGGCGGCAGCAAATAAAAGTGCTTAAAAAATTATTGCGCAAAGCAAGGTTTACTCAATTTGGACAACTCTATAAATTTGACGAGATATTAATGAGCCGTCATCCCGGCAAAAAGTTTCAGCAATTGGTACCCAGCTTCGATTATAGCAAACTTTACTCGCAATGGTGGCACAAGGCCAAGGAGGGTATTCCAGATGTATGCTGGCCGGGAGTAATTCAGTACTTTGCCCTCAGCAGTGGCACTAGTGAAGCATCCAGCAAATTTATTCCCATCACTAAAGACCTTATCCGAAGTAATACGATTACCAGTATCAAACAAATGATCAGTCTGGCCAAATATGAAGATGTGCCTCGGAGTGCGATGGGCAAGGGTTGGTTATTATTGGGCGGAAGTACCCAGCTGCAAAAAGGGCCCACCTATTTTGCAGGTGACCTGAGTGGAATTCAACAAAAAAATATACCCTTTTGGTTTCAGGGATTAGGTTTATATAAACCTGGAAAGAAGATAGCTAAAGAAAAGGACTGGGCAAAAAAATTAGAGGAGATTGTTGACAATGCCCCCAATTGGGACATCGGTTTCATTTTAGGCGTTCCTGCTTGGTTGCAGTTGTGCATGGAAAAAATCATTGATCGATACAAACTAAATACAATTCACGATATCTGGCCCAACCTTGCCTTCTATGTGCATGGCGGCGTAGCAATGGAACCTTATAAAAAAGGGTTTGAAAAATTGATGGGTAAGCCAATCACCTATATTGAAACCTACTTGGCGAGTGAAGGTTTTCTTGCCTATCAAAACAGGCAAGGGGCAGTAGGAATGCATCTTGCATTGAACAATAATATTTT
>JBIKOV010000295.1:0-3858 GCA_044357815.1 Ferruginibacter sp. | reverse complement strand
GCTGCTTTGATTCTTTTAAAAGATTCAAAAATAATGTCAAGGCAAACTTTGTGCGTACCATGTGGATCAGCAAGATCGCCTGCACAAAATACTTGGTGCGGTTTTAGCTCCCTAAGTAAGGCTATTGTTCTTTGGACATCTTCCTCGCCCATCGGTTTTTTTTGTATGGTTCCAGTTTCATAAAAGGGAAGATTTTGAAAATGGATTTGTTTTTCTTTTAAACCTACATATCGGCAGGTTGCCCTAGCCTCACATCTTCTTATTAGGCCCTTGATTTGCCTAATCTGGTCAGTATCCACCTGGTTTGGTTTTTTATCCTCTAAAAAGCTGCTAGCCTTCTCTAATATAGCAGCTGAGATCCGGTTGTCAATACCACTCAATTCTTCAAAACCAACTGCGAAATCAAGAAATCGAGTTACAAATTCATCCGTTACAGCTATGTTTCCACTAGTTTGGTAGGCAATATGCACTTCGTGTCCCTGGTCCTGTAAACGCATAAAGGTTCCTCCCATACTGATAATATCATCATCCGGGTGAGGGGAGAAAATCACTACTTTTTTTGGATGAATTTCACATCTTTCAGGATGACCGGGTATAATTGCATTTGCTTTACCTCCCGGCCAGCCGGTAATACTATCTCTCAACATATAGTATACCTGTAAATTAATTTCATAAGAATCCCCCTTTTCGGCAAGTAAGTCCCCTAAGGAGTAATCATTGTAATCTTTATTGGTAAGCATCAATATAGGCTTACCGGTTTTTAGCGCCATATTAATTACGGCTTTTCGAATTATTCTTGGTGACCATTCAATTTCACCGGTGAGCCACGGTGTTTTATTTCTGGTTAATTCGGTCGCAGCCTGTTCGTCAATTACAAAAATGCAATCTTGGTGAGTTTGCAGCAAACTGGCAGGTACTTGTTCTGTTACATCTCCTTCTACTGATTTTGCAACTATACTTGATTTCATTCCCCATGCAAGCAAAATAATTCTTTTAGCATGCATAATGGTACTTATTCCAGCAGTAATAGCCAATCTCGGCACTTGGCTAATATTTTGAAAATCTTTTACGTTAGCAATTCGGGTTGAATTTTCTAGATTTACCAGCCTTGTTTTTGAATAGATACTTGAACCAGGCTCATTAAAACCAATATGACCATTATTGCCAATTCCTAATATTTGAAGGTCGATTCCGCCCACCGATTCAATTGTTTTTTCCAAATCATCACAATGTTTTTTAATATCCTCTTTTTTCCATTTCCCATCGGGTATATGTATATTTTCAGGTTTAATATCAATGTGTTTGAAAAGGTATTGATGCATAAAACTCCAGTAGCTTTGAACAGCTTCTCGCTCTAATGGGTAGTATTCATCTAAGTTAAAACTGATTACATTTTGAAAACTCAATCCTTCCTCTTTATGCATGCGAACCAACTCTCTGTATAAACTAATAGGGGTAGATCCAGTGGCTAGTCCTAGTACACAATTTTGTCCTAGCAATTGCTTTTGCTGAATGAGCTTTGCAATTTCACCAGCAGCGAATATGGAACCTTTTTGAGGGGTAGCAAATATATGTACCGGTATTTTTTCAAATGACTCAACCATTATTACTGTATTTAAGGATTTTATTTAACTAGAAATTGAATGCGAATTTAAGCCGAATTTTATAATTGCCACCATTTAGCTAAATAATTCCAGTGCCGCTTCATTGCAATATTTGCTTCAATTGAAACATTTAAAGGCATAACTAAGGCATAAATTAATATATTTTAATATACCCATATTAAACATTTTAAAACATTTATGATATAAATTCTTGCCAAACCTATAATTATGGTAATTTCGGCTTTGTAAAATTTAACTTATGAGTATTGGCTGGATAATTTTTATTGTAGCAACTATTGGTTGGCATATCGGAATGTTTGGAATGTTTAAAAAAGCAGGTATAGATGGATGGAAGGCACTGATCCCATTTTATAACACCTGGTGTATTGTTCAAAAAATTAAATTAAATAAATGGTGGTTCTTTTTTCAACTGGTGCCTATAGCTGGCCAGTTCGTTACCATTTGGATTACTATTAAATGGGTGGAGCATTTTGGTCGTTTTGGTTTTTTGCATCACGCTATGACCGTTTTTTTTCCTTTTATCTATTTTCCCCATCTTGGGTTTTCCAAAAATGAAAAATTCGCTGGGGAGTTAGTAGTTAATAATTATAAAAAATCTGCTTCTAGGGAATGGATCGATGCTGCAGCTTTTGCTATTGTTGCTGCCACACTCATTCGCACTTTTGTATTTGAAGCATATACCATTCCAACTCCATCTATGGAAAAGACACTATTGGTGAACGATTTTTTGTTTGTCAGTAAGTCGGCTTATGGTCCTAGAATTCCTAATACGCCCATCGCAATGCCATTTGTTCATCATACGATGCCTTGGGTAAATGCTAAATCCTATTCTGAGTGGATAAAAATACCTTATACAAGATGGTTTTCAAAGAATGTAACTAGAAATGATGCAGTGGTATTCAATTTTCCTGCCAATGATACATTGATCAACGATGAAGAAAATTTTGGATCAAAAATCACCTATTACCAAGCCGTTAGAGAGATGGGTAGAGAAAGGGTTTGGCAAAATTATGGCGATCTTATCATTTCTCGCCCAGTTGATAAGCGTGAAAATTTCATAAAGCGTTGCGTGGCCATTGCAGGTGATAAACTTGAAATTAAAAATGCTGTTTTGTACCTCAATGATGTGGCGCAGCCTTTTCCTGAAGAATCAGAGCTTTATTATAATGTTCAATCAAGCAGTCCTTTGGATGAAGAGGAGCTTCATTCTTTTGGTATACACACCGACCCAGATCTGCATGAATTCATGTCATTTAATAATGGCATGTACATTATTAATATGACTCAGGGAGAGAAGAAAAAGGTTGCAGCATTAAAAAATGTAATCAAAGTAGAAGTTCAGATTAACCCAGTTAGTAACGATCTATATCCTTATTATGATACTACTGCTCACTGGAGCGTGGATAATTTCGGACCGTTGTGGGTGCCCAAAAAAGGAGTTTCTATCGCCCTTACTCCGGATAATTATATTCGGTATGAACGTTGTATAAGAGCCTTTGAAGGAAATATACTAGAAAATAAAAATGGTAAAATATACCTTAACGGAATGGAGGCTACCAGTTACACCTTTAAGTTCAATTATTACTGGTTAATGGGGGATAATCGTCACAATTCATTAGATAGTCGCTACTGGGGATTTGTACCCGAAGATCATGTGGTAGGGAAGGCTTCATTGATTTGGTTTAGCTGGGAAAAGGGACCACGTTGGAAAAGATTGTTTAATGTAATAAGATAATTTCAGTCAGTTTTGCGGGAGTCCATTTTTGTTGCCTCCTGAGATATTTTTATCCCCCTAGTGCAAATACTAGGGGGATCTTTTTTAATTGAAAGGTTTATTTATTTAAGAAATATATTTTCATCCAATCCGACAAGATCGGCTATTTATTACTGTTACAATCTTTACTAAATTCAATAAAGTGTTGCACTCCACTGATATATTTTCCTTCATGTTCCAACAGCCATTTCTTTCTCCATAGATCACCGTTATACCCTTTCAAATCGCCATTACTACCGATTACCCGATGGTAGGGCACTACTACGCAGATTGAATTGTTTCCATTTGCCGAACCTACCGCTCTGATGGCATTACTGTTTCCAATTCTTTTAGATAGTCGACCCTCAAAAAGTTTGTTTAGGCGATTTGTCAAAGTAGGTGTTTTGTGCCCTTGAATAAAAAGTGCTTGAAATGTTCAACATCGGCCGTTAAAAAATCAATCCGCCGCGGCGGATTGAT
>JBIKOV010000294.1:0-3860 GCA_044357815.1 Ferruginibacter sp. | reverse complement strand
GGAATAGCGATCCTTTACTTTTTTGCCTTGATGCAAAAAAGTAACAAAAAAAATCAAGCCTGCGAATAAAAAGGCTGAAATGTTCAACATCAGCCTAAAATCAAGGAACTCGCCGGCAGAGTAAGTTACTTTATGGAGTGTGCTGGCTCAAACAGCCTTGATTTTTTAACGGCCGATGTTGAACATTTCAAGCACTTTTTATTCAAGGGCACAAAACACCTACTTTGACAAATCGCCCAAACAAACTTTTTGAGGGTCGACTAGTTAGTACAGCATAGCACAAAATAATAGCCGCGCGCTTACAAGGAAACAGGGTCATTTCCAAATAAAGAACTCTTTAAAAATCAACTAGGTATAAAAGGCAAATACTATCTTTACGGTATGCCAAAAAGCATTATCCGCCGATTAACAAAAAATATTTTAATCATTGCAAATGCGGTGGTGGCGGTGTTGTTTTTAATGGGCTGCTACAGTGAGGTATTCTTTTCAGCCTCTTGGTGGCCGGTAGGCTTATTAACCTTATCGTTATTTTATTTACTGTTGGTGCTTTTTATTTTCTTTATTTTTTGGTTATTTGTAAAACCTGCCTGGGTAGTTATTTTTTTAATTACTGGGGCACTTTCTTACAAACATGTTGGCAATATTATCCCTTTTCGATTTTCATCATTCTTTCAACATAAAAAACAACCAAGCGATATTCGTATAATGAGCTGGAATGTAGCACAGTTCGATATTATGAAGTTTAAGGAAAGCCCTGTCACCTTCCAAAAAATGATTGGCCTTATAAATGAATATCAACCAGATATTGCTTGTTTTCAGGAGATGGTAAGCGGCGATACCCTTGCCGATTTGAACAATGCCTATTATCGTAAATATAGTTTTTTTTCAGTTTTTGACTTTTTACATCAACTCCATTTTCCCTATTACTTTTATAGTTACCATTACAAGGATAATTTTTTAAGTCAGCAGCATTTCGGGAAAATTATTTTTTCCAAATATCCCATTATCAACAAACAAACCATCCGTAATTTTCCTTACGACTACAATTCAAATTTCCAATACGCAGATATTGTAAAAGGCAATGATACAATTCGGGTCTTTAATTGTCACCTGCAATCATTGCGTTTTAGCAGCACTAATTTAAACTACATACAAAATCCTTCCATCAAAACGAATACCGACATAGAGCGATCAAAAAACCTAATCACTAAATTCAAAAATGCTTTTCAAAAAAGAATGGCACAGGCAGATAAGGTGAGAATAGAAATTGATAAAAGCCCTTACCCGGTAATTGTTTGTGGCGATTTTAATGATGTGCCCAACTCCTATCCTTATGAAAAAATAGGGAACGAACTACAAGATGCCTTTGTAATGAAAGGGTCAGGAATTGGAAGAACCTTTAGTGGTATTTCCCCTACATTGAGAATTGACAATATTTTTGTTGATAAACGATATTCAGTTCATCAGTTTACCAGAATAGCAAAAAAGCTAAGCGACCACTTTCCCGTTATTGCGGATATCGGCCTTCTTCCGGAATAATTGAATACAGTATATTTGCATTGAATTCATGTTGAGTGGTAAAAGACTAAATAATATAATTTACTTCAGTCTAATAGCTTTTCTAAATGAAGCCATCATTTAAAATCCTACCACATGGGTACATACAATAAACATTTATTATGTCGTTAAAAATATATAATTCTTACAGCCGTCAAAAAGAAACATTTACCTCTATCACACCCGGACATGTGGGAATGTATGTGTGTGGGCCAACGGTAAGTGGAGAAAGCCATCTCGGCCATGCCCGACCTTATGTAACTTTTGATTTTATTTACCGCTATCTTAGTTTTAAAGGATACAAAGTGCGCTATGTGCGCAACATTACCGATGCTGGTCATTTTGAAGAGGAAGGGAAACTTGCGGAAGACAAGGTAACCGCTAAGGCGCTGCTAGAAAAGCTAGAGCCAATGGAGTTGGTACAGAAATATACCAATTTATTTCATTGGGCGATGTTGGAACTGAATTGTGTGGAGCCAAGTATAGAACCAACTGCCACCGGGCATATTGTGGAGCAATTAACTATGATAGAAAAAATCATTGCAGCAGGATATGCCTATGAAGTAAATGGGTCTGTATATTTTGATGTAAAAAAATATGCTGCTACCCACGATTATGGTAAGTTAAGCGGAAGAATTATTGATGACCTGCTAGAAACTACCAGAGAGCTGGATGGGCAGGAGGAAAAAAGGGATAAAGCAGATTTTGCATTATGGAAATCTGCTGCACCAGAGCATATCATGCGTTGGAAAAGCCCATGGGGCGAAGGGTATCCTGGTTGGCACATTGAATGCTCCGCCATGGCTACCAAGTACCTAGGTGCGGAGTTTGATATTCATGGAGGTGGTATGGACCTTCAGTTTCCCCACCACGAAAGTGAAATCGCACAAAGTACCATTTGCAATCATCACAAGCCGGCAAAATATTGGGTACATAATAATATGATAACGGTCAATGGCCGCAAGATGGGTAAAAGCTACAATAACCAGATTAAATTAACAGAGATGTTTGCTGGTACGCACCCGCTACTTACACAGGCTTTTGACCCAATGACGATACGGTTTTTCATTTTGCAAAGCCATTACAGAAGTCCAATCGACTTTAGTAGCGAGGCATTGCAAGCAAGTGAAAAAGCCTTCAAGCGTTTATGGGAAGCATATGAATTGTTGAAAAAATTTACTGTCACTCCTGAACAGCAAGCTTCCGATTTAGCATTGGAGGAAAAAACTGTTACTTTGCTACAAGAGCTAGCAACTTTTATGGATGATGATTTTAGTACTGCAAAAGTATTGGCAAATTTGTTTGAGCTGGCCCCTGTCATAAACTCTATCAAAGATGGTCATATTGCTGCAAATGCCCTTTCATCCAATACCCTTCAAATGCTGAAGGATTCATTCTCCACTTATCTGGAGGATATTATGGGATTAAAAAACTCCAGCTCCCACGACGGCAGTGCTTTGGATGGGGTAATGCAATTATTAATTGACATCCGAAAAGAAGCCAAAGAAAAAAAAGATTACGCCACCTCCGATAAAATAAGAAAGCAATTGCTGGCACAAGGCATTATTTTAAAAGATGAGAAGGATGGAAATATGAGTTGGAATATAGAGTAAGCTACTTGTTAAGAATATATTTTTCCACTTACCTTACTCGATTGTAATGATCTACAAAACTTTGGTTTACAATGATAAGCTGAAGGATTGCTATTTCAACCATTCCATTTGAGGGACCTTAACTGGCACCCTAAAATAATTTAGCCTCAGGGAATCACTCCATCCGTTAGGATTTTTTTCGAAAGTTTTACTACTAAAAAATATCATGCCTTTCATATTGGGGGTCTTGCGCATGGATACAATTTGTCGGGGTATCTGGCTTAATTCTTTCCAGGCGGCATTGCTATTAGCCCGGTAGATTCCCATGCCGATATAGCAATGTTTTCCGTAAGTATGATTGCCCCACCATGCCAACAATACTTCATAGGGTGCAATACGATGTCCAAATTCCCAGTATAATTGTGGAGCTACATAATCGATCCAGCTTTTCTTTAGCCACAATAAAATATTCGCAAATAGGTCGTCGTAATTCGTCTGTGCGCCAATGGTTTTGCTTCCATCGATAGGGTCTTTATCCTGGTTTCGCCAAACGCCAAAGGGGCTAATACCAAACTGGCAGGTTTTCCTTTCCTTTTTTATTGCGACGCTCAACATGGAAATAATTGAATCCGTATTACTTCTTCTCCAATCATCTTTGGTTAAACCGATCCCATATTTTCTAAAGCTGGCATTATCAGGAAACTCCTTGCC
>JBIKOV010000293.1:0-3865 GCA_044357815.1 Ferruginibacter sp. | reverse complement strand
TTAATAACCAGGAAAGGAATACTAAAACAAATCGCAATAGTTAAAATATCGGAGAAAGTAGTTGTATTAAATGGAATGTTATGCAATCCGCCCAAAAGTGCGGTAATAAATTGTAAAGCCAAAATAGTTTGTACCGCGAGGCACATTACACACCATTGCCTGGCAATTTTTGCCTGGTAATAAATTGAAAAAATTATATAAGGTAATGCAGGTACATTCAGCCATGCAATACTAAGTAACACAGGTAAATGGAAGAGCCCACTTACCATCAAGCTAAGAAGACTTCCGGCAAAATAAATAAAGCCTATAACACTCCAGCTGATGCCAAATATTTTGGATGCTTTTGAATTTAATATTACCCCGCAATTTACTTTCGTTCCTGCAGAACAAATTTGCTGCAAAGCAGGGTTGTGCTGATCTACATCATACCAAAGCAATACGATACCTATAATACCCCCTGCTAAGGTTATTAAAGTATAAATGATAGCAGCGATTGAAGCTGTTCCAAAATTGATAAAAGCTAAACAACAAGCAAGCAAAGAAAAAATTGGGATAATTGCTACTGTCAGTATATTTGTCAGCGTCTTCCTTTTTTCTTTCTGCAAATTTTGCTTGTAATCTTTTTCTCCGAAATTTTCACCTGGTTCTACAAGCAGTACAATGCCTGTAAATTGTGATTCAAAGATTTTCAAATCGGAGGTTTCGTATTTATTTGTATCGGGATTAAAGAAATTGATGTTTGACTTATTTAAATCTTTTATTACAATAAATAATTGCTGATTTCTCTTTATCTGTGCAATAAAGGGTGTGGGCAACTCATTTATTTGTTCAACAGGGATTTTTATTGACAAACTTTCAATCCCTATCTTTTTTAAAATATCACCTACTGAAAGTAGACTTGCAAAATCCGGATGTTCTTCGAATTGTGTTTTGATAAAACTTCTGGTTACAGGAACGTCGTGCAAATCACAAATCTGGTAAACTACTTCTTCACAGTTGTGTATTGGGCTAAAGATGTTTTTTAGCGATGGTATTTTCATAGATGACAATTATCTAAAAGATAATTAATGCGAATTATTTGAAAGATGGGCCCCATAACTTTAGCTTGTAATTTTATTTACAGAAATAATAAATGTAAAATTAACTTCTAAAAAATTACTATAATTACATTATAAAAAAACAGGAAAGGAATTTTAGTTACCCATTATTTTTTAGATCTTCAGAATTTATTTCTGTTACAAATAACTTTTCAGCCATTTCCCCTTCTTCACTATAGAAATAGGTTTTCCTTTTTTTGCAGTATAAAATAGGAAATCCCTCCTCTTTCATTTCTCGTATAAATTTATCAGCCCCTGATTTGGAAAGATTTAATTTTTTGGCCAGGTTTGCAGAGTTTCCTGTAGATTTTTTGCGGATTAATGAATCAATTAGTTTTAATCTTAAAATATATTTGCTTAATGACATAGTGGTACTTTTTTTTAATCTAAAAGGTTTAATTTTTATCTTTAACCAAGTTTTCAATATTTAAATTCAATCACAACAGGCATTCTTTTAAAACCTCCTTGTCATTAACGCTCATCCAGATTATGTTTAGCGGATTTAGATCAGTTAACAACCTCTTCTTTTGTTGTTTTATATATTTAATTCGCCTGGAATATTCATTATTTTGGATCACTAGTGTCCGGTAAAAATAGTTATTAGTTCTTTGAAAGTCTTGGTACATATGTATTTCATAAGAAAAAAGGTCGGTGACGATTTGAAATGAGTCATTTCATAACTTGCTGAAAATCAGCTTGTTTATGAATCAAGGTAAATATGTTTTTTCTCAAATCGTTACTTTTCTACCTGCTCGTATTTTTGATCGATGTGTTAGCTCTTTCCAAGGAGATAAATGGGTTAAATATTTTACTTGCTGGAACCAGTTAATGTGCATGATGTTTGGACAATTAAGCAATCGTGATAGTCTTCGTGATTTACTTGTTTGTTTAACCGCACATAAAACAAAGCATTATCATTTGGGATTTGGGAAAAACATTTCAAGATCGAATCTAGCAGAAGCAAACGAAAAAAGGGATTGCCAAATTTTTGAAATGTTTGCTTACGAGTTGATAGGAGAAGCTCAAAAAGTATGTATCTCAAATGTTGATTTTGATAAATCAATAACGGGTAATGTGTATGCTTTCGACTCCACTACAATTGATCTTTGTCTAAATGTATTTTGGTGGGCAACTTTTAGAAGAACAAAAGCAGCAATTAAAGTGCACACATTATTAGATGTTAAAACTTCTATTCCAGTCTTTATGCATATCACTCCAGCAAGTGTACATGATGTCAATGGATTAGATTTTATAACTTATGAACCAGGTGGATATTATATCATGGACCGCGGCTACATTGACTTTGAACGAATGGCAACTATTGATAAGCATGATTCCTATTTTGTAATAAGATCAAAGGAGAACCTCTCATTTATTAGAATGTCAGCAGATAAACCAGATAAGAAAAATGGAATTATATGTGATCAACGAATAAAATTAAAAGGGGCAACTTCCAATGAGAAATATGAAAAAATATTTAGACGCGTAAAAATTTATGATGCAGAGCAAAAGAGAACTTATGTTTTTTTATCAAACAACTTGACTTTGCCAGCAACTGAAATTGCACTACTTTATAAAAATAGATGGAAGATTGAATTATTTTTTAAATGGATCAAACAACACCTAAAAATAAAATCATTTTGGGGCGTTTCTGAAAATGCAGTAAGAACTCAAATCTATATTGCCATCAGTACTTATACTTTAGTAGCCATAATCAAAGCAAAATTAAAATTGAAACAATCACCATATGAAATACTGCAAATTATGAGCGTATCACTGTTAGATAAAACTCGTTTGCCAAGTCTTTTTGAAAACACTTTATACCAAGATGTCAAAGAACAAAACCATATTCAATTGAAAATCAACCTAATTTAACCGGACACTAGTGATTTTGGATCATTCTTATTATTGAGTCGGCTGCATGTAATGATTCTTTTACATTAATTCTGACAAAGGCCCTTTCATCTATGAATTTCTCCAGGTCCTTACATCCATCGTAGAAACACAATGTTTCGGCAACAATCGAGTCTAATATTTTTTCAGTAAAATACCCCAACTCAAAAGAGTTTTCGCTAATGAAATGATATTTATAATCCCAAAGCGCATCATATTTTTGTACTAATTCTCCCTTATATTTTGTCAGCCTCTCAAAGAAAATATTTCCATACCCCTTTCCCCATATATCTAAGCCATCCTCAATTAACTGATCCAGTATATCTACCATTCTCAACCTGTAAAAATGCCCTTCCATAAAATTCAGGTCACTGGTAATGCATGAAAGCAGCTTTGTTTTTCGTATGGGCGTCCCGTCCCCACCATTCTTAAGCGCCCCCAATATTTTTGAGGGCCAAAAGGGTAATGGGAGATACATTGTTTCAGTGCGAGCGCATGGATTATTGCTCCGGTTAGGTGAAGCGGGCGGCTCGGTCAGAAAAGTAATAGCCTTTCGACTATCATACTCCCCGAGTGCCTTATGGGGCTTTGTTAGAATAATTAACCGATCATAACTGTTATCCGCTACAAATTCGATATTCTTCCAGTGTAAATTACCCCGACCAAATAATCTTATGGTGTTTAAATAATTTTCATCCCTCTCCCAAAAACAGGTCACCCTAACTTTTATTTTCATTTTTTGAATTTAATTTTATACAGGTAATTGTTACCTGGGTACATCATCCTGGTCGATTACTCTTCCTACAAAATCGTCATTAAGACGTGGGGTTGGAAAGTCAACGCCGTCACTAAAATGGTTATAGCTATCATGAATT
>JBIKOV010000292.1:0-3871 GCA_044357815.1 Ferruginibacter sp. | reverse complement strand
CATCTGTTCCAAAAATAATAATCAATGGCGATAGTGCGACAAGCTATCGCAAAAGCAAAGCGGCTATCAATAAATTTGCTAATTATGCCAGGGCAGGCATGCCCAGTGATAAAGCCAAAGCATGGAATATGATCGCTGTTGACCTGTCGAAATATGCAGGAAAAACTATAAAGATTGAATATGGCAACGCACAAGGTTTTGAATGTTATTTACTTGCCGAACAAACGGTAAATGCTCCGCTGGCAATAGAAGCCAATGATTTGCTTTGGCCCATAACAAATGATACGAGGCGGCAAACAATCAGGTTGTATTAATATGGTTGTTGATAATTGTTTGCTTACATACAATGAGAATAGGAAGCGATTGTATATCCATCTGCTGGAATGGCCTTTCAAATCATAACATCTGCAGGGTTATAAAGGGAAATTTAAATATGCTCAATATATCGGTATGAAAAAAATCTTTAGTATTAGTGCCGCCTTTTATTTTTTGTTTTTTCAGTTTCCGCTTTATGCACAGGATGTAGTTAAAGCGTCTGGATCATTAATAAAAAGAATGGTGCCTACGCATGCAAAATATTTTGTAGTGGAACAAATTTCTGCTGATGATAACAAGCAGGATGTTTTTGAAATAGAATCTGTCAACAATAAAATAATGCTGCGTGGCAACAATAGCATTTCCATCGCATCGGCGCTTAACTGGTATTTAAAATATTATTGTCATGTGCAGCAAAGCTGGTGTGGCGATAATATTGATATGCCCAATGTATTGCCGAAGGTAAAAGAGAAAGTGCATATTCTTTCTCCGTATAAAGAAAGAGTGTACCTGAATTATTGCACCTTTAATTATTCCATGAGCTGGTGGAATTGGGAACGCTGGGAAAAGGAAATAGACTGGATGGCAATGAAAGGGATCAATATGCCATTAGCGGTAACGGGGCAGGAAGCCGTTTGGCAAAATACCTTACGAAAATATGGAATGAGTGATGATGAGATACGTTCTTTTTTAGTAGGGCCCGCTTATTTTGCCTGGCAATGGATGACGAATATTGAAAGTATTTTCGGGCCTTTGCCGCAACAATGGATTAACCGCAGCATTGTGTTAGGAAAGAAAATTTTACAAAGAGAAAGGGAGCTGGGCATGACGCCTATCCTGCAGGGCTTTACTGGCTATGTACCCATTAAGCTGATTGAAAAACAACCACAGGCCAATATTGTAAAAAAGCCAATCTGGTTTTATGTAGGGGCGGGCACGGCTCAATTAGATCCACTCGATCCCTTGTTCTCAAAAATGAGTAAAACGTTTTTGGATGAACAAACAAAACTGTTTGGCACCAATCACATTTATGCAGCCGATCCATTTCATGAAGGCAAACCACCGAAAGAAGGTGACGAATATTTAGCGGCAGTTGGTAAAGCCATTTATGAAACTACGATTTCAGTTGATCCGCAAGCCATCATTGCCATGCAAACATGGAGTATGCGTAAACCGATAGTGCAAGCCATTCCACCAGATAAAATCTTAATGCTAGATTTGAACACTGCCAAATGGAAAGGCAGTGAGGCATTTTGGGGCAGGCCTTGGGTAGCAGGTGTTATTCATAATTTTGGGGGCAATACCGCTATGGGTGGAGACCTGGATGCGGTACTTGGCCGCTATCCTGCACTGCTTGACAATAAAGCAACCAAACAATTGCAGGGGATTGGTATGTTTCCCGAAGCCATTGAGCATAACCCGGTGATATATGAGGCCGCCAGTGAAATGGCCTGGTACACCAAAAAGCCGGATACAAAAGAATGGTTGTATGATTATTTAAGATCCCGTTACGGAAGTTTGGATAATAATACCAAAACTGCCTGGGATACCTTGTTGAACACAGCCTATGGCAAACAAGGGGGGGTGGTAACGACGAGGGAGTCGTCTATTTGTGCAAGGCCCGCGTTACAAGTAAATGGCGCTTCACCCAATGGTGCATTGAACAGCGAAAAAAATTATCGTTTTAAAAGTTTATGGATAGCGGTCGCTTTATTGAAAAATGCATCAGCACCCGTAAAAAGTAAAGACACCTATAAATATGATTTGGTTGATTTGATGCGCCAATGTTTAGCGGACCTTGCTATTCCCATTCAACTACAAATGGCGGATTCGTATAGAAATAACAAGCCTGATTCATTTGCCTTTTACAGCAAACAGTTCTTGAATTTGATGGATGATTTCGATGAATTGCTTGGCACAAGGAAAGAGTTTTTATTAGGTGAATGGATCGCCAATGCAAGAGCCATTGGTATAACAAAAGCGGAAAAGGATCTCTATGAAAAAAATGCAAGAGGTTTGATCACTACATGGGGGCCCTATGATCCCAATGCCATACAGTATGATTATTCTGCAAGGCAGTGGAATGGCATGGTAAGTGATTTGTACAAGCCCCGTTGGGCTAAATTCATTTCTTTTTTAAATACCGAATTAAATAAAGACACCTCCTCCCGCTATAAAGAGGTAAACATCAATCACCGTTTTAAACGTCCACGAAATGAAGCGAATGATTTTTATAAAATGATCTCTAAGTGGGAAGCGGATTGGGGAGAAACACATAATACAAATCTGCTTACAATACCAAGGGGAAATGAAATAGCGCTTGTTGGAAGAATCTATAATAAATGGAAAACTGTAGCAGATAAAGTATATAAAGCAAACTAATTATTACAGATAGATTAAACCAGCAAATACTTTTTTAGCGAATGTGGAATAGGAATTATTAAAAAGAAAATTAGCAAGTATGGAAAGAAAAAATTCCCTTAGCTAATTTTTGACCTCCTATTTTTTTATGCATAGCTGCAACTTTTTTTAATTTATTGTAGCAAGCGTATTATAATGACTAAAAGGGAAGGGGGCTAATCCGCTCATCATCATCGTATTTCGCAGATCATAAATGGTATATATAGACAGTTTTACTGACATATTTGCGGCTGAGCGTTTATTTGCAGGATATGAAGTTGTTTCGCTAAATGCTATTTCAGGTTTAACAAATCATCGGTAAAAAAGTGAACTAAAGAGATCATCCGTTTTTCCTTTACGCGTGAAAAACTTTTATCACTAAACATTAATTTCCTTTTTTGGAAATCCTGCCAAACAAATCTAATTTTAATTTCTTCAATTTTCAATCAGCTTTTATGAAAAATATACTTTTATTTACAACCTTTATTCTTGTTAGTTACATTTCTTCTGCACAAAACAAATACATCGGACAAATAGCCCGTCTTGACCCTAGTTTAGATAATATAATAGACAAAAATGCCAAGATTAAAGTGATTGGCGATGGGTTCCTTTGGTCAGAAGGACCTGTTTGGGTTAAAAATGGAGGTTATTTGTTGTTTTCGGATGTTCCGGCTAATACCATTTATAAATGGAAAGAAGGGGAGAAGATTACAGAATTTCTGAAGCCTTCAGGCTATACTGGCATCCTGCCTTATGGCGATGAGCCTGGAAGTAATGGATTGATTATTAACAAATTAGGCCAATTAATTTCCTGTGAACATGGCGACCGCCGAATTGCTGCAATGCCCATTGCAATTGGTGGTAAAAAAACGCTTGCCGACAATTATTTGGGAAAGCGTTTCAATAGTCCAAATGATATTGTGCAAAAGTCAAACGGTGATTATTATTTTACTGACCCGCCTTACGGTATGCCTAAAAAAGATAAAGATTCCAGCCGTGAAACAGCGCTTTTTGGAGTTTATCGAATTGATAAAAACGGGATTGTTTCACTTATTATAAAAGATTTGACTCGCCCCAATGGATTGGCTTTTTCGCCTGATGAAAAGACGCTTTACATTGCACAATCTGACCCAGATAGGGCTTATTTGATGGCATA
>JBIKOV010000291.1:0-3879 GCA_044357815.1 Ferruginibacter sp. | reverse complement strand
CCTGCATGGTGCAACAATAACAAGAATTTTACTATAAATGTTGAATTAAATTAAAAATCAAATTTCCCTATCCCTTTTCACAGCAGTTTGTATCATGGCAATTTAAACTTTCACCAGCTGTTTATTTTAGTTATTCGGCTATCGGAAATCTTTATTTTAACCTATACTAGCCATTTTTTTGTGAGTAACCTGCAATATTATTTGGATTTGCATCTTATGAGGGTTTGTAGTATATTACAATTAATTGATATATTATATTCAGTTTTAAACCATTTTTGGAAATAAATATTTACCCTTTAATTATAAAATATGCAAAAGTTACTCACAGCAAGCGTGGATGTTAAGCAATTAGTTCAAGGTTTGAAATCACCTTTTACGATTACAGCCGTGGAGGGAATCAATGAATTACTGGAACAAGGTTGGGAAATTGAGGAATGGGATTTTCTCAAAGAAGACGCTGGTAACGGAGTGATTTTACTGATTGTCATTTTAAATGACAATTCAATGTATGTGGATGCAGAAGAGCAGGATGAATTATTAGAAGAATTTGATTTTGGCGAAGAGGAAGAATTGAGCGAGGATGAACTAGAGGAGGAAATTAGGGTCTAGTGTTGCGCAATTTGATTGAATTCCGTTTTAAAAATCGGCAATTTTATTGGACTCCAATATATGGACGCCCTTGTCGCAAGCATTCATGCAGACAATCATTGCCTTTGCCACCTGTCTGGCTTGGATTGCTTGGTATTTTTTGGGAATTAAAATGGAAAAGAAGTTAAAAATAGATTGAGCAATGCGTTCTTCCAATCTAAATCCTGTTCGTTTGCCCAATAGAAGCGATGGCCTGAAAATAAATAGGCTTTCATACCCAATTTTAGCGACTGCTTCCTCAATTGCTCCTTTTGTTTTACAATAAAAAAAGGTGGAGTTTTTATTGGCCTCCATCGAGGATACCAAAGCAAATTTTTTCGCCCCATTTAAGTAAGCTCTTTTTGCAATATCAAGTACATATTCAAAATCTACTTTGTAAAAAGCCTGCTGAGATCCGGCAACTTTAATGGTAGTACCCAAGCAACAAAATATTTCATCTGCCTGGATTACCTCATTATTGGGATTATCAAAATTGAATGGCACTTGTATCAATCTTTCATGTTGAATGGGCAAAGCTGTTCGAATGAGCGCAATTACTGAATAATTTTCATCTTGGAGAAGTAGGTCAATCAATTGTTGTCCGATAAGTCCGCTAGCTCCAATTACCAATGCTTTTTTCATTTTCTATTTTTTATTTGAATATGTTTTTTTCTTTCAACTCCTTTATTGCGTTGTATTTATTTTCAATAGCTCAAAAAAAATATTTTCTTCTATTTCCTGAACTGCTCCAGGTTTGAGCGTTCCCAATGTGAGATCTTCAATCGAAATTCGAATTAACCTTTTGCAGCGATGCCGGATGGCTGCCATCATTTTTCTCACCTGGTGAAATTTACCTTCTGTTAAAGTGATTAGCAGCCAGGTGTGGGGCCCATAGGCGGAAAGGTTGGCAGCATAGGAATATATTTCCTTTGGCTCCTGTACGATTGTTACGCTGCAAGGTGGTGTAGTATAATCTTTCCCTTCTTTTACTCGAATCGTCACACCCGTTTGAAGTAGGTGTAATGATTCGTCACTGAGTATATTATTCACTTGTACCAGATAAGTTCTTTTGTGCGGTGAGTCACTGAGAAATAATAGTCGGGTGATTTTTTTGTTGGTTGTTAAAATGAGTAAACCTTCCGAATGATTATCTAATCTGCCAACAGCATGAATTCCTTCGGGAAATTTAAAATCGAGGTCGCCCAGCAAGCCTACCGAATGAGAACTAACAAACTGCGATACCATATTGAAAGGCTTATTGATAATGTAGTATCGGAACTTAGTTTCGTTCATTGATTAAAATATTAATGGAATCCTGAGCTATCAATATTGCAAGAAGGCACTCATCCCATCTAACGAATCTACTATAACAATGTAGCATTTTTTTGGTTCAATAATTTAAAGAAGCGGTAGTTTAAAAAAACAGATGAAAAGGTAAGACCACTTACAAATCCAATCCACATGCCTGTTACACCCATTTTAAAAGTGAATGCCATTAAGCAGCCCACCGGAATGCCTACCACCCAGTAAGCAATCGCAATATATAGAGTGGGCACTTTTACATCTTTAATACCTCTTAATAAACCCACTGCTATTACCTGTGTTGCATCCGATATTTGAAATACGGCAGCATATAACATTAAAACCGAAGCCAGGGCCATTACGGTAGCGTCATTATTAAATGCCAACGGTAAAGCATATCTGAAGGAAACAAAAAATAAAACACCCAGTATCCCGTAAATGATACCACTGATCAGCGTAGTTTTTCCAATACTATTAATGTCTTTCCAGTTGTTTCTGCCCCATGCATTACTTACTCTAATAGATGCTCCCTGAGCCAACCCCCAAGAAACCATAAAGGCTAGGGAAGCGCAGCTAATGGCTATTTGGTGGGCTGCCAGTTGAATAGCTCCCAATGTGCCAATGATGATACTGGACACGGCAAATGCGCCAGATTCCATAGTAACCTGAAGGCTGCTGGGTATTCCAATATGTAATAATTCTTTGATAGTGTGTAACCGAAGGTTCCATTGATTTTTTCTAACCGCTATGTACCTGCTGAAAAATGGGTGGACAAATAAAACCACCATAAATATTAATAATATTAAAATCCTGGTAATTAATGTGCCATAGCCTGCACCGGTTAA
Source organism: Ferruginibacter sp. (assembly GCA_044357815.1). Classification (GTDB taxonomy): domain Bacteria; phylum Bacteroidota; class Bacteroidia; order Chitinophagales; family Chitinophagaceae; genus Ferruginibacter. The sequence goes on along the minus strand of JBIKOV010000291.1, from coordinate 1,105 downwards.
TTCAAGTCTTGGAAATCCACCATTTCCATATACCAATAGCCAGTTAATAAAAATATTAATCGGTAATGCTGCAATGGAAAGCAACATGGCAGTCCTAGTTCTTTCTAATCCATCTGCAAATTGTTTCAAACTGATAAACATCATCATTGGAATGATGGACCAGCCCATCAGCTGCAGGTAAGGTGCTCCTAAGTTAGCCACTTCAATATCCTGACCTAGATGAAATAAAATATTTTTACTGAATTGCAAGCCTACTGCTATCAAAATAGCAGCAATGGTGCACAACCAAAATCCATTGTATAGGTAATGAGATACTTTCAAATTATCTCTTCTGCCATTGGCCATAGATACCGTTTGAGAGACTGATATTGTCAATCCAAAACCGAGTACAAAAGGTATATTCAACACACTATTTACCAATGCAGCGGCAGCCAATTGCTGGTAGCTGATTTTTCCTACCATAATACTGTCAATAATGCCGAGTGCCATTTGTGTCAGCTCTCCTAATATGATGGGGGTAGATAATTTCCAGGTTATAAAAGCTTCCTTTCTCAGGGTCATAAGGCTGCAAAGCTAGTAAATTGTGGGATGGGCTTACCGTATTTTAAAAACCGATTTAATTGTACCGCTTTATCCAGTAATTTTACTGTATGTATTCAAGGCAGGAGGTATCTTTTTTAACTCAGCAGTTCTGGACAGCTTTTGGCCAATACTTGGCACCGATTCTTTCTGCTGAGGGTGAAAAAATAAACTGGGTAAATTATAAAACAGGGGAGAAGGACGTACGGTTTTTGATGACAACAGAAAGTGGTACTGCAAAAATTTCCATTACCTTTTCACACAAGGATATTGTTTTGCAAAAATTGTATTTGCTGAGTTCAACTGATAAGTGCAACACTTACCTTCTTTCGTAAAAATACTTCATTAGCAGATAAATAACCAAATTTTCTAACTGGCCTGTTATTAATTTCAAATTCTACCCGTCTAATTTCATTTTCATCGATTAGTCTAAAGTCTGTTTTTTTAGGAAAAAATAATCTGATTACACCATTTCTATTCTCAATTGTTCCTTTGTCTTGTGAGGTATATGGTCTTGTAAAATATG
>JBIKOV010000084.1:0-14008 GCA_044357815.1 Ferruginibacter sp. | reverse complement strand
TTGAGGATATTGCAGAAAAAATGATGCTCCTTTTTAAGGAGGAGACTACCCGCTCCGAATTGATCGAAAGCGGGAGATTATTAATGAATAAAAGTAAGGATGCGAAACTGAATGCCAAGTGGTGGAAATCCATCTTAGCTCAAAATAAAAAAGGCAAAAAATAATCGGTATCAATCGTTGAACATTAATTAAAAAGTACTTCGAAAAAACGAACAGCTTGCTGTTTCCATTGTAAAGAGATTACCTTTGCCACCAATATATTTTCAAATCCGCTAATTGGCCAATCAGCTAATCAACATATGAACCAATCTACAATTAAAATTGACGTACTATTAGATCCAAACAAAGTGCCTGAACAAATCAACTGGACGGCATCGGACAGTACGGCAGATATGGCCCAAAAAGCCAAAGCTATGTGTATTGCATTTTGGGACGGCGCTGATAAAACTGCCATGCGCATCGATCTTTGGACAAAAGATATGATGATGGATGAAATGGCAGATTTTTATTATCAGATGTTAATGACCATGGCGGATACTTTTAAAAGAGCCACCCAACAGCAGGAACTTAGTGACGATATGAAAAAATTTGCTGAAGCATTTTTTGAAAAGTTTAAATCTATCCAGCTAAAAGAACAACAATAAAAGTATACGAAACTTATCAGTAAGCTACGTACATTGCAAAAGAGATTTATAAAAATGATGCTGCTAGATTATAGCAAATGTAAATATTACAATCTGCTAATAACCATTAAAAAAATATTATGGCTTTAGAACAACAAATAATGGCTGAAATGAAAGACGCCATGAAAGCGAAAAATGAAGGCGTGCTTCGCAGCTTGCGTGCAATTAAAGCAGAAATCATCAAAGCAAAAACTGAACCCGGTGCAGGAGGGGAAATCGACGAGGCCACTGAACAGAAGTTTTTACAAAAGATGATGAAACAAAGAAAGGATTCACTTGAAATATTTGAAAAGCAGGGCCGGACTGACTTAGCGGTGAAAGAGAAAGAAGAGATGGAAGTAATAGAAAGATTTCTTCCAAAACAACTTTCTGAAGCTGAAATAAGGGCTGCAGTTGCAGCAATCATTACCCAAATCGGCGCCGCTTCTCCTGCAGATATGGGCAAAGTAATGGGTATTGCCAGTAAACAATTGGCAGGTGTGGCAGACGGAAAAGCCATCAGTAATCTGGTAAAGGAGTTATTGAGTTAGTAAGGCATATTATTAATTTTTAGCGTCAGGTTGCTTATAGCACCCTATTAGAAAATTTTCTATGTTAGATATCATTTTTGCCATTATTATTGTTATTGCACTTTTTAAGGGATACAAGAAGGGGTTAATAATTGCCCTTTTTTCACTCATTGCCTTTATTGTAGGTATTGCTGCAGCGGTAAAATTATCAGCCGCAGTGGCCAGTTATTTTCAACCCCATCATTCAAGTTCTTCCAAATGGCTCGTTGTACTTTCATTTGTAGTATTGTTTTTGGCGGTAGTATTAATCATTCACATGTGCGCTAAACTCATCGAGAAAACTTTTGAAATGGCTCTTTTGGGATGGGTCAACCGATTAGGAGGCATTTTACTCTATGCCGCCTTGTATACTATCATCTTTAGTGTGTTCTTATTTTATGCCGATAAAATACATTTATTTGAAAAAGCTACCCTTTCAGAATCGCTTGCCTACCCCTATGTGCAGCCAGTTGGACCAAAAGTAATAGAGGGCCTCGGCAAATGGATCCCCCTTTTTAAAGATGCTTTTTCTCAATTGGGGGACTTTTTTTCCACTGTATCTGATAAAATTCATGTTTAATTAATAGGCTTTACCATTATTTACTGTAATTTCAGTGCGATTGTATAATTTAGCAACTTGTTAATGACTAGAATTTACTATTAGTTCCAATAGAATGAGTTACGAAATAAAACAAGACGGAAAGTTCAAATACTTAGAGGAAGGCCAGGGCGAACCGCTGATGCTGCTCCATGGCCTTTTTGGCGCATTGAGCAATTTCATGCCACTAATCGAATTTTTTAAAAAAACTCATCGGGTAATTGTCCCCATTCTCCCTTTACTTGAACTTGATTTACTTCATACTTCAGTGGGGGGGCTTCAAAAATTTGTTCATAAATTTATTGAGCACCGTAACTATACTCAAATTCATTTGTTGGGAAATTCATTGGGCGGACATGTGGCGCTGATTCATATTTTAAAACATCCAGAACGAATTAAAACGCTTGTTTTAACTGGTAGCTCTGGCCTTTTTGAAAATGGCATGGGGGATACTTATCCCAAACGAGGCGATAAAGAATACATTCGCACTAAAACAGCCCTTACCTTTTATGACCCAGCCATGGCTACTGATGAACTGGTAAACGAAGTGTTTGAAATTACCAACAATCGACTTAAAGTAATTAAAATTATTGCACTTGCTAAAAGTGCCATTCGAAATAACCTGGGTGAAGAACTCAATGAAATAAAACAACCTACTTGTCTAATTTGGGGAAACAATGATACTATCACCCCGCCATTTGTAGGGAATGAATTTAATCGGTTAATCCCCAACAGTGAATTACATTTTATTGACCATTGCGGTCATGCTCCTATGATGGAGGTGCCGGAAACGTTTAATGCGCTATTGGCTGCTTTTTTAACGAAACAGCAAACGCCCGTTGCCAAAATTGGATAATAATATTAGCGATTGTTCGTTACAACCTTAATAGCTGGTATAATTCAGGTATTGCAAACGCCTCAAACCACTCATATGCTAACCAATGAACTCATCAATCATGCCATTCCACAGCTCCAATTGCAGGATAGTATTAGTAGGGCATTGCAGCTAATTCAAGAATACCAGCTTTCCCATTTACCAGTAGTGTCGGGTAATAAATACCTGGGAATGATTGGGGAGGACGACTTGCTCGATGCTGGTCAAGAGAATGGAAATGTTGGTATTTTACAAGAAAATTTTATCGCTGTAGCGGTCAGGGATGGAGAACATTTTCTTAATGCGTTAAAATGCTGCAATCTTTTTGAAACAACCCTCGTTCCTGTTATCAATCACCAAAATGAATTGCTTGGCGTAATCACCGCTACAGATCTTTTAAAGGCGCTGGGTGATTATTCAGGTTCCAACGAAATGGGTGGAATTATTATCCTTGAGATGGACCGATCTAGATTTGCCATTTCTGAAATCAGCCGTATTGTAGAAAGCAATGATGCCACTATCCTCCATCTAAATACTACCTTTCAATCTGAAAATAGTTTACTTACCGTTACCCTTCACCTTAATAAAAAAGAAATAGCCGCAATTGTTGCTGCTTTCGAAAGGTATGAGTATACAATCGTTCATTATTTTGGAGATGAGAAATTTGAGAATGAAATTCACAGCAACTATCGGCATTTGATGAGTTACCTAGATATTTAATTTCCCAACAACCTATCTACAACCCTGGCAGCAAAATTAATTACAACGATTTTAAAAGTATAGTGGGGAACGAAGTGCTGAATCAATGAGTATTGTAAAAAAAATATGGTTTGGAAGTTTATTCTTAGCACTCGCTATAAATGCAGCTGCTCAAAATACAGATGTATCCATACCTCCTATAACCCACCTACCCTTGGTCACCGATGCCTATAAAGGAAAACTTCAGATTCGTGCAATTATAATCAAGGGCAACAAAAAGACCAAGGGGTATATGATACTTCGGGAAATACAATTCAAACCCGGAGATTCAATTAGTATCAGCACCCTGAACGAATCGTTTCAATTAGCCAAACAACAGGTATACAATACTGCACTATTCCATGAAGTCACAGTAGAATTAGCTATGATAACTGCCTTTCAAATCAATGTTATTGTGACCGTTAAAGAAAGGTGGTATATTTTCCCTACTCCTCAATTTCAGCCGGTTGACCGGAATTTGAATGAGTGGCTGATAAAATACAATGGCGATTTATCACGTGTCAATTATGGAGCAAAATTTGAACATTACAATTTCAGCGGAAGAAGAGACCCACTCCATCTTTATGTGTTGAATGGCTATACGAAAAATATATCCTTTTCCTATTTGCAGCCTTATAGTAACAATGCGCTCACTCAGGGTTTTGGAATAGGGGGCGGTTTTTCTGAAAATAGGGAGGTAGCCTACAAAACATCTACTGACAATAAAATCCTTTTTTTTACTAACAATAATTTTGTTAAAAAAAGTGCATACGGAAATATTAGTTTGCGACTACAAAAAGGGATTTTATTTCGACATCTTTTTAACATCGCCTATTCTAGCCTAACCGTTAGTGACTCTGTAATATCAGCAGCCTTTAACCCAAATTATTTCAATAACAATAGCACTACAAATGGATTAATTGACTTTACTTATACCTACCAATATACCAATGCAAACAACGCTGCCTATGCGTTAAAAGGGGTGACTGGCTATCTTACCTTGTCGAAAAGAGGATTTGAATTTACAGGAGGCACTAACCGATTTGTTGTTGAAGCTGCTTATAATAAATTTTGGGCGCACGCTCATAATTGGTATACTAGTTTACAAGTTATTGGAAATGTAAAACTTCCTTTTGAACAACCCTATATAAATCAAAAAGCAATCGGGTATTCGAATGCCAATTTAAGAGGACTGGAATATTATGTAATAGATGGTGTTGCATTTGGAATTTTTAAGTCTACCCTAAAAAAGAAGCTGTTTTCATTTTCAATCCCTATGCCATTTACATCTAGCTTAATTCCCTCACTTCCCTTTTCGATATTTGCTAAAACATATGTAGATGCAGGTTACTGCTATAATAAAAAAAAGTATGACACCAATCTGAATAACCGATTGCTGTATACTGGGGGTTTTGGTATTGATATCTTAACTTTATATGATATCAGTTTGAAAATTGAATACAGTTTTAATCAATTGGGACAACATGGCCTATTTTTTGAAACTCGCTAAGCATTTTTTTAAATTTTACATGTACCTCCTCCGTTAAGTTTAACTATATTTATCATCCGAAAAACAGCAAATTGGAGGGCGAAGTATTTTTCAATTTCCTCGACTTGCTCAAAATTCGGAAATAATAAAACTTGTACAGTATGAGCTTGCTTTACTTTACGCCCGATGAGCAGGGTTGACCTATTAATTATAAAATTGTTTTAATGAAAATAGCCATCTACAGCCGTGGTATCGAAAATGACCAGCATAAGGACATGGTGATATTGCTGGAAGAACTGAAAAATCATGAGGTAGAGCCTGTTTTTTTTCAAGACTTTTTCAACCAGTTTTATTCTGCCGTCAACATGACGGATAAATACTCCACCTTTAATTCCGCCGAAGATCTAGATGAATCGATTGACTGTGTGATTAGTTTGGGTGGAGACGGGACTCTGCTTGACACGGTAACATTTGTGCAGGATAAAGGCATCCCAGTTTTGGGAATCAATTATGGACGGCTAGGCTTTCTAGCCAATATTGGCAAAGAAGATATCCGCATTGCAATAAAAGCTTTGGCAGAAAGAACCTACGTGACCGATAACAGGACTTTAATTCATTTGGATGCCGATATCCCCATTTTTGATAAAGTGCCCTACGGTTTAAATGAATTTAGTATTCAAAAAAAGGACTCCTCCTCAATGATAAAAATTCATACTTATCTCAATGGAGAGTTTTTGAATGCCTACTGGGCTGATGGGCTCATTGTAGCTACACCTACGGGCTCTACAGGTTATTCATTGAGTTGCAACGGTCCGATTGTCTTTCCAGATAGCCGTAGTTTTGTTATTACTCCTGTATCACCCCATAATTTAAACATCCGGCCCATTGTAGTTCCGGATAACAATATTATATCCTTTGAAGTAGAGGGTAGAACTGACTCCTTTATTTGTACACTCGATAGTCGTAGGGTAGTAGTTCCCAAGGAGGCGCAATTGGCAGTTAAAAAGGAGGAGTTTGGAATTAACCTAATACGGTTGAACGAAAATAATTTTCTTCAAACACTACGAAACAAGCTTTCCTGGGGCTTTGATAAACGTAATCCATAATTCATTGTATTTTTGCAATTGTTAAACTTATTGCAAAAAATCTTCTTGGATAAGAAGTGAATTGTGAATTCGTTTTAAAAAACATACTATTACTTTGCATTTATGAAAAAGTACATCCTAGCGCTGTTGGTTTTACTGTCACAGTTTTTAAAAGTTGCTGCGCAGGATGCATATGAACAATTAGGAGAGTTTGGATTCACAGTTGGAGCAGCCCACTATTTCGGAGATCTAAATACCAGGAGTAAAATCAATCGGCCAAAACCTGCAGTAGGAATCTTTTATAAAAAACAGTTTAACAATTACTTGGGGATAAGGGCAAGTGCACACTATGCTCAATTAGGATACAGTGATATTTACAGCGACGATGATTTTCAAAAAAGAAGAAACTTAAGTTTTAATACCGATATTTTCGAATTGGCCGTTCAAGGGGATTTTAATTTCTTTAAATTTATTCCAGGCGACCGCTATTATTCCTTCACCCCCTTTGTTGCATTGGGAGTAGGTGCATTTAGCTTTAATCCCTATTGTTACCTTGATGGCAAACAGGTATATTTAAGGCCTTTAGGTACTGAAGGTCAAAATGTAGATTATTTGGATCCTACTACTGGTATCAAAAGGAGCCCCTATGGCAGTATAGCTATCTGCTTTCCGATTGGAGCAGGTATTAAATACAATCTTTCCAATAATGTAAACCTTTCTTTTCAAATTACCCACCGGTTAACCCTTACCGATTATCTAGATGATGTAAGCACTACCTACGTTGGTAATGATAAATTCCCGGTTCTCAATGGTCAAACCTCCTTAGCAGGTGTTTTGCAGGACAGAAGTTACGAAACGGGAGCTCTAATTGGCGTAGAGGGGAGGCAACGTGGATTAAGCAAGCAAAAAGACCAGTTTATTATCGCAGAAATAGGCATTTCATTTAGTATTAGCACTTATAAATGCCCTAGCGCCAAATGATGGCTATTTTTTTTAATTGCCAATGCTGACTACTTTACTAGGGTGAGCTCAATAAAGTGTTAACATTTCCTCAAAACGCTTATTCCAACTAATTTTTATTACTTTTGCAGCCCTTAGGCAGGTCCATCCTGACTAATAACCTTTCTGTAAATATGAGTTTAAAGGACAGTATTAATATTCAACGGCTACCCCGCCACATTGCTATTATAATGGATGGTAATGGCAGGTGGGCTAAGGAAAAAGGGGAGGATCGTCTATTTGGACATCTTCACGGAGTGGAAAGTGTTAGAAATATAGTGGAGGGCTGTGCTGAATTGGGCATTGAATACCTGACACTTTATGCCTTTAGCACAGAGAATTGGGACCGGCCTGCGGAAGAAGTCAGTGGGTTAATGGAATTATTGATAGACACGATCCGAAATGAAGTGCCAACGCTAAACAAAAACAATATTCGGCTTCACGTAATCGGTGACATGAGTATGTTGCCTGCTGCAGCTAGAAATGAACTCCAAGAGGCCTTGGAGGAAACGCAAGTAAATACAGGAATGAATCTAGTGATGGCATTGAGCTATAGCAGCCGATGGGAAATACTGAATGCTGTAAAGCAAATAGCTTTGGATGTTAAATCCGGTCAACTAGACTGCGAGACAATTTCCCAACCTGTTTTTCAGCAATATTTGTCTACCAGCAAATTCCCAGACCCAGAATTAATGATTAGAACAAGTGGGGAATTTCGAATCAGTAATTTTTTGTTATATCAGCTTGCCTATGCCGAGCTGCACTTTACCGCCACTTTATGGCCAGATTTTAGAAAAGAAAATTTATATGAGGCTATTATAGATTTCCAAAACAGGGAAAGAAGGTTTGGAAAGATTACAGCCCAACTGGATAATTTGCCCGAAACGCAAAATGTAAATAATTAATAGCCATTTAAATGGCAAAAAACCTAGAATCTAGTAATATTGTGGGATTTCAAGTTCCTTAAATGATTCAAAAAGGGTTTTTTAATATTATGGTTTAACAAATAGTTTTCAATATTGCAAGTATATTGCCAATCGTAAAAAAAAATTAATGCCGAGGAATTACCAGAATTATTTATTGATTATTATCGCAGTTTTGATTACTCAATGGGCATTTGGCCAAAATGACACCCTGCCATCTGTTTCCGTTGATCCCCGATTATTGGAAATTTTTGACACAAAAACACCTAAACAATACAATTTAGCCGGTATAACTGTAACTGGCGCCAAGGCGTTTGACCAAAATTTAATCATTTCAATATCTGGCTTAGCAATTGGGGATAAACTTACCATACCTGGAACCGATATTTTCAGCAAAGCCATTAATAAATTATGGAAGCAGAACTTGGTAGTGGATGTACAGGTGTTTTTAACCAAATTAGAGGGAGACAATCTTTACATCGAGATGGCAATTACTGAGCGTCCAAGACTATCGGATTTTAAATTTATTGGAATCAAAAAAAGTGAAAAAGACGACCTAGAAACAAAAGTAGGTTTATCGAAGGATAGAGTAGTGACAGACAATATGAAACTAAGTGCCATTGATGTTATTCAGAAATTTTTCTCCGATAAAGGATTCCGTAATGTAAAAGTGGAAGCAAAAGAACAGCCCTCCCCTTCAATGCTCAATGCAGTTACACTGGTTTTTAATATTACCAAGGGCAAAAAGGTAAAAGTTAATACCATCAATTTTGCCAACAATGATAATATCACTGATGCAAAACTGAAAAAAAATATGAAAGGGACCAAGGAATTGTCTAGGATGACTCTTTTCCCGCAAGTTGAGGCCAGCCCTTATGGAGACACTAGTACTCGGCCTAGCTTTAAAAAATATTTGAGGGATATAGACTACTTATCCATTACCAAAACAAAAGAATTTATTGATCCTTATTTTCGTTTTAAATTATTCACTTCGGCAAAATTTAATCCAAAAAAATACGAAGAAGATAAGGTGAATGTTTTGGATTATTATAATTCCCAGGGGTTTAGAGATGCTGTAATTGTAGCAGATACTGCTATTAATACTGCCAAAGGTAATATTGACCTGCATTTGAAAATGAATGAAGGGAAGAAGTATTTTTTTGGCAATATTGCTTGGAGAGGACAAACAAAATACTCAGATTCCATATTGAATGTATTACTCGGAATTAAAAAGGGTGATACTTATAATTTAGAAGTTTTAAATAAACGCTTAGGAAAAATACCTAATTCTGAAGGGGGCGATGTGCAAAGTTTGTACATGGATGATGGATATCTTTTCTTTAGAGTGGATCCGGTAGAAACCGCTGTTTACAATGATACCATTGACTTTGAAATTCGAATGCAGGAAGGTCCGCAAGCAACGATAGGTAAAATAGAAATTAGTGGTAATGAAAAAACAAAGGACTTTGTTGTCCGAAGGGAGTTAAGAACCGTTCCCGGTGAAAAATTTAGTCGGGCCGATTTGATACGTACTCAAAGGGAACTTGGGCAACTGGGCTTTTTTAACCCAGAAAAAACAAATCCGAATGTAGTGCCCAATTCCGATGATGGTACCGTAGACATCACCTGGCAGGTAGAGGAAAAGTCAAGTGATCAGCTTGAATTATCGGCCGGTTTCGGTGGAGGTATTGGATTGACTGGTACCTTGGGTATCACTTTTAATAACTTTTCTATTAACAATATTTTCAACAAAAACACTTGGGATCCTTTACCCTCTGGAAGTGGACAAAAATTGAGTGCTAGGATACAATCCAATGGCAGGGCGTATAGAACCTATAATTTTTCTTTTACAGAACCATGGTTAGGAGGTAAAAGAAGGAACTCATTTTCTGTTAGTCTCTACAATACCAAGCAGTCCAATGCATTTAATATGTATGGACAATATTGCAGAACTTGTGGCGATACCTCTTATATAAAAATTATTGGTGCGAGTGTTTCACTCGGCAAACAATTGAAATGGCCGGATGATTATTTTTCAATGATGTATTCTTTCACTGTTCAGCAGTATAAATTATTGAATTATGCCAATATTTTTAAGGGTATTAGTACCGGTAATTCCACTAACATTAGTTTAAAATTGACGCTTTCTAGAAATTCATCGCAGGGAAGTCCCATTTTCCCAACTGGGGGGTCCAACTTTTTGGTGAGTGGCCAGTTTACGCTACCCTATTCTGCACTTGGAATTACTAAGCCTGGACAAAATCCATATAAATTTCCTGAATTTCACAAATGGCGTTTTAATGGAGACTTCTATATTCCTATCGGAATAGCCCGAGGAACGGAAAAAAACAAGCAATTCATCATTAAGGCTTCCGCCAAATATGGGTTCATTGGCCGGTACAACAAAGACATAGCTATTTCTCCATTCGAAAGATTTCAGGTGGGAGATGCGGGCCTAAATAATAACTTTGCCCTATTGGGATATGACATTATTGCGCATAGAGGTTACCCAATTTATTCCACTAGTGATCCGAAAATAAACCCTGATAATGGAACACCTACTGAATTTTTCACCATATTCAATAAGTATGTACTAGAATTACGCTATCCATTCAGCACCAATCCAAGTAGCACGATTTACGGATTAGGATTTTTTGAAGCAGCCAATGGTTGGTATAAATTCAATGACTACAACCCATTTAAATTACGCCGTTCGGCAGGTGTAGGAATGCGTTTCTTTTTGCCTATGTTTGGATTACTTGGATTTGACTATGGCTTAGGGTTTGATAGGATTAAAGAAGGCGAACCTATGAAAGGCGCCTTTAAATTCACCTTTATGCTAGGCCAGGAACCAGAATAAAGATTGTCTGATTCGTAAAAATTGCAAGATGGATAAAAAATTATTTATTGTTACCTTCCTTTTCTTCGTTTCCGTAATGTCGCATGCGCAGCGCTATGCAGTAATCGATTCTAAATATATCCTTGAAAAATTGAGGGATTATAAAGAATCCCAAAGCAAGTTGGACCAGTTTAGCAGTCAGTGGCAGCAGGAAATTGAAAAAAAACAGGCAGAACTCGATAAAATGTACAAAGACTATGATGCTGAGCAAGTTATGTTGAGCAACGAGCTCAAAAAGAAGCGAGAAGATGAACTTTATAACCGGGAAAAAGAAGTAAGAGATCTTCAAAAAAAATACTTTGGTTTTGAAGGGGATTTATTCAAAAAAAGGCAGGAACTAATAAAACCAATACAAGATAAGGTTTATGTAGCCATCCAGAAATTGGCGATAGAACGCTCTTATGATTTTATTTTGGACAAAAGTGAAGGAATTACCGTTATATTTGCCGACCCAAAACTTGACAAAAGTGATGAGGTGTTGAAATTTTTAAGTGTTAAATAAATCATAATCAAGGATTCATATGCAGCCAATAGGCTGCTAAAACAAACTATAAACAAATAAACAATCAAAAGAACAATGAAAAATCTAATCGTAGCACTTGTATTTGGTATCTCAATTTTTGGCCTACCGGGTACGGCAGTTTCACAAACTCAAAAAATCGGCTATATCAGCTTTGATGAATTAATTGGATCAATGCCCGAAGCGGAAAAAGCTAGTGCAGAGTTGCAAGAATACCAGGCTGCACTTCAACAACAAGGAGCCGCTTACTACAAAGAACTGAACGAATTGGACAGTCTTTTTGCTAAAGATTCTGCTTCTATGAATAAAGCAACCAAAGAATTAAAAAGAAATGACATGATTGCTTTATATCAAAAAGTACAGGGATGGCAACAAACCATGCAGCAAATGCTGGAAGAAAAAAAATCAGCATTATTGGGTCCTATTCAAAAGAAAGCTGTTGAAAATGTTAAGCTAGTGGCTAAAGAAGCTGGATACGCTTTCATTCTTGAGGCTGGAAGTCTTTTAGTATCCTCACCAGCAGATGATATTTTGCCATTAGTAAAAAAGAAAATGGGTATTAAAGAACCTGTTGCTAAACCAGTAGGACCTGCGGTTAAACCAGCTGCTGGAAAATAAATTATGTTATTTTTATAATATTTTACAAAAGCCATCGCCATTAACGGGATGGCTTTTGTATTTTTGAGCTATGAGTAATGGACCCATTGGAGTGTTTGATAGTGGTTATGGTGGCCTCACTGTATTAAAGGAAATCACCAAAAAGCTTCCTCAGTATGATTATATCTATCTGGGGGACAATGCCCGCACACCTTATGGACCCCGTAGCTTTGAAACGGTTTATCAATACACCCTTCAATGTGTGGAATGGTTTTTTTTAATGGGTTGTCCATTGGTAATCCTTGCATGCAATACCGCTTCTGCAAAAGCACTGCGTACCATTCAGCAAAATGACCTTCCTCAGATGGGGGCGGATAAAAGAGTATTGGGCGTAATAAGACCTACCACAGAAGTTATTGGCAATTACACCAAGACCAATCAAGTGGGTATATTGGGAACGCAGGGTACTGTACAATCCAAGGCTTACCCCATAGAAATTGCAAAAAATTTCCCCGACGTAGCCGTATTCCAGCAAGACTGCCCCATGTGGGTTCCCTTGATAGAAAACAATGAACATCTTTCGCCTGGAGCAGATTACTTTATCAAAAAAAATATTGAGCAACTGCTGGAGCAGTCGCCTAGCATTGATACCATTTTATTGGCCTGCACCCACTACCCCCTATTACTTGAAAAACTTCAACAATATGTTCCAGTAGGAACCACCCTTTTGTCGCAGGGGGAAATTGTTGCTGATAGCTTGAGAGAATATTTGGAAAGGCATCCAAAGCTTTCAGAAAATTGCACTAAAAAGGGGAGAGTGAGCTTTTATACTACGGATGCTGCGGAGGATTTTGACCAACACGGGGCTATTTTTTATGGAAAACGGGTTATCTCCACCCATTTGGAACTTTAATTTGCATTCAGATTCCTTAATTCATAATTTTTTATTACCTTCGCCGTCCTTTCACAAGCAGCAGGGATGGTGCCCTGATGAATGTAGATTAAAATGCTTTAGTAAATAATTTTTGTAAAAGGAAAAACTTAACACAATGCCAGGCAAAAAAAGAACTTACCAACCGCATGTACGCAGAAGAAAACACGTACATGGATTTCGTCAGCGTATGCAAACTGCTAATGGCCGCAAGGTATTAGCTAGCCGTCGCAAAAAGGGTCGTGTAAAATTGACCGTTTCTGATGAACGCTTCGGTAAAAAATAAAATCGATCAATAACCCCAAAAGGGCGAAAAATAATAACAGCTCTCCTTTGGAGGGCTGTTTTAATTTGGTATCATTGAAGATAAAAGTACGATACAGGTTGGGTAAAAATGATCGGCTGAAGAGCCGTAAGGCGATTGAATACCTATTTGCAAAAGGAAATTCATTCTCCATTTCCCCACTCAGAATTTTGTACACCCTTTCCCCAGCCGATAGTCCAATGAATGTGCAGGTAGGCTTTGCAGTGAGTAGTCGAAATTTTAAAAAAGCAGTCCACAGAAACCGGATTAAACGCTTGATGCGTGAAGCGTGGCGCCTTCAAAAAAATGAGCTGCAATTATCTCCGCTACTTGCCAGCCAATGCCTAAACCTTTTTCTCATTTATACAGGAAAAGAACTTCCAGAATATACCTTGGTATTCGAAAAAACAACCCTTGTAATCACCCGATTATTGAAACTGGCCGATGAAAAAAAATAGCCCCTCCCTTTTGCAGCAAGCAGGTGCTATCCTCAGCCTTCCATTCATAGCTCTTATAAAATTATACCAGCTAATCATTTCGCCATGGCTGGGCAACCAATGCAGGTATACACCCACCTGCTCACAATACGGAATAGAAGCCCTTCGAAAGTATGGACCCTTAAAAGGCCTATGGCTTACCGCAAAGCGTATCGCTCGTTGCAATCCTTGGGGTAGCCATGGACATGATCCGGTGCCTTGAGGGCAATGGTGAATGGGCAATGGTGAATGGTGAATAATCAAAATCACTTCGCTATTATCAATTATTCTCCCAAAATCGGAAAGCTCAATATTGATTATTTTCCTTGGACTATTGTCCGCAT
>JBIKOV010000290.1:0-3907 GCA_044357815.1 Ferruginibacter sp. | reverse complement strand
AATCAAAAAATATTGAGCAATGCTTTACAGAGTAAGCCCTTTGGTACTGGTCCTGGTACGAGTGGAGCTTGGGGTAATAAGTATAATGCACATATTTCCACCTCCAAAATAGCTCCGGATAGTTTGTTTGTAAAAATTTGGGTGATGTATGGCATTACTGGTTTCATATTGTGGCTGGGCATCATGTTGTATATTTTGGGTAAATCGGTTGGCTTGATTTGGAATACGAGGGATCCCTTATTGAGAAACCAGTTATGTGCCTTATGCGGTGTGTACGTATCCATTTTGGTTTGTAGTTATGGCAATGAAGTCATGAACAATGTACCTTCTTTAACCATTGTGTATGTCAGCTGGGCTTTACTATCAATGAGTACGCGATGGGATATTCCTCTGCCAAAATCTACCCTTGTATGAACACACCATTAGTATCCATCATTACCATAAATTACAATTGCCCTAGTGTTACGGATGCGATGCTGCATTCTCTGTCCTTACTGAATTATCCTAATTGGGAAGTGATTGTAGTGGATAATGCTTCACCACAATATTCTTCCGCCTATTTAAAAAGGCTTTATCCTTTTATCAAACATATCAGCTCTCCGGTTAATGTAGGTTTTGCAGGCGGAAATAATATCGGTCTGCAATTTGCCAAAGGAGAATATGTTTTGTTTTTAAATAATGATACCGAAGTAACAGAAGGTTTGGTGACAGAATTAGTGATGCATTTGCAAAAAAATCCAGCTTGTGCCATTGCCTGCCCCAAAATAAAATATCATTCAATGCCAAGCGTTATCCAATATGCAGGTGCAATGGGATTACATCCCTTAACCAGTAGAAGTTACGATATAGGAAGGCTTCAAAAAGATTTTGGCCAATACAATGATTGTCGTAAAACCGACTTGCCCAATGGGGCTTCAATGATGCTACCGATGCGGTTGATAAATAAAATAGGAGTGATGAGCGAGTTGTTTTTTTTATACTACGAAGAGCTCGATTGGGCTGCTCAATTTAAATTGGCTGGTTTTGAAATTCATTATGTGGGAACTGCGGAAGTTTTTCATAAGGAATCGGTTTCTACCGGTATAGGATCTCCATTAAAAACATTTTACTTATTTCGAAATCGATTATTATATATCCGCAGAAATTATAGGGGAACCAGACGTTTAATAGCAGTTGTTTTCTTTTTAATAATTTCTACTCCCCTTCATATTATTCAGCATGCGGTAAAAAAACAATGGATACATAGTAAATCTATTATTCAGGCACTAAGGTGGAATATACTTCACCATCCCTACACCGAGCCTACAATTCATTCCTCTTCCATTATTAACCAATTAGTTCATGAATCATAATTTTAGTGTAATGTTATCGCAAATTGCTTTATTTTTTCAGTACTTGTTAGTTTTCTATTTCACCATACAGGTAGCCTATTTATTATTTTTTTCAATTGCAGGAAGGGTAGTGCCCGTAACAAAAATCTCGCCGGCTCAGTTACTTAGGCGTATTCGCATTTTTATTCCAGGTTGTAAGGAAGATGCGGTTATCATTGCTACTGCAAAAGATGCTATCAACCAGGATTACCCTTCTGATTTATTTGAAGTGGTGATTATTGCCGACTCATTTAGTGAAAATACTTTAGCAGCCTTGCGTTTATTGCCTTTGAAAATTGTTGAAGTGAATTTTGAAAAGTCTACTAAGGGAAAAGCACTACAAAAGGGGATTGAATTTACTGCCAATGCCCCAGTGGATATTGCAGTAATTTTAGATGCAGATAACCATATGGCGCCTGGTTTTTTACATGCTGTCAATGATGCTTTTGGGCAAGGATTTGAAGTGGTACAAGGTCATCGGATAGCAAAAAATGTCCAAACATCTTTCGCCTTTTTAGATGCCTGCATTGAGGAAATCAATAACCATTTCTTTCGTCGTGGCCATGTGGCAGTGGGTTTACCGGCTGCATTGATTGGTAGTGCCATGGGGTTTGACTGGAATTTATTTGTATCCATATTGCAAGATATAGGCGAAACTTCAGGCGAAGACAGAGAGTTTGAGTTTAGACTTTTAAGACAAAGAAAAAAAATCGCCTTTCTCGATGGAGCATTTGTATATGATGAAAAAGTGGCTAATTCGGAAGTTTTCAGTAATCAAAGAAGCAGGTGGCTCGCCATTCAGCTAGAGTTTTTTAAAAAATATTTCATTGAGGGGTGGGTGCAATTATTTAAAGGAAATATTGCTTTTTTTAATAAGTTGGTTCAAACTTTTATATTCCCCAGAATTTTGTTGATTTCAAGTCTTTTTGTATGGCTTTGCTGGGTATGTTTTTTTTCAACTCAATTTGTTTGGTATACCATTTTATTATTGGGAGCACTCCTTGTTAGTCTGTTAATAGCAATTCCGATTCGTTTGTTTAATAAAAAACTATTGATTGCTTTATTTCATTTGCCGCTAGCACTTATATCCATGCTCAATGCTTTACTGAAGATGCCTAAGGCGAGTAAGCAGTTTATTCATACGCCTCATGTTGAAAGCGAAATTAACTTGAATTAACCATGCCCTGGAATATCATCGCCTTGCCAGTTATTATTTGCCTGATTTGGGGTTTTAAGAAAGGAATTCAGCTAAAATCAAATGCTGGCTTTAAAAGACCATTTGATTTGTAGAACTGAATATAATAGTTGGCCTTCATAAACAAAATGCAGATGCTTACTAAAGAGGAGTTTAAAAAATTACCCATTTTTATCAGTTCCATGTCAAGGCTAGACGATGATTTATCTTCTGCTTCGATCGCATTGGCAAAGGTATTGAGTCGAACCAACCCTGTTTACTATATAGAATATCCTTTCACTTGGCTTGATCTGTTAAGGAAGCGTAATTATCCCAAAATGGGTAAGCGGCTTCCTTCATTGCTCTTTGGTAAGCATTGCCTGATTCCAGTAAAGGGACAGTCTGAAAATTTATCGGGTTCAATACCAAGTCCTGGGTTACCCATATTTTCATTGCCGCCCGGTTATTTACAAAGGGCTGGAATTAAATATAATAATCATTGCATCGTCTCGTTGGTGAATCGGATTAGAAAGCAAAAAATGATTAGTAGCTATATTTTTGTAAATTCTTTTAACCCTGTTTATTTGTCCAAAATTAATCAGCATTTGCAGCCCTCTCTTAGTGTATATCATAGTAGGGATGCTATTGAAGAACTCAAATTAGATTGGTTGAACAGCGAAAACGATTGCGTTCAGCAGTATGATATGATAATGGCAAGTTCTAAAAAATTATGCCGGACTATATCCAACCGTAATACGAGGCTCGTAAATTATTTCCCCAATGGAGGCGATAGTCAATTGTTTCGAACTGCTGTAGATCTTACACTGCCCAGGCCTGCAGAGCTACTGGGTATTAATACGCCCATAATCGGGTATACGGGTGCGATATGCCAGCGTATCGACTATGAACTGTTGGAAAAAATTGCTATTGCTCATAAAGATAAAACCATTGTATTGGTTGGCCCTCGTCGCGATAAGGGGAATACGTCTATTCAGCTCGATAGTTTTCCCAATATTGTTTTTATTGAATCTAAAAGTATTGATGCTTTGCCTGCATACCTTAGTTATTTTGATTGTGCCATCATTCCGTTTGTTAAAAATAATTTAACGGAAGGTATTTATCCGCTTAAAATCAATGAATATTTAGGTGCCGGTAGGGCAGTGGTTACTACCAACTTTAGTGAAGATATCAGCGACTTTAAAGAACAGCTTTATTTGGCCAATAACCACGAAGAGTTTTTGCAGATGGTTGAAATGGCGGTAAAGGATAACTGCTTTGATAAAGTGAATGCTCGAATTAAATCAGCTGAAACTAATTCCTGGGAAAATCGGGTTGAAATATTTTGGCAACTATCATGGAATTC
>JBIKOV010000289.1:0-3916 GCA_044357815.1 Ferruginibacter sp. | reverse complement strand
ATATCCACGTCCTCCATCCATTCCTGCAACTGTCCCCATTTGCCGATTTGCGGACCAAGCATTTTATTACGTTTCAATGTCAGTTCTTTACTGTAAGGAGCATCATCACCCAAGGCTTCAGCAGCCTCAATGCAATTGCTGAATAAATCATACACGATTTGCTGATCATAGGATACTCCGGGATAAGGGTTCCGGTCGCCTTCCATCTTTCCAGGGCCGTGTTCAGGCGACCAGCCATCAGGGGTAATCAGTTTACCATCTTTGCTTTCGACCAAATGGTCTTCCCAGTAACCTGATACATCCTTCAGCATAGGATAGGCGCGGGTTTTCAGGAATTTTTTATCACCGGTAAAGGCGTAATGTTCCCAAAAATCTTGGCTCATCCAGGCACTTCCGGGCCGGTGTATTCTCCAAGTTGACGGGCCACCCATGATATTGTTGGTACTATAGGAAATCCAACCACGTTTGGTTTGCAGTTTCGGATCGGTCGATTTTTTTGAGACCGCAGCAAAATTCTCTATCCAGTCGAATAGGGGCATGTGACATTCCGACAAAGCGGTTGTTTCTGCCAACCAATAATTCATTTGAATATTTATGTTGGTAGTATATTGTGAGTACCATGCAGGTTTGTATTCGTTGTTCCATATCCCCTGAAGGTTAGCCGGCAAACTTCCGGGACGGGAAGAGCTGATCAGCAGATAACGTCCATATTGGAAGAGCAAAGCTTCTAGGGCAGGGTCTTTTGCCCCTTGTTTATAAGCTTTTAACCTTTCATTTATTGGCAAACTCGGTGATTTTCCTAAATTTAGTTGAACACGAGCGAACAATTCGCAGTAATCCGCCACATGAGATTTAAGAAGCGCAGCATAACTTTTTTTTGTTGCTGCCAACAATCTTTGTTCCAATTTAAAATGTGGGTTGGCACCCCGGAAATCCTTTTTGTGATCATTCAAAAAGGAGGTACCGGCCACAATAAGAATTGTCACATCATTGGCCCCCTTTACTGAAATTCCTGAGGTATCAGCCACCAGGGTTCCTCCTGAATGGAGCACTAATAGCTGTGACTCATACTCTATGTTGTTTTCAGATAATTTACCGATTGCCAAAATCTTATTGCCATTTATTGAAATTGCTGCATTGTGTGCATCAGAAAGTCGAATTTTGACTGAAATTTTCCCTTTTTTATCCGCAGATAAGTAAGTAACCATCACCTTATCAGGAAAACTGGCAAAGCTTTCGCGCAGGTAATTGGTACCATTTGAGTTGAAACTAACCTGATGAATTCCTTCTGAAAGATTGAGCTCCCGCTGGTAATTTTCGGCTTTCAATCCTGGAAAATCTAGGTATACATCACCGAAAGGCTGGTAAGATCCAACGGTTTTGGTAGTGCCGGTGACCAAACTTTCTTCATTAAACTGGATATGCTCCTGCTCGATGCCACCGAAAATCATTCCGCCCAAAAAGCCATTACCCAGCGGTAACGCTTCCAGCCATTTATTAGCCGGATTATTAAATTGAATCGATACAGGGATGGGCTTGCTTACCTGGCCATGCAAGTATGGGTTTAATAATAAAAATATTACCCCAAGAAATAGGAATCGGTTAGTTGGTTTATTCATAGTTTTTTTTTCAATATAACAGCTGGCAATAAAACCCCATCCCTACAAAATCTAAATGAACCATCATTGCATATTAGTTTTCGTAACACCGGATAGCAAAAACCGCTGCGGGTATATCTTTTGAAGGATGATCACATTTCAATTGAAGCATGTCTGTAACCAATGCTTCATCCAATAGAATGGTATTAAGCGATTGATAATTATCTTCTTTTTTATACACTACTTTGCCCGACTGGTCAATGATTGAAAAGTTTCTTACGCAAAAAGGCATTACCCGCTCGGGGTGTCCCAATAATACAGATTCCATTGGATGATCAAAATCTGTATCAAAACATATTTCAATGGTTTTGATATGCTTTGGTGTATTCCAATTTAGGGTAATCGTAGGTGAAGGGTCATTGAAATCTGCCACCCACGCATTTGGATGAATTGTTGGCCGCCCAATGCCATTCCGAATATTTTCAATGGAGAAAGGATGAAGCCCTTTATCAATCTTAATGGCAACATTTTGGCCGTCAGGTCTTCTTTTTGGGCACCAAAATTCAAATTCATCTACGCCAATATCTTCCGTTGGAGATTGCTTACCGTGATTAGAAACCGCCACATTGATATGATTAAAAACAGATAAAATTCCTGTAATCCGTTGTTGTGAAAAATGCAATGCCACCTGCGGATTTTTAATAAAACAAATAAATGCATACCCCTTTTCGGGCATTAAAGCATTAAAATTGAGTTGGATAGAATTGGGGCCTGTTGCCATTTCAAATGACAAAGTTTCCAGTATTATTTCAGGCGTAAAATTATTGATATCCTTGCTGATCCTTATTTGCACTTCCATTGTAGTTTCCATTTCTGCTACTGCATGCACAATCAAGGTTGGAACCTTACCTGGCTGCAAGGGAATTAGCTGAGCAAAAGAAACGGCTAAAGGTTTAACTAAATTATCATCTCTCAGTTCATTCAATTGCAGTTCACTACTGGCAGTAAGGGTAGCAGTAGCCACCAAGTCGAGCGGGTTGTTGAGTAAGATGCCCGGTATAAAATGTCCGGCTCTTAACAACGACTGCTGTAAGGTATTGATATTTTCTTTTTCTAAAATCGCTACAGGAGTTATCCCTTTTAATTTGCACAACCAGGCTGCAGTACCTATAGCCTGTCCGATACAACCGCAGGTTGCCAATACCCTTGTAGATGCAAACGCTACGTGCGATGCGCTGATGATACGGCCTCCAAGAAAAAGATTTTTAACATTCCGGCTATATAAGGATCGAAATGGAATTTGATAAATACCCTTACTATGCCATTGACTGCATCCGGGCTTCTCACTAAACACCCCATCGGCAGGATGAAGATCGATGCTCCATCCACCAAAAGCCACCGCATCAGCATGCGGCCTTTGTTCTACTATATCCTGTTGGCGAATGATATAGTCGCCTTCAAAGCGCCTGCTTTCTCTTTTGCCGGGTATAGTACCCACCCATTCCAGCGTTAGGTTTTCAGCTTCCGGAAATTCTCCCGAATTTTTAATATGATTCCATACTCCATACACCACTTTCCAGAGTTCCCATTTTATTTTTTCTGTATCATGTACTGTATCTAATCTTCCTCCATACTCGATCCACCAGAGCCAGCAGCCAAATTCTTTTGTATTAAACTTTTTGTAACGAGGTATTGTTGTAATATCCTTTAAAGCATAGGAAGGCGGTATATATTTTACCGGTTTACCCGTATCCTTGGAATAGAAATATAAGGAATGTCCCAGCAATTCGCCATACGCTTTTGAGGGAGCAAATTTTTCTCCAAATTCTTCCATGGATTCTGCACCCATTCTAAAAGCAGCACCCGATAAAAAACCCAGTATTCCATCACCCGAAGCATCCACAAATAAAGGTGCTGAAAGATAATATTTAATTTGGTTCTGACTGCAAAAACCTTCCACAGCCAGTATTCTATCTTCATTTTCTTTCAGCACATTATAAACCGATGTATTCAACATCAAAGTGATATTTTTCTCCTCAATCACTTTTTCTAAAATGATGGTATCAAATATTAGTGCATTGCCTTCCGGATTGCGGTACATATTTTCAACCAGCAATTCATCCATAATTCCACCTTCCCGTGCCCACCGGTTATTGTTGCCCATATGCGAGGTAGCACCCAATATCCATAACCGCACTTCACTAGAGGCATTGCCACCCAAAACTGGTCTATCCTGCACAAGTGCCACTTTAAGTCCTGATCTTGCTGCAGCAATTGCCGCACAAACACCCGATATACCTCCTCCTACTACTACTAGG
>JBIKOV010000288.1:0-3929 GCA_044357815.1 Ferruginibacter sp. | reverse complement strand
TTTTTCATTTCCATTCTGTATTTGGCAGCGGTCCCATTTCAAACACTAGTTTTTTACCATTAATGATTTGGCTATGACTGATAAATGGGTGGTCAATTATTTTCCCATCCAATCGTACTGTTTGAATATATTTATTTTCTTCAGAGATACGATTAGCTATAATCACTAGCTGTTTGGACTGATTGCCTGCCTTATATTGAAGGGTGAGTTTTGGAAACTGTGGAGCTCCAATGGCATAAATACCGGAGGCGGGGGTTACAGGATAAAATCCCATTACACCAAAAATATACCAGGAAGCCATCTGTCCGCAATCCTCATTGCCATTGATTCCCAGAGGTTGGTTACGAAAGTTGATGGTGGTATGCTTTCGGATCAATTCCTGCGTTTTCCATGGTTGCCCACAATAATCATAAAGATAGGTATAGTGGTGACCTGGTTCATTGTCATGGTGGTAATGGTTGCCATTAAAATTCTCGTCGAGTTTGGTTGCAAATTTTTCATTACCTCCCATCATTTCAATCATTCCGGGAATATCTTGCATAGCACCAAAAAGATAGGTCCATTGGTCACCTTCAGTAAAACCGTCTTGCCGACCTAATTTATCCTTTGGATTGAAATGCAAAAATGAGCCATCCGCATTTTTTGGAATAAGGAATCCAGATTTTTCATCGTAGAGATTTTTATAATTTTTACTCCATGCTAAGATTCGTTTGTAATCAGCTGTTTTTCCAAGTGATTTTGCCATCTGGGCCACTGAATAATTATCGGAGGAATACTCAATGGTTCGGGAAACCGATTCAGTTGTTTTCCCGAAGGGCACATAGCCGATACTGTTAAAGGCCGTGAGGCCAGCCCTGGCTTCATAGCCGGTCCATGGATCGCGATCTCCATAGGGAAGAATGGTATCATCTACGGGTGGCACCATAGCGTCTTTTAATAAAGCTTCGTAGGAGAGTTTAGTGTCAAATCCACGGACTCCTTTAATATACGCATCCGCAATAACGGCATCTGCATGGGTACTGATCATGATATTGGTTTCTGCAGGATTTGGCCACATTGGTAAACGGCCGCCTTCTTTATACATCTGCAGCATAGCAGTGATCATTGAACTTACCCGGTCAGGTTGAGTAAAAATCAATAATGGGTGAAGCGAACGATACGTATCCCATAAAGAAAAATCTGTGTAAGATTTACCAATATGGATTTTATCATCAAAAGCACTGTAATATTTTCCATATTCAGAAAACTCTCTCGGAAACTGCATTGTATGAAATAAGGCAGTATAAAAAATCGCTTTTTGATCTTCAGTAATTCCTTCCGCTTTTATGCGGCTCAAATTATTTTGCCATTCGGAACGCGTTGAAGCAACTAGTTTTTCGAAATCCCATCCTTGAACTTCTTTTTCCAAATTTATTTTCGCTTGTGCTACACTTAGGAAGGAGGTGGCGATGCGCAGTTTTACTTTTTCTCCCGCTTTTGTTTTGAAATTGATGTAAGCGCCCATTCTAGTTCCATATTGTTCAGTAGCCGAAGGCGAGATAGAGGAATTATCCCAGGTGCCAAAAGACGTAATTTTTTTGTCGCATTGAATAACAAAGTAGCCCTTGAAATTTGGCAGGTCGGGACCCAGTTGAGCCGATACCCGATCAGGATTATAACCTGTGATTTCATTATGAAGGGTATCAATTTTTACATATCCTTTTATTTTTTTTATTCGGCCTTCATAATCGTTGGAAGGATCCTTCAATGCAGGGTTTAAGTTGATACCCTGAATAATAATGCGCGCCTTTTCTGATGCAGGAAATGTAAACTGAAATATAGCAGCTCTTGAAGCAGCAGCAATTTCTCCCTTAATATTTTGTTGGTTGCCTGCATCCAAGATTACTGAATAATAAAATGGCTTGGTAATTTCATCTTGGTGGCTAAAGTTGAGTGCCCGGTCTTTTGGGAGCAATTTGAGTTCACCAATTTGAGGCATTACAGAAACATATCCATAATCGCCCATCCAAACAGTTGGCTGGTGCGAAGCTAAAAATCCCATGATGGTTTTATCCTCATAAATATAGGAGGTAAGGCCCATTTTATTTTCGCCAGTTTGGGGCAAAAAATTAGTCATAGCATAGGGTCTACCTACAGCAGGTAATGTGCCACCCCCCTCTAATCCTTTTTCAAATCCTGCATAAGGTGTTCCGATAATGGTGTTTACATAATCAACTTCTTGTTTATGATTTTTTGGCTTTTGTCCAATAGAAATTGCAACTATATTGGTTAGCAATAATAAAAGAAGGAGTTCTTTTTTCATATCAAATGTCGAATTATTAAAACTGTTAAAGTTGATTTTTTTAAATTTAATTCAAAGTTACTAAAGATTGAAATTGATATTATTTCTTATCTGGGTGATCTATTTTGGAAGGCCTAGGTGGAGGTGACTGCTCCTGTTGGTTACAGAATAAAAAAAAGGTAAAAAATACCAAGGCTAAGACTGAAGGAAAAATAATTTTCATGACAGCTATTTACTAACGGATGATAATATATAAATCAGGAAAAGTTCAATCAAGTCTTATTGGTGATCGGCAAGGATTTAATCACCTAAAAGCTCCTGTTGATTCAATATTATAGGCCTGTATTTTTAAAAAATACAAGCCTAGTTAAAAAAAAATACCCAAAGATTCCTCTGGGTATATAATACAGTTAAACAAACATTATTGGGTAACTTTCAGTACCCCCCGCATCACCATATAATGTCCTGGAAAAGTACAGATATACGGGTAGTCTCCAGGCTTGGCTGGGGCTATAAAATAAATAGCATCAGACTCTTTTGGATGCAGTATACGAGTATGAAAAAGAACATCGCTACTTTTTGGGATATAATTTAATCGTTCTCCATTTAATCCCATTTTGGTGGCTAGCAATCCAACGTTATCTGCAGTTTCAGGTTTTGTTATGACTAAATTATGGAGCATATCATCATTATTATTAAAAACAATTTTAACTTTCATACCTGCTTTAACAGTAAGGGTTTCAATATCAAATTTCAACCCTGGTTTTGTTCCAATGTTAAAACTGCGATCGGGACCAGCTATCCATTCTTTTGGTTTACTAGAAGTATTCTTTGCCAATGATTTTGCCGGCATCTTCATATCGGCCATATCATGTTGGTGCATTGGTACTGGAAGATTTACTTTGTTTTTTTCTGTAATAAGCAGTTTGTCATTATCTGGCAATCTGTTCAGCGTATAGTATCCATAGTTGTGTAGCAGCTCAATAGAGGAGTCGGCAGACCTGATTCCTTCAGCTCTTATTTCATGAATATAGCCTAGCTTCATGCTATCCAGTACTAATCTCACTTTTAAATGATCAGGTGATACTTCAATCGCTTTGATGTTCCTGATAGCTTGGTTAATTACGGGGCTTCCATAATTGTGATGGTATTGGTAGGTGAATGAGGAAAAACTCCAAGAAGCTGGATTACGTGCGGTTTTTTCATCAACGGGTTGGGTAAATGTAACTTCAAATCCGTCCGATTGAGCATCTACTTTTTTCATCTCAAATGGTATCTTACCACTCCAAACCAATTGCTGTAAGCCAAACTCCTTATTTCCTGTGGAACCCCATCCTCTTGAGGTCATTCCCACAAACATACTTCCATCAGATCCCCAGTTCATCCGAAGTATTCCCGAGGAAAACCCCTCCCTGAAGGGGAATACAATGCCTTGGTAAACGCCTTTAACTCTTTCCATGTATACGCGCATTAATTTGCTATGTCCCTGGTCACCAACAAATAATTGACCTTCAAACGGCCCCATGGATGCTTTTGCATCATAACTCAAAATACCCGATGTTGATATCCCTAGTATGGTATGGGGAAACCAAACCGAAGGAGTTTTTAACCCAGGTACTCTTTTAGCCACTTCATATTTTGGTTCATT
>JBIKOV010000323.1:0-3340 GCA_044357815.1 Ferruginibacter sp. | reverse complement strand
GGCTTTATCACTGGGCATACCTGCCTTGGCATAATTAGCAAATTTATTGATTGCCGCTTTACTTTTTCGGTAGCTTGTCGCACTATCGCCATTGATTATTATTTTTGGAACAGATGGATAGCCAATTACCAACAAATCGTAGCGGCCTTTTACGTTGGTTGGGATAATAACAGAAGTAAAAGGATGGTCATCATTTTTATTGGTTGTAAACTGTATTTTTTCCGGTTGTAATTTACTTTTACTGGCTACGCCTTTTTGTAGTTCAAAGGCCATAGTAGCATAACCGGGTAAAATAATTTCGATGGTTTTACCTGAGATAAAAGTAGCGGGATAAATATCTTGGTACGGATACACTACTTTGGCGAAATAAGATTTATTCAAAGATTGATAGAAACCCGTTGAGGGATTAAAGGGAATAATGATTTTTTGCGGATTGGCCTGCGTATTGCGAGCCACCAGCACAGCCTTGTCTCCATCCCATCCAATATAACCATACGCATTCCCTTCATCAGGCCGGCCTCCAATAAATACGGTGTTATTCAATGCTGCCTGGTGAGCAGTCGCCCAGTTATGCACCGTGCACAATGCTTTCCAATGCTCCGGCTTCAATACTTCAGGAGAAATATACCATTCTTTCAGCAGCGTGCCACGGCCGTAATGCATCAGTACATAGTCGAGCCAATCCTGCAGGTTATCTTCCTTGCTTTCCATACGGCCATTACTAGTTTTAATAATTCCATGCGTCATCAGGCGAGATATGGGAACCAAGGGACGGTCGTTAGGATTACCCCACATACGCCAGATGTAGGTATCACGATCGGTGCTTGCCATGGCACGTGTAGAAATTTCTGGCCAGTTACCATTCGTACCGTCATCACCGGCCAACATCCATAAATAATCAGCATAGTTCAACCACCAAGGAGAAAACCAAACCCAGTTGGTCAGGTTTTGATAAATGTCGGGGTTTAATTTCCTGGTGGCAAGCAAGATTTCAATGGCTGCATCCATACATGCTTCATGGCCGTGCCTGTCAGTAGCGGGATGGTTATTGCCATCGCCTGAATCGCTTAACACATTAAAGTCATGCTTGTAATAAATGGCACCTGTTTCCTTTGCAATGAAAGGTATTTTTTTCAAGACCTCATTCTTATACTGAGTAGCCGATAAACTATAATTCCTACCATAACGGGAAAAATATTTATTACGCTGAGCTTCTTTATATCCACGTTCAACGCCCCAGTCAATATTATTCGTATAACCATTTAACGATAACCATAAGCCAAAACCAACACCTTCGTTTTTCAGTTTTTGGCTCAACACCTTCACATCTTTGTATCCATTCGGAAAATATTTCGGAGAAGGTTGCCAGATAGATTTCCTGTCTTGCCAGCCGTCATCCACTACCATCGCATCCATTTTTATACCATAGGGACTGATAGTTTTTTTAAATGACCGCCAGATATCAATCAGCCCATCGCCGCTCAGATCCTTGGCTTTGGGTTCAAACCAGTTGTTGTAATGTAAAAATGAACGGGAGGCCTTCCAGACGGTGCTTAAATAATTCATGAAAGCTACTTCGATCGATTGACCCTTTATTGAGGATCCTGCAATACTTGTTTTGCTGGTTAGTTGAAATTTATTTTCTTCCGACGCAATAGCATAGCCGGGAAAATGCATCAAACGGATCATACCTTTTGCCGGATGAGGTTCTATATCCCGGCCTTCTAAACTGATGAAACTATAATTGCCTACACTGTCGTAATTGCGGCCATAGGCTTTAGGTGTGTTACCATCTGTATGCCGACTATATCCTGCAGGGTATTCTAGTCCGAAGAACCATTGTTTATTTACAAATACCGGCTCTCCCCTGCCGCCGCCGGTTGCTGCTTTGTTTACAATAAAGCGTTCTACTTCCAGGCGGTCAACAGTGGCGGGCTTATCGTAAACAAGCGAAATATTTTTACGAGTAAAAGGTTCGTTCTTTACGATATAATATTTTATTGATATCAATTGAGGCAAAGCTTCGCTAACCCTAGTTTCAGGACGGGGCTTATACCTGATGACGATATAACTGGTGTCTCCTGTTGTACCCGTTTGAGGTTGATCAATCACAGTAAAATCAGAAATGGAATACAGCTTTTCTTCCCCCATAGGCAGAATCGCAAATTCATCGCTTTTTAAAACCAATGAGTGGTTGTCTTTTTTATTGAAAAATTTGTTGGTACGCCAAACTTTGCCATCGAAAGACAAAGTCCGTTGTACCAGTTCGTTTTCCAAAACAATCTGCTGTCCGTGTATACCGGATGTGATGCAAAGAAGTAGCGCGATAATATTAATTTTCATAAAATATTTTTAAATAGCTGTTAAACAATAGTCCATATAATACTATCCACGACAACTGATAGTTTTGATAAACAAAAAAAATACCCCATCAGGGACTCCCGTCGCTCCAAATCCACCATGATAAAATCCAGGGAATCCATCGGGTGGGAAGGCCCACGCTGCTCGACAAAATGCCTCCTGATTTGCATTTTTTGAGCTAATCAGGAACTGCAATAAACCAGTCAAAAAAACTGCGTTGCTCCTGTTTTTAAAATTTGTTTTTACTTTGGCGCACCCGATGGCGAATTCGGTTGGCGTAAAAATTTTCTTATGGGTATCAATTGTGATTCCATTTAACCAATAACGCTTCGATCAATGTTTCCACATTTTATAGTTCTCCTTCATCACCTGCAATTGCTTCAACGTCAATTTTCCGATATGGCCTTCCTGAAAGATTCCAACATTCAAAGTCACAGCACCTCCGATGTCAGTATAGTTTTTCACAAACATCTGTAATTCTTTATCCGAATATGCCGGAGGTTCCATCCCATCCGGCGTTGGTAATTGATTCCCCTTATAAGGGTAGTTGGCCCATTCAGGAAATTTTGCTGATTCTGAGTTATGCGCCCAATAGGCATCAATCGTCAAAAGGGTATGGTTCAAACACTGAGTTCCCTCCACGTAGGCTGATTTGATTATTTGGATTAAACCCCAATTTAATCATAAACACTTTGAACATCACTGAATCCGTGTAATAATATTCAGTCATGGCACGGAATGAGGCGAAGCTGATTGCAATGCTTTTATTCTCCAGGTTACGCTCTCCCGCAGGTTTTCTTTCTACCCCTTTCAAATATACTGGAATGGCCTTTTCATCATACCTGGACCATGCATCAAAAATAGCTGTAAATATTAAACCCAAATATCTTGAAGTTATGGTGGGTCTTGGTCTGAACTGCTCGGTATTATTGGCTGTTGCTTTCAACGCCAGTTTGCCCCACTGGTAGGCTATATTTTC
>JBIKOV010000286.1:0-3968 GCA_044357815.1 Ferruginibacter sp. | reverse complement strand
AGTGACTCCATCAAAACGGTAGCCGTCAAAATGGAATTCTTCGAGCCAATAGCGAACATTGGAGAGCAACATTTTTTTTACTTCCCATTTTCCGTAATCAAATAATTTGGAGTCCCAGCCTTTGTGATATCCTCTTTCGCCTGCATGAAAATATTGGCTGTCGGTTCCATCCAATTCATTGAGCCCCTCGGCAATATTTTTCACCGCATGCGAATGAACGATGTCCATGATTACCGTGATGCTCATTTCATGGGCTTTATTGACAAGATATTTCAGGTCTTCTGGCGTTCCAAATCGGGCCGAAGGTGCAAAAAAATTGGAAACATGGTAGCCGAAAGAACCGTAATAAGGGTGTTCCATGATTGCCATCAATTGGATCGTATTGTATCCGCCCTCTTTTATTCTTGGCAATATTTCATCGGCAAATGCGCGGTAGGTACCCACTGCTGCAGACTCCTGCGCCATTCCGATATGGCATTCGTAAATGAAGGGTGCTTGCTGCTTTCCAGTTGGGTTAAATTGAGTATCGGTCCATTTAAAAGGAGATTCCGGAAACCAAAGCTGTCCGGAAAAATCCTTTGTGATAGGATCCTGAATTACTTTTTGTATCCATGCAGGTATCCTGTCAGTAATGCCATTGCCTGCATGAACAGTAAGTTTTACCCTGCTGCCATGGATAAAAGAATTTTTGTAGGTTTCAAATGGTAAAAATATCTCCCAATCATTTTCTTGGTTTCTTTTCAGTGGATGCGTAGTTCTATCCCATCCGTTAAAATCACCTATTAGAAAAAGCGCTTGTGCATTGGGAGCCCATTCGCGGTAAGTCCATCCCTTGTTGACGGCATCAAAATGAATTCCATAATACAGATGACCGGTAGCAAAATTGAGCAGACTACCTGCTGCAGCCTCAATTTCTTTGCGGGCTTTTTGGTAGTGGTCCAATCGATGTTGTACATCCTGCTGGTAAGGATTCAGCCATGGGTCTTCTTGAATAATGAGTAATGGTTCGATTTGATTCATACTAATGTAAGGGATGAGCTACTAAGATAATCATTCAAGGCAATTGACACAATCATTTTATTTTCTACCACTAATTCGGTATCAGTCCTATAGGGACAATAAATTCCCATCGGTTGCTGTTGCCGGGGTTTTGAAAATCCCGATCGAGCAAATGGGCGTAGCGAAATCCAAAGCTAACGGGCAATGCATTCCATAATTTGCTGTCAAAATAAATCTCCGCTCCTACACTGCGGTTCTTTATATCCGTTAGTGCGCCATTTAGCCTGGCACGAGCAATGGTATGGTCGTAAAAAGCGTTTGCACGTATGCGTTGAAAAAACAGGATATTGCCAAATCCCCAATCGGGATAGGCTATGGGGAAATGATAATTGGCGCCCCACTTGTACATTCGTCGGGTGCTGAGCGCTTCATAGCCCCGTGAATAGGAGAAGGTATTGCTGAAATAGTTGAATAGGGTATCCCTTGTTTGATAAGAGCCATTCAGCACAAGGCTATGGTTAGCAAATAAACCCGGAAAATAAAAGGAGCTATTGGCAACCAGTTTGTTGGTCTGTATCAGTTTAAAAGCGTTTCTGTACGAAACCGAAAGGGTTTGCGCCCAATGTGGGTTAATATGTTGCTTTGCTCGTATGCTAGCATTGCTCAAGGAAACAAAAAAGTGGGTATATTTTACAGAAAGGTTATCGAAAACATTTTTACCATTTCCTCCGTAATACAATTGTTCAATATTGTATCCACCACCAAAATTAATATGGGTGGAGCTGCTACCTCCAACAAAACTCAATGGAATGGAAATCCCCGCGTTTAATTTAGCCGAATTGAAAACAACGGTCTTTCCAATAGCCGTATCTATATTCCTGTTTACACTATAGGAGCTACCCAATTGCAGCAAGGGAAACCATCCAGCAAATATTTCATTGAATCCAACGCTATGGCTTCGGTCAGATCGGTTGAAAGTGTACTTAAGGGTATTACTGAAACTGCTGAGTACATTGTCACTATAAAGATTATAACTGTATTCGGGATCGGCCATTTCTGGGCGCCAGCTATGAAAATTAAATAGTTGAAATGATTTTTTGTATTGGATTACGGTATCACTGCTAGGGGTAACCGCATTTAATATGCCGGCTCCTTTTCCCCGAAGGGTTGAAGCCGTGTACAAGGCAGGAGAAAGGGTAAAATCTTCATTGGTTATTTCTTTCCAGTCGCTGGCAGCAAGGGGGAGCTTTGCAAGCCTTGTTCCGTTAGCTGAAAAGGCAGCAAACAAAAGCTCCTGCTTACTATTTACTGCAGGTTGGTATACGCCATTTAAGTTATCGGTAAGCGTGAATATTTTTTTATCGAGCAGGCTTACGGCTATAATTTTATCTACATTGTGCTGCATGGCGCTGAAATAAACAGTATCCCCTTTCAAAAATGGATAGCCAATCACATTAAAAGAAAATGGGGTGATCGGTTCTGTGTCGCCATTGGCAAGATTCACTTTTACCAGGCTCATTTTGCCCTCCGGATTTCTTACAGCTGAGACAGCTGAATTGGAATCAATGTATTTGGATTGGGTGTAAAAATAATGCTGTGGATTGGGCAGCTGCTTAATTAGTTCACCCGTGTTTGCGTTGATGCGATGTAGATAATTGCTGCCGTCTGGGTTTACATTTACAGCCAGCACTTCGCTGCCATTTTCGTTGATATCCGGTGAAAAATATTTTGTTTTATGACCTAATTGCCTTTGTTGGTTGGTGTAAATATTCAATACTTGTAGTACGCTGTAATTTTGGTTTCCCCATCGCGGGTCCGATTGGTAGCTTGCATAAACAATGTTTCCATTTTGATAGCTATAGTATTCATCAATCACTATATTTTTTGCCCGAATCATTTTTTCTTTTCCATTGATGATCCAGTAAAAACTGCTGATGGAATAGTTCGACTTTTTAGTTACCAGCAGGCTATCGTCACTCACATAGTGTGGGAAAAGATATTCCACCAGCTGGTGGTTTTTGCTGGCAGTGAGGTACTTGCCGGCAAGGGGATCTTTCTTTTGAACTGTAAAAGATTGTTCAATAAAATAATGCATAGCATCATTCCTAAACTGCTGGTAGGTTTTGCCGGAATGCCGCTCAATTGCTTTATTGAATGCAAAGAATACCCCTTTAAATTGAATGGCATCTTGCGTAACTTTTTTCCAGAAATCTTCGCCATATTTTTCATAGCCGTAGGCCACCAGTTGGTAACCCAACTCGTAATGGTTGGGCGTATAATCTCTGTAGGATCCGCTGCGCAGTTTCATCCACGAATATTTTTTATTGTCGAGAGCAAGGGATTTCATGCCGTTGTAAAAAGAAGGCATTCTTCCTCTTCCCTGATTACTTACCAGGGTTTCCTGCCATACAGCATCTCCTTCAAAAAAATAATCCGGAATGGCAATGCCATTAGCAAGCAATTGACCTTCCTGACCAAGAAAAAATGAAAAAACTTTGGTAAGGCCATTATTGAAATTACTGAACTGTTGAATATGCCTGTTTTCATGAATGATGAGGTTGTCATCCCAGCGCAGACTTCCCGACGAAAAATTATCTTGTTCGGGTGTCAGGTACAATTCGCTCATAATAGGAGCCATTCTTACATAGGCATTGGGAATAGTGGTTTGGTTTAATAGTAGGATATTCCATTTGCGCTGCTTGCCGCCGATGCTGTAAGCGGTGGTTTTGCCTAGTAATTGGTTAATGGCATTGATGCGTTTTGCCTGACTATCCAAGCCTTGTGGAAATATCACCCTAGTCTGTGAGGCATTGATTTGTTTCCATTTAAGTGACGAAGGGTTGCCTCCAAAAATCTGGGCCTGAACAAATACAGGCAGTAAAAACAACCACAGGAGTGCAAGTATTTTTTTTTCAAAATTCATGAAGCTAAAGATATGAAATGAAATAATCTTTCCTTTGATCAAAAAA
>JBIKOV010000197.1:0-6256 GCA_044357815.1 Ferruginibacter sp. | reverse complement strand
ATGCAGTTAATTATCAAACCATGGTAAGTGATTTAACTGCATTACCTATCGCAAATGCAAGTCTGCTCGACGAAGGCACTGCCGCTGCAGAGGCAATGGCCATGCTATTCAACCATAAAAATAAAAACCAAGATCATATTTCCGCTCCGAGATTTTTTGTGGATGAAAAAATATTTGCCCAAACAAAAGATGTATTGATCACCCGGGCCGAGCCTATTGGTATTGAACTAGTATTTGGTGATTGCGCAAATGTGGTGCTAGATGAATTGTATTTTGGTGCCATTGTTCAATACCCAGATAGCAATGGAGCAATTGTTGACTACCGTGCTTTTATTACTGCAGCGCATGCTGTTAATGCCATGGTAATAATGGCTACCGATCTTTTATCGCTAACCCTGTTAACCCCTCCAGGAGAATTGGGTGCCGATGTTGCCATCGGATCTTCGCAAAGACTTGGTGTGCCGATGGGATTTGGAGGTCCACATGCTGCTTTTTTTGCCACCAAAGACGAGTTTAAACGTACCATTCCAGGTCGTATCATCGGTGTAAGTGTAGATGCCCAAGGCAACCGCTGCTTGCGGATGGCATTACAAACTAGGGAGCAGCATATTCGACGTGAAAAAGCTACTAGTAATATTTGTACTGCCCAAGCCCTGCTAAGCAATATGGCGGCGATGTACGTGATTTATCACGGTGCAGCGGGCATTACCAATATTGCTAAAAGGATTCACTTGCTTAGTGTACAATTAGCAACCGGACTTGCCGATTTAGGGCTTCAACAATTGAATGGTAATTGGTTTGATACATTAAAAGTAACAGGTGCAAATGCATCCAAACTAAAAACAGTGGCCGAGCGCCATGAAATGAATTTCAACTACTTCCCAGACGGAGCAGTGGGTATCAGTTTAGATGAAACTACCAGTAGCACTGATGTAAATCGGATTTTAGAAGTGTTTGCTGAAGCCCTCGGAAAAACTTCATCCGCCATTTCAACCAATGAAATTACTGTAGCTGGATTTCCTGCGGGACTAAAAAGAAGCAGTACTTTTTTATTGCATCCTGTTTTCAACTCGCATCATAGTGAAAGCCAAATGATGCGGTACATTAAATTTTTGGAAAACAAGGATCTAAGCCTTAATACTTCCATGATTAGTTTAGGAAGTTGCACCATGAAGTTGAATGCAGCTACCGAATTGATTCCTGTAAGCTGGCCTGAGTTTAGTAAACTGCATCCTTTTACACCTTCTGACCAAACAATGGGTTTTCAACAGGTGATAAATGAATTGGAAAATTATTTAAGTGTTATCACGGGTTTTGCCGGCACTTCATTACAGCCCAATAGTGGTGCTCAGGGAGAATATGCAGGCCTGTTAACCATCCGAGCCTACCACGCCTCCAGAGGAGATCACCATCGCAATGTAGTGCTGATTCCAATATCTGCCCATGGTACCAACCCTGCCAGTGCAGTAATGGCTGGAATGAAAGTAATTGTTACCAAATGTGATGAGGCCGGAAATATTGATGTGGCTGATTTAAAAGAAAAAGCGGCAGAACATAAAAATGAACTATCCGCCCTAATGGTTACCTATCCTTCTACCCACGGCGTTTTTGAAGAAAGTATCAAAGAAATATGCGATACCATACACCAATATGGCGGACAGGTATATATGGACGGTGCTAATATGAATGCCCAGGTTGGACTAACCAGTCCGGGTATGATTGGAGCAGATGTTTGTCATTTAAATTTACACAAAACATTTGCCATCCCCCATGGCGGCGGCGGACCGGGTGTTGGACCAATTTGTGTTGCAAAACAACTGGTTCCTTTTTTGCCTGGCCACGTTAACTTGGAGCAGTCGGCTACCTGCACACATGCGGTGAGTGCGGCCCCTTATGGTAGTGCGAGTATTTTATTAATTAGCTATGCTTACATCAAAATGCTGGGTGCAAAAGGAATTCGCAATGCAACCGAATATGCTATTCTGAATGCCAACTATATGAAAGCAAGACTGGAAAAATATTATAAAATTCTTTACACAGGTAAAAATGGTACTGCCGCACACGAATTTATTGTTGACCTACGGCCTTTTAAAATCAGTGCAGGTGTAGAAGCAGAGGATGTAGCCAAGAGGTTGATGGACTATGGCTTCCATGCACCCACCCTTTCATTTCCTGTGGCCGGCACATTGATGATTGAGCCAACAGAAAGTGAAGACAAGGCTGAACTGGATCGTTTTTGCGATGCGCTGATTGGTGTTTTTAATGAAATAAAAG
Source organism: Ferruginibacter sp. (assembly GCA_044357815.1). Taxonomy (GTDB): domain Bacteria; phylum Bacteroidota; class Bacteroidia; order Chitinophagales; family Chitinophagaceae; genus Ferruginibacter. Next base: position 3,982 of record JBIKOV010000197.1, on the reverse strand, counting down.
CAATTGAAGAAGGTGCTGTTGATAAAAAAGAAAATGTTTTAAAAAATGCACCTCATACACAGCAAGTGATTTGCGCCGACGAATGGACAAAACCCTACACCCGTCAACAAGCCGCATTTCCATTACCGTATGTAACTGGGAATAAATTTTGGCCTAGTGTGAGCAGGGTAAACAATACTTTTGGTGATCGTAATCTTATATGTACCTGTGAACCTATAGAAAGCTATATGGAATCGGCTAACAGTTGATGTTCTGTTGAGGATAGCAGGATGCGTTTAGTTGGAAAATCGACCGCAGAACAAAATTGTTGTGCCATCAATCAGTTGACATTTACCTTCTTTGCAGGATTATAATTTATTATACATTTCATCATGCCGAACAAACAATTTCTTTTATACGGGGCAAATGGTTACACCGGCGTATTAATCGCAAAACTTGCTGCAGCCTATGGTCTTCAACCGATTCTTGCCGGCCGAAATGAAGAAGCCATCCGATCTTTGGCCACGGAATTGCAATTACCTTATCGAATTGTAGATCTAGCAGATACCAAAGCGCTTCATGCAATTTTATCTGAGTGCTCAATGGTGCTTCATGCAGCGGGGCCCTTCCAGATAACAGCTAGGCCGATGATCGAAGCCTGTATCGCAACCCATACACACTATTTAGACATCACTGGCGAAATACCCGTATTTGAAATGGCTAAACAATTCAATGAAGCAGCCATTCAAGCAAAAATCATGTTGATGCCTGGAGTTGGATTTGATGTAGTGCCTACCGATTGTATGGCACTGTTCCTTTCAAAAAAATTACCAGACGCCCATTTACTTCAACTGGCTTTTGCATCCATAGGTGGCGGCTTATCGCACGGAACTGCCACCACCATGGTGATGGGACTAGGAGAAGGAGGGGCTGTTAGGGAAAATGGAATAATCAAATCCACACCGCTTGGACATAAAGGTATGTGGGTCAATTTTTCTGTACTGCCTCCTGCGACTAAAAAATTATTTACCATGACTATTCCATGGGGAGATATTTCTACCGCCCATTTTACAACTGGTATACCCAATATCGAAACCTATACAGGTATTGCCCCAAAAATATTCAAATTGCTACGCTGGCAAAAGACCTTTAATTGGCTACTGAAAACATCCCTAGTGCGTAACTATGCACTCAAAAAAATCAATGCAAAGCCAGCTGGCCCTTCTGATGAGGCAAGAGCAACTGGAAGCAGCATGGTTTGGGGGAAGGTGCACAATAAACAGGGTAAAACAATACAGGCTACTATGAGCGTAAAGGATGGTTATAGCTTAACTGCACATAGCAGTTTACTGATTGCACAAAAAGTGTTGGCCGGAGATGTAAAGTTTGGATTTCAAACCCCTGCAGCGGTTTATGGTGAGGACTTGATTTTGGAAGTACCCGATACAAAAAGAACCCCAGCTGTTGAAAGCTAGGGTTCCAGAGAAAATATTTGAAAACTGAATAATTAATTTTCAGTAGTTTGTAAGTGTATGCCGTTCCTAATGGCAACCATTTAAACCTGAGCAGCAGTTTGCTTAGGCAAGGAGATCCGGTTAAACTCGGCTCCGCTGAATATTTTAGCCAGCTTATTGTCCTGTGAAATTTTCCACTCGCTAATATTGGTTTCGGATACAATGCGCCAGAAGTTTTTAGATTTTAAATCCTCATAATCAGCCGATTGCACAAAAATACCTAGTATAGTATTTCTCTTTTTAAACTCAATTTTCACTGCATTTTTCGCAAGGTGCCCACCTTCAATAAATTTGGCAATAGCTTCGTTGATCATGGAATTTTTTTTGCAAATATACGCTATTAATGCCGTACTTATTGAAGTTTCTCAAACTTTGATGGTTACTGAGCAATCTGCTATTGGTTTTCAGCGGTTTGGTCAGCCAAATGAGCAAGTCCTAAAGCAGGGTTTTTTCCTTTAACCCCTCCAAAATAATGCAGGATTTTTTTCAAATCTTCAGCTTCATTATCGGTTGTATAAAAGGGTGCTTCAAATCGAAATTCCTTGTTTTCAAAATCCATCGCCATTAATATGATGGGAACATTTGCCTGGCGAGCAATATGATAAAAACCAGTCCGCAAGCGGTCTACTTTTTTCCTAGTCCCTTCGGGAGAAAGTGCAATGGCAAATGATTCATTGTCGTTAAACATTTGGACTACCTGGTCTACAAAATTATTGCTGCTAAAGCGATCTACCGGCACACCGCCCAACTTCCGGAAAATAAAGCCAAAAGGCGGTTTAAATAATTCTTGTTTACCAATAAACTTTACATAACCAAGTTTTAAAAATCGCCGAAAGATAAACCCCATTACCACATCCCAGCTGCTGGTATGTGGCGCAGCGACCATTACAAATTTTTTCAGTTCTGGCGAAATGCCATTCACCGCTTTCCACCCGGTTAGCTTGAGGAATAATTTTAATAAAAAATGTAGCAATCGATTTGGATTTTGTTTACTGCAACTTACGTTTAAGTATTTATAATTCAATAAAAGATAGCACAATTATGGTTTTACTAGTATGTTCAGTTCCCTTTGTTTTCCGGTGAGTCACCCCGAAGGGTGACTCACCGGAAAACAACCAAAAAAAATGAAAGGATATTCAATATTAATTTAGACCTTGCAATTGCGTATTTTTGAAACTGATTAACAACTCCTATAATGAATTTATCTGTTTTCCTCTCTCACCAATGGCTCAATTTTTGGCGCGCGCGCAATGCCAACAAAAGCCTTGCCATTCAAATCATTTTAGGATTTTTTTATTTATTGATTTTCATTGAAATTGCTGCCCTTGGCATTGCGCTACCTTTTATATTAAAGGAAAAGATGCCTACCCTAAACCCTATTTCAACCTATACCTCCTACCTTATTTATTATTATCTTATTGGTTTACTTGCCCGATTTCAATTTCAGGAATTGCCTTCGCTTAGCATTCAGCCTTATTTAACTCAAAATATTCAGCGCAAATACATGATTCGGTTTCTGAATGCTCGTTCCTTGATACATTTTATTAATTTTTTACCCCTGTTTGTTTTCATTCCCTTTATAATCGTAGTGGTATTGCCCACTTATGGAGCACTTGCTGCAATTTGTTTTTTTATTGCCCTTTTTGCGTTGGTGCTCAACAACCATTTTCTAAATATGTACATCAAGCGCAAAACAGTCAACAATGCTTGGTTCTTTTTTGCTGTACTCGTTTTTATAGCTGCTTTGAAGGGGCTTGATTACCTGAAACTATTGTCATTTGAAAAGGCATCTTCCAGCCTCTTCCTCTCCATATTACATTACCCGCTACTTTGCCTTATCCCAGTGGCATTGGCGCTCTTTATATTTTCTGTAAACAACCGATATTTAAAAAGCCATTTGTATATTGAAGAACTAGTGACTGAAAAGAAAAGCAAGGGAGGCAAAAGCTTTGCCTTTTTGGATAGACTAGGCGATATTGGAGAGATGATCGCACTAGACCTCAAACTTATATTCAGAAACAAACGGCCCAAATCATTGGTCATCTTGTCGGCAGTATTATTATTGTATGGCTTTATGTTTTATCCTAAGTACATAGCAACGGATAATTATGCAATGCTGTTCTTTTTTGCATTAATGATTATAGGTATTTTTATTGCCAATTATGGCCAATTTTTATTTTCTTGGCAAAGCAGTCATTTTGATGGAATGATGACTTACAATACCAATATGCACCAATACATTAAGGCCAAATTTTCGCTATTTTTAACAGTTTGCACCCTTCAGTTTTTGATAGCCAGTTTTTATGGATTACTGAGTTGGCGTATAGTCCCTATACAGTTGGCTGCGTATTTATATAGTGTAGGGGTAAATTCCTTTGTAACCATTTATGTATCTACCTATAATTACAAATACATTGACCTGAGAAAATCTGCCAGCATGAATTTTCAGGGAATTGGGGTAATGCAATGGCTACAGTCGCTGGTCATCA
>JBIKOV010000150.1:0-7974 GCA_044357815.1 Ferruginibacter sp. | reverse complement strand
CTTGTTTTTTTTACTTAACCGATTTGCAGGTTTCTGGTATGCCGTCATATTAGTCAGCCTTCCCGGCATTATTGGACTAGTTTTCCATGAAGCAATCATCCACTGGCTGGTAAAACAATTCAACTTTCGCAAACACAAAATACTGGAGGGTTTTAGAGAAAGGTAGCAATGTTTTTTTTTATTTACTTAATTAGCAACAAGCATTCAAATGATACAAATAACCAACTTAAGGAAAACCTACCAAGGGGTAGATGCGGTAAAAATTGACCAGCTCGAATTCAATCCAGGAGAGGTGATTGGCTTGGTAGGTAATAATGGTGCTGGCAAAACAACCTTTTTCCGCTTATTGCTCGATCTAATCAGGCGCAATGAAGGAGAGATTTTATCCAAAGGCAATTCCATTACCGAAACAGAAGGTTGGAAATCCTACACTGCAGCCTATATTGATGAAGGATTTTTAATAGATTATTTGACCCCAGAAGAATTTTTCTACTTTGTGGGTAATCTCAATCACTTATCAAAAGCAGCTGTAGATGATTTTTTAGCAAACTACCTCGTTTTTTTTGATGGGGCGATTTTGAATAAAGGCAAGTATATCCGAGATTTTTCAAAAGGCAACCAATTTAAAATTGGCATTATAGCAGCCTTATTAGGCAATCCTGAGCTGCTAATACTCGATGAACCCTTTGCCAATCTAGACCCCTCCACGCAGTTAAGATTGGTAGATATGATCAAATCAATGGCCACTGACCAAAGAATGTGCATCATCGTCTCTAGTCACGATATCAACCATGTATCTGAAGTTAGCAGCCGCATTTTACTGATGGAAAATGGCTCCATTATAAAAGATATTGACGGAGGCGATGCCGCCTACGCAGAAATGGTAGACTATTTTAAGATCCGCTAATGCCATTTTTAAGCTACAATTGTTACAATTTGAGTCTTTTAACAGGTATTTTCACTTCTATAAGCCCAAAACCTACCTTTTGACAGCTGAAATATGCTCGGAAAATAAAATTTGTTACTTTTTTAAAATAATCCATATATTTGTCCCTTAAATTAATACAATACAATTTTAAAATGGACAAAACACTAGGCACCGTTAAGTTTTTCAATTCTGAAAAAGGATTCGGATTTATCAAGCATGATGATTCAAACAAAGAAACTTTCGTACATGTTAGCGGATTAATTAATGACATTAAGGAAGGAGACCGTGTAGAATTTGACCTGCAAGAAGGAAAAAAAGGTATGAATGCCGTTAACGTTAAACTGATCTAATTAATTATTGATCTTTTTTAATACAAGGTATTGGGCTGCTAAAAAATTAGCAGCCCTTTTTTTGCGTCTAATTTGTTAAAGTCAGCTGCTCAAAGCTGCCTTTTTAGCTGAATTATTTTACATTTGTACAACTTATTAAATTTATTTATGAAATTCCATCGCCACTGTGTACTATTCTATTTATTCATTTTTCTAATACCCATTATTAGCAATGCCCAAAATTCCACTGGTAAATTACTGCTATCCAAGGGTCAAAAAATACAGATTAACAACGAAACCCAGTCAGTAATAAGTCAGGAAATGATGGGACAGGTGATTGAAATCACCATAGATGCGAATATGATTCACCAACTAGAGGTGAAAGATAAAAAGCCCCATTCCTATCTGGTTGCATCCACGCTCACCAAATTGTCTACCAATGGAACTGCTATGGGGCAAGAAATGAAATTTGACTCTGACAAAAAAGAGGATATGGAGAGTGAAACGGGGAAATTAATGAAAGATCAATTGAATGTAACTAAGGAAGTGGAACTCAATGAAATGGCTCAAGTGATCAATGCTGTAAAAAAATCAGCTCCAGCTCCATCGGGTGGCCAACTGATGGATATGATTAGTAATTTGACTGGTGGAAATGCAGACGAAAGTAATGGAGCTGGCAGTGCATTTGAAATTATCCCTACTGGAAAAAAAATAGGCGACAGTTGGTCGGACTCTAGCATAAACGGAGATATTAAAACTTATAGTTATTACACCTTGAAATCTATCAATGGCAATAACGCTACCATCCTATTAACCGGCAAACAGATGATTAGCAAAAAAATGGAACAACAAGGAATGGAGATCAATGTAAAAATGGTAGCTAACTTATCTGGGGAAGGAGTCGTAGACATCAATACGGGACTATTGCAACAGCGAACTACTGTAATGAATGGAACGGGATCTGCAGAAGTAATGGGCCAAAGTATCCCAATGACTTCAAAAATAACCACTACCACTTCAGTTAAAAAGATTTGAGGCATTTGATTGCTTCACTAAAAAAGGCGCTGTTTAACAGTGCCTTTTTTGTTTTTTTGAAACAGTAAGCTGGATGTAAAAAATAACGCATTCAGCAATGAGCAATACCATTACTTATACAAAATCTGATAGTACTCATCTGCCATTCGATTGCTTTCAAACTGAACCTGTACATCATTCATGCCATTTTTTACAATATCTCTCCAGGTATCCTTGTTGTCGTAATATAATGGCAGGATTTGATTTTCAAGGATTTCATACAACTGGTTCAGATCATATTCATCTTGTTCGGGAATAGGGATATTTTCATAATCGATCGATGGTACCACAAAACCATTGTTACCATTATTGATAAATTCACATATCCATCCGTCATTGGTACTAAGATTTACAGCTCCATTCATGGCAGCTGTCATACCACTCGTTCCACTTGCCTCTCTTGGCACCCTAGGGTTGTTGAGCCAGATGTCTGAAGCCTGTTTTAGCCGCTTACTCAATGAAAGTTCATACCCAATACAAACGGCTACATTTCTATATCGTTTACTAATATGCACCAAGTGATTAAAATCACTGATAGCGGGATAGTCAAGTGGATAGGGCTTTCCCGCCCATATAATCTGTACAGGGTGTTTGGTGTTATTTAATAAAGCCTCAAAGCGTTTATGGTCACGGGTGAGTAATTCACCCCGCTTGTATCCTGCAAAACGACGGGCCCATACAATAGTCAATACATCTGGATCAAGCAACTTGCCAGTTTGGTCTGCAACCAAGTCCAATGCTCTTTTCTTTAAAAACCTCTTACGATCATCAAACCAAACATCATTACCTTCTACTTTGGCCTTATAAAGCTGTTTATCTGCCCAATAACGCCAGTTTTGAGCATTGGTAATTGCTTTTATTTCACAGATACCCGAATACTTATTCCACATTTTTCTACTCACCTCAGCATGCAGTTTAGAAACTCCATTGGCCAGTTTGGCAAAGCGCAAAGCCGCTAAGGAATGGTTAAATAAATTATCCTCCATGCCGGTAATTTTTCGCACATCATCGATGTGCATACCGCAGAAATAATTCATTTTTTGACATAAAAAAATATCATGTTTTTCATTTCCCGCTTCTTCGGGCGTGTGTGTAGTAAATACTAAGCGTTTTTTAACTTCTTCAACACTGCCAAATTTTCGGTGCAGATAAAAAGCTGCACTAATTCCATGAGCCTCATTTAAATGGTATAACTCGGGGTTGAAATTAATTTCATCCATTAATTTGGCGCCACCTACTCCCAATAAAATAAACTGGGCAACTTTGGTAGCCTCGTTTCCGTCATATAATCGATGGGTAATGGTCTGTGTTACGTAATCGTTTTCAGGCAAATCGGTGCTTAATAAAAACATGGGAGCACTGTTGAAAGTCTCTGGATTTAGGTACCACGCTTTTACCCAAATTGGATTGTCATGAATATTAATCTGGAATTTAATACCCGTATCCTCCAAGAAATTGTAAATCTTTTCGTTCCACTGCACCTGAAGTGTCTGATCTGCATTTCGGGCCTGGTCATAGTAACCGAATTTCCATAAAATGCCGATCCCGACAATATTCTGCTTTAATTCGTACGCACTGCGCATATGCGACCCTGACAGAAATCCAAGCCCGCCGCTATATATTTTTAATGGTTGATGGATAGCAAATTCCATCGAAAAGTAAGCGATTCGTTTACTGTAATTTTCGTTTACAGCATATGGAACTTTGAAATTATTAAAACTCATACATCAGATTAATTTGAAATAGGCTGCAATATAATGTGAATTTTCAGTAAAAAAGTTATGTACCCTTCTATCGTGTGGATAATCCATCTTGACCCAATTATTCAAATCTATCAATTAGATAAAACAAACAACATCTCTCACTTTTAGTAGGAAATACCTTTATAGCAAAGAAATTAAAATTACCCTACTGATAAATGTAATTAAAAAAGTCATTTATTCAAATGTCCTAGTACAATACTTTTTTTCTCTAACCCCAAGTATCGTTCAAAATCACCACCTCAATTACTAAGTAAACAGCAATACCTAGATTAAGTTGGGTTTTAACCCTTACCACCGTTTTTTAGACCCTAATAGGGAAGCAAACCTACAATTGGGGAAATTGAGCAAATTATCTGCAAGGATACATTTTGAAAAATTGATTATATTTTTTAGATTTGTCTAAAATTTAATTTAGTCTAGATGAAGTTTTCAGTTTCCGAAGAAAATTATATTAAAAACATCTACCATCTTCAGCAGCAATCTGAACTGGTCAATACCAATTCGCTGGCCAATAAATTACAGACCAAACCTGCTTCTGTAACCGATATGCTTAAGAAACTGCAAATCAAGAATTTGCTCGATTACAAGAAATACAAAGGGTTTCGGCTATCTGCCAAGGGCAATAAGGCTGCCATCAACATTGTCAGGCGCCACCGACTTTGGGAATATTTTTTAGTCGCCAAGCTGGGATTTGAATGGGATAAAGTTCATGCCATTGCTGAAGATCTTGAACACGTCAGTAACCAAGAGCTAATTCAAAAGCTCGATAGCTTTCTCAACCACCCCCAAACAGACCCCCATGGTGACCCAATTCCAGATGGGGATGGCAAAATGCCAGTCATTCGCCAACTCAGTATCGCTGATGTGACAGAAAAGAAAAAGGTTATCGTAAGCTCAGTAGCTAACCAGTCGCCAGCAATGCTGGAATTGCTCAATCATTATCACATCAATATAGGAACTGAATTGAAAATAAACCAGCGGTTCAGTTTTGACGAATCGATAGAAATCAAAGTTGGTAAGTATGCAGCCTGTGTCATTAGTAATCCTGTGGCAAAAAACATTTTTGTATATCATGAATAATCAATCTCATCCGACAACTTCACTCAGTGAAGTTCACCAGAGCATCGATACAACAGGAAAAAAAAGAGGATGGCGGAAAATGCTTTCTTTTCTTGGCCCTGCCTACTTGATTAGTGTGGGCTATATGGATCCAGGCAACTGGGCTACAGATCTTGCCGGAGGAAGCAAGTTTGGCTATAGTTTAATTTGGGTACTCCTAATGAGTAACTTGATGGCGCTATTGCTTCAAGGACTTTCTGCAAGGCTAGGTATTGTTCGTGGGCGTGATCTTGCACAGGCAAACCGAGAAGCATACCCTAGATTTGTCAACCTTGCATTGTACTTACTTGCAGAAGTAGCCATAGCAGCTTGTGACCTAGCAGAGGTGTTAGGCATGTCGATTGGTATACAATTATTGACTGGTTTGCCTTTGATCTGGGGCGTATCCATTACCATATTGGACACCTTTCTTTTATTGTACTTACAAAAAATGGGCATGCGCAAGATGGAAGCTTTTATCATTAGCTTAGTTGCAGTAATAGCCATTTCTTTTTTAGTGGAAATTATTTTTGCAGGGCCGGTGATCGGTGAAATCGCCCATGGCTTTATTCCCTCTGCATTATCGGATGAAGCACTTTACATTGGAATAGGAATTATTGGAGCTACTGTAATGCCGCATAATTTATACTTGCACTCTGCACTAGTACAGACCCGTAAAATTGACCGATCCAATGCTGGTATCAAGCAGGCACTAAAATTTAACCGCATTGATACCACCATCGCGCTCAATCTGGCATTTTTGGTAAATGCCGCTATCTTGATTTTAGCTGCTACCGTTTTCTTCAAAACGGGTAATTCTCAGGTTGCTGAAATAAAGGAAGCGCATCGACTATTACCGAGTTTTCTAGGCAATCTGGCACCGAAACTTTTTGCCATTGCTTTGATTGCAGCAGGACAAAGCAGCACCATCACAGGTACACTGGCAGGACAAATAATTATGGAAGGGTATTTGAGTTTGAGAATCAACCCATGGGTAAGGCGTTTACTTACCCGATTGCTAGCTATCATACCTGCACTCATAGTCATTGTAATCTATGGGGAGGAAAAAGTAAATTCCTTACTGGTATTAAGTCAAGTGATATTAAGTTTACAATTAGGTTTTGCCATTATTCCACTGATTCATTTTGTAAGCGATAAAAAAACGATGGGGGATTTTGTCATCTCTCCTATTACAAAAATAACTGCCTGGGCAATTGCAGGCATTTTGGTTTTTTTAAATTTATCCATGCTAACAAACGAAGTAGCCAGCTCATGGTCTGCTACTACTGTTTTTTCTAAAATTGGATTCATGTCGCTGGGCCTTCTTTCGTTCGCCTTACTACTCTATATTCTTCTATTTCCACTTTTTAAAACTGTTCAAAAATCTGCTTCCATTCAAATGCATCCTGACTTGGAGGTCATCAATCAATTGACTATTCCAGAATTTAAAATCATCGCCATCGCACTAGATTTCAGCGACAAGGACCAGAAGCTATTGTCATTTGCTATTGGCCAGGGAAAAGAAAATACGCGGTACGTGTTGGTGCATGTAGTAGAAAGTGCTTCAGCCAAACTATTGGGTACCGATAGCGATGACTATGAAACTAGGAAAGATAAGGAACGAATGGATTGGTATGTAAGCCAGTTACAACAGAGAGGCTATTTGGTAGAGGGGCATTTAGGTTTTAGAAACCGTGCAAAGGAAATCGTTCGTATCGTAAAAGAATTAAATGCCGACATGCTAGTTGCAGGGGCGCATGGCCATACTGGATTGAAGGATTTTATTTATGGAGAAACTGTAAACACAGTTCGACATGAATTAAAAATACCCGTACTAATTGTAAATGTTTAATTCAAAAACAGCAAAGATGTTGCCCTTGATACTTAGCAGTTGACTAAATTAGTTTTCAACATAATTCAGATCCTTTCCAAAAGTTTCTTCTGTAAACCAAGCAGCAGTAAAACTGATGGCCATCACTACCAAGCCTGTTAGCCATCCTGCGGTAATATAATTGCCTGTTACAGACTGTAAAGTTTTAAACAAAAGAAACATCAAAGGCAAAGCGCCTCTTACCATATTAGGTACGGTGGTAGTTGCCGTTGACCTTAAATTAGTGCCGAATTGCTCAGCAGCCATTGTTACAAAAATGGCCCAAAATCCAACACTAAAACCCATTGCAGCACAGATCAAATACATACCAGCCGCAGTTCCATTTTGTTGGGTAAAATATAATCCAATTGAAATGACGGTAAGCCCATAAAAAATAAATAGGACCTTTTTTCGACTCCTCAACCAATGGCTGATTAAACCAACCATAATATCGGCAATAGCAATGGCGGCATAGGCAAACATGGTTGATTTTTTGGGCATCACCTCTTCTGAAAAGCCAAATGCTTTTCCAAAATCATTTGAAAAGGCCACTAAAATACCAATCACATACCAAGTGGGTAGGCCAATTAAAATAGCCAATAAATATTTTTTAAAACGAATTTTGTTAGTAAAGAACATGAAAAAATTACCCCGCTGTACATCCATTTCTTTTAACTTAGTAAACATCCCACTCTCGAATACAGATATTCTCAATAATAAAAGACAAAAGCCCAAACCGCCGCCAATAAAATAGCAGATGCGCCAATTGAAATTTTGAGAAATAAAGTAAGCTACTACCGCTCCGGTCAAACCAATACCAGCAACCAAAGAGGTACTTACGCCTCTTTTTTCCTTGCTCACCAATTCAGATACCAGTGTAATGCCCGCCCCCAACTCTCCAGCCAAGCCAAT
>JBIKOV010000083.1:0-14280 GCA_044357815.1 Ferruginibacter sp. | reverse complement strand
TTTGCTAACAATCAGTCTTTGAAACTGGACAATGTTTCCTATGTTCAATTGACAAAAGAAATGGATGCTACCATCTCTTTCTGGATTAAAACAGCTGCCGGCCAAAATGCTACTATATTTTCAAATGGCAAGGGAGATGGTTCAGATATCAATCAACCCGGTGGCAATGATAATAAATGGGCCATTCATATCAATGCTGCTGGAAATTTAACATTCAACAGCGAAGGGAAATTGTATACCCTAACTACCCAGTCAATAGCTGATGACAGCTGGCACCATGTTAGTTTATTATTTAACCGACAAGGGACGTTAAAAACTTTGGTAGATGCAGCAGAAGTGTCTTTTAATCTAATGGATTCTATCGGTGGGTTTTCAGGAAATCGGATTTGGTTAGGGGCACGTGGTGCCCAAGACTTGGCGGGAAATGAAACGGTGGATCGGAAATTTACAGGAAAAATTGACGAGTTCCAGTTATGGAATACCCTTAGAAATGTAGAGCAAATCAGTCGGGATCGTTACTTTGAGGTTGACCAGGAAAAGAGCATTGGGTTATTGTTATATGCAAGAATGAATGAGCCAGATCCCACAACAGGAAACGGGCCTAGATATTTTCATGCCTATAGTAATAACTCAGTAATTTCTGATATTGCCGCTTTGAGTGCCGGTGTGGTCAATTATTCGGGTGATGCCCCTGCCATTAAACCAGAAAGGGAATTAATTAATTTTAATGTAAAACGGGTCATTAGTAATAATGATATGATTATTGAGCCGGATGTTACAAACATCGCTTCATTAGAAGGTCAGATGGTTGATATTACCGTACACAGAATGTTTGATGCAGCCAATAATATGCAACAATCGCCTATTACATGGACAGCTTATTACAGGACTAATGAAGTGAGTTGGTATGCAGATGGCTATAATGATATTGTTGATATTGTGAAGGCGGTGGGTGCTTCTAAAAGTTTTGAGATTACTTTATTAAACAAGGGAGGTAAAACGCATCCGTTTACCATTTCAAATATTCCTAAATGGTTAAGTCTAAGTAAAACCTCAGGAACCATCGGGCCAGATAGCAGAATTATCATTACAGCAACTATTGAAAAAGAATACACTCCTGGGCAATATATTGAAAACCTGAATTTGCAAACAGATTTTGGCTTTGATGAAAAGTTGCAAATAAAATTAAGGGTGTTGGCTAAAGAGCCAAACTGGACAGTAAATACTGCTGCTTTTGATAAGAGCATGAATATTATAGGAAGGATAAAAGTAGATGGCGTATTTTCTGAAGATAGCTATGATCAAATAGCTGCTTTTTACAATGATACGGTACGAGGGGTTGTTAAGTTAACGTATAATCCTTCTTATAAACAGTACTATGCTTTCTTGACGGTTTATAGTAAGGTTATTACTGGCGAAAAAATAACGTTTAAAATCTGGGACGCTTCCCAAGGAAAAATTATTGAAGCTACCTTGGATGGAAGTCTAACCATTGATTTTGAAGATAATGGAATAATGGGGTCTCTCAGTAAACCGGTAATTTTTGCAAATACTACACTGGTCGAACAAAATATACCTTTAAATAAGGGATGGTCTTGGGTATCGATGAATGTAAATGATCCTCATTTCAGTAATCTCAATGCGTTAACTAAAAACTTGCGATTAGAAACAGAGGATCTTATTTTAAACGGAACTGATTTTGAAATATACTCTAAAAATATAACAGCACCGACCTGGTCAGGAGCAATAAGTAGTAAAGGGGGTTTGTCTACTACTAAAATGTATAAAGTATTCATGTCAAATGAGCAAGCTTTCATTATAAAGGGCAGTCCGGTAAATCTTGCAACATGGAATTTCCCAATTGAGGTAAACTGGAATTGGCTACCTTATCCAATTGCGAGAAACCAGCTCACTACCGAGTCGCTGGCCTATTTTGCTGCAAGTGATGGGGATGTAATAAAATCTCAAAACCTATTTGCTATTTACGATTCAAAAGTAGGATGGAATGGCACTTTACAATATTTGGAAGCTGGAAAAGGATACATGCTAAAATCTACAAAAGCGCAGTTATTTAGATATCCTATTTATCTGGCTAACCCAATGGGTATAGAAAAACCAAAGGGTATTGAATCTGTCGGAGTGGATGGAGTTCCTATAGAAACTGCTTCCATGAGCCAAGCGGAAATGAAAACAGCATTCAAACAGTATGCTCAAAATATGAATGCGGTAGTAATGTTGCCTAAAGGGTATAATGAGTTATTCGTGTATGATGACAAGGGAGTGTTGAAGGGAATAGCTTCCCGTAAAAACGATGCTGAACTTACCTATATTACCATCTATGGCGAAACTCCTCAAACCTTGAATTTTCATGTAGGAGATGGCACCGCCCAGAGAAAAACCTCTTTCAATGTAGGCTTTAAGGGCAATGATGTGTTGGGTACAATCTCCAAACCGGTTGTGCTGGCATTTGTTGAAGAAAAGGATGATAGGGCTGATAATATCAGAATTTATCCAAATCCATTTGATACTGAATTAACCATCGAGTTGAGGGCCAATCAAAGTCAAAAAGCAACGATCAAACTTTATTCCATTGCTGGGCAGTTGGTTTTCACTAAACAAATATCTGTGGAAAAAGGGTTGAATAAGGTGCACATTTCTCCTGCTATTTCGAATGGAGTTTATTTGTTGCAAACCGAAATGAATGGGCAAACGGTTGTTACTACAGTTGTTAAACAATCAGTATCACATCAATAAGTTGTTTGTATGATTCTAAAAGCGTTAATAATTAAAATGACAAGCAAGGTGTTTTTTGCAATACTGTTGCTGCTGCTGGTTAGTACATCTTTTGCACAGGCACCCAATTGGGTAGTGAATCAAAGTAATTTTCAATACACGATGACTTTTGTGGGCTTCTTAAATATAGATGGAATAACACTTAGTAGTACCAATGATAAAGTGGCGGCTTTTGTTAATGGAGAGTGTAGGGGTGTTACTAATTTAGTGTATGTAGCGAGTCAAAAAAACTATTATGCGTACTTAACTATTTTTTCAAATGTTAATGGGGAAACCATTCATTTCAAAATTTACAATTCTGTAAAAAGTACGGTTAAAGATATTGTTTTAACCAAAACCTTTGTAATCAATCAGCATATTGGCAACTTGTTTCAAGCACAAAGTTTTGCGAATCCTGCTTTAAGTACTACTGCGGAAATATCGGATTTTAGTTTTAAAGACGTAGTTCGAAAAGGTATTTTATTTGATGGAGCAAAAATTATTGTTACACTTGATAAACTGCAGCCGGTTATCGCATTGAATAGCGTATTTACTTTAAGTACGGGAGCAACTGCTTATATTGGAACAGCCCAACAAATAGCTGGGGCTAATTCAACCAATTTTACAAATCCTGTTGTATACAGGGTGTTGTCGGAAGACCAATCGGTATTAAAAGAATGGACTGTGTCAACTCAGCCACCGATTATCTATTATAGGAAGAATGTAGTTTGTTATGCTAAGGGAGCAATCAAAGTGGTATATCCTTGGGATGGCGCTTCGGTGGCATTACAATTTAATGGACAGACGGTGGCATCACAAACAATTACTAATGGGGAAACTACTTTCACTAATTTAAATGCCGGCGTTTATAAAGTTATCACCTTAGGTGTTGTGAAAGAAATTAATATCATTCAAAAATAATGAAGTAAATAAATCGTCTAGTTATTTAAATGTTTATGAATATAATTGCCTAAAAAATTTGTCACTTATGAAATCTAATTTTTATATAGTATTGTTTGTATTTATTATTTCAGCTTTAGGTTGTAATAAAGAAAGCTCGCAGCCAACGCTAACCACGCAAAGTATTTCATTTGTTTATGAAAGCGGCACCCCTATCGAGACAGGGGCTTGTATTAAACCAACTATCAATTATGCGATTGCTATCACCACAAAATTAAACGGAACACCTAACGGTAGTCCAATCAGTGTGCGGTATACCTTGAATGGTGTGGCCGATGAAATTTCTTTTACAAACGGAGGAACGTTAATAAAAAAAGTAACACTAATCAATGGACTCAATGTTGCCCAAACGATTGAAACCAAACAGGAGGCACATATTTTCCTTGATTTGCAGGAGTTTGAACTGGTTAATTAAAGCGTCGAATACTACTAAATTTCCCGTTGAGTCATTTCCATTAACTTTCTTGATTTCACCCTAGTTGGGTGGAAACTGCCCAGGCCATGGCATTATATTAAATGGTGGAGGCCTTGTGTTTGTAAAAAAAAACACTACATTAGACAATCTTACTATTTGTACTTCAGAAAAAAATATTTTTTCTGTAAGTTTTTAATCACTTCAAATGATGTCTATATGAAAAACAAAGACCTACTCTTCAGTTTACTCTTAGTGGCAATGACGCTAGGTACAGCATGGGCCATTCGCGGACAATTTGGTCATGAACATGGCGCTGCTTGGGCCGGTGCCTTAGGATCACTTAGTGTTTTATTGGTGTCAAAACGAAAAGACTGGTTAGCAAAAGCTTTCTATGTCACTTTAGCTGGCGCCTTGGGTTGGGGGCTCGGAGGAATTATGAGTTATGGCTTAATAGTGGGTTATGGCCGGGCAGATGATTTTGGAAATGCATTGTATGGTTTAGAAATGTTGTTCGTAATTGGAGGTCTGTATGGTTTTTTAGGGGGTGGTTTTTTTGGATTAGCGCTTTCTGACACAAAGAAAAATCCTATTAAATGGGCTACATTAATTGTAGAAATGACGGCTGGAGGAATTATATTTTACTATTTTCTCGTCAATCAATATGG
The DNA here is from genome assembly GCA_044357815.1 of Ferruginibacter sp. Classification (GTDB taxonomy): domain Bacteria; phylum Bacteroidota; class Bacteroidia; order Chitinophagales; family Chitinophagaceae; genus Ferruginibacter. The sequence continues at coordinate 9,468 of JBIKOV010000083.1, read as the reverse complement.
CTGGAAAGTGAATCCTCCTCGGACTGAAGTATGGTCCGTATGTTTAGGAATTGCTGCAGCCTTGACATGGAATTTGATTCGAAATAAAAACTATGCTGCTTTAAGGGTGGCTATTTTTACTTCGATGGGTGCCGGCTTTGGATTTGCTTTTGGTAATTTTTTGCAAGGTCTTGGTGCGGTATCGGAAATTCCTTTTAATTTTTGGAATGTAATGGAGTACTCGTTAGGTTTCTTTGGTGGAATTGGATTGGCCTATGGTACACTCACTACTGAATGGGAACCAGAAGAACAAGAAAGTTCATTCGGTAAGAAGCAATTATTTCAGCTAATAATGTTGGTTTTGATAATTCCATTCATTATGTGGCAACAAAATTTTGAATGGGAAAGAATACAAACAACCTATGTGAAATTATTAGCTACAGACGATCAAGGGGTCTATAATTTAGTAATATACGGTTCTTTGTTATTGACTTTATTGACGGGTATTTATTGGGTTGCAAAATTCAGAAATTCTACTGCATTATCCTTTGGAGAAGTAAGGAAGTTTTTCTTTAGCCATTGGTTATTATATATAACGCTCAGTTATTTAATTACCGGTGCTATTATAAGTACCTATAGGGTAGAGCAATATTTATATTTGGCAAATTTTATCATCATTCTTTTGCTAATTAATCGAGCCAATGCTGAATTCAAACCTGAGCCATTCAATTATGCAAAAGCTTTCAAAATTGCAGGAGCAATACTATTATTTATTTCTTTGCTAGCATTTATTTTGATCCATACGCACGGAGAATTAAAAGGATCACATAAAAGATTTGGTGGCGAAGCTGCTTTAAAAGATTCGACTGCGAAATAATGTATAGATAAAACCCCTTGTAACAAAGACTATACAGTGTTACAAGGGGTTTTATATGCTTTATACTACTTAGTGTAGATATTATCCTTCTTAATTAAGCAAGCATTCCATTACTCTGCCAAAGTCCATACAGAGGACCTGCCAATGAAACTAAAGCCACAGACAAATCCACGTAATTTTAATTCTTTACCATTTACACTTAGTGTACCACAATAGGTTTTGCCACTGATTGGATCATATACCGTTCCGTCTTCGAATTCATTGGCACTACTTCCTTTTTTAAATTTTTTAATGATTGTTAAGCCCATTATTGGTTGCGTTCTTAATTTTTCCTCTTTGTTATTGAAGTCTAATTTCGGTTTTCCAGTTTTATCATTGGGTTCCTTGATCCATATTATTTTGCCATAAAAATTTCCATCGGTCGCTTTGAAAATTTGAATTTTTGAAGTTTTTTCGGCATTAAACCAAACCTTTTCTACGGACTCCTTTTGTGCAGTAGAAATTAAAAAAGTTAACAGACAAATCGATAGTAAAATTGAGTTTTTCATTTGCATTTTTATTTAATTGATTTATTTATGAGTATAATAGGCATTGGCTTGTTGGGTGGGGGTAATTACCAGCTCATTGATACAGACATGGTCGGGTAATTGGGTACAGTAAAAAATGGTGTCTGCAATATCATTTCCATTGAGTGGTACAATACCCGTATAGGTAGCGCCTGCTTTTTTTTCATCTCCTTTGAATCGTACTAAGGAAAATTCTGTTTCTACAGCACCAGGGTGAATGCAGGTAACTTTGATGGAATGTTTGAGCAAATCAATTCGCATCGATTTGCTAATGGCATCCACTGCAAATTTACTGGCGCAATATACATTTCCATTCTCATATACTTCTTTGCCCGCAATGGATCCGATATTTACTACATGCCCTTTTTTATTTGCAATCATAAGTGGTATAATCTGTTTGGAAACATACAAGAGACCAAGTACATTGGTATTGACCATGGTTTCCCAATCATTGATATCAGCATTTTCGAATGAATCTTTTCCTGCCGCAAGCCCCGCATTGTTGATCAGCAGGTCAATCTGTCGCCATTCTGGTGAAAGGGTGCCTAGATTTTCTGCTACCGCTTCTCTGTCTTGCACATCAAAAACCAATGCGAGTACTGAGCTTGAAAAATCTTTTTCCAATTCAATTTTCAAAGCATTCAGTCGGTCGGCTCTGCGACCTGTAATAATGAGTCGATCACCATTGCCTGCATATTTTTTTGCACAGGCTTCTCCAATTCCTGAAGTTGCACCAGTTATTAATACTGTTTTATTCATCTTTTTTTATTGTTATCTGTAAATTGGGAGCAGTTATATTGAAATTCAATCAGCCAATTTTATATTTATCTGAGCAACACAACGGTTCCCTGTTTTTTAATAATCGTCCCTAAATAAGTTTCTCCTTCTGCCATCCACACAAATGTACCGGAGTCTTGTTGGGTTCCTCTAAAGGTTCCGTCCCAGCCTTTTCCTTTTACCGATGTGGTAAATAATAATTGACCCCATCGGTTGTATACGCTGAATAATTTAAGTGACCGCATGCCCAGCAAGATCGGTCTTATAACATCATTGTTTCCATCATTGTTTGGAGTAAATGCCCCTGGTACATAAAAACCTGGTGCAATTTTATATACTTTTATTAGAATGTTATCAATCGCTTTGCATCCTCCAGCACTTATTGCGGTTAATTGATAGGTAATATTCTCCTGAGGAGTGGCTGTTGGATTGGCGATGGTGGGATTACTCAACCATGTGGGAGGTCCCCATAAGTACGTAACGCCACCCCTGCCATTTAATACTATTGGTTCATTTATCACAACTGAAGTATCTGGTCCTGCATTAGCGTAAAAAATAGAGTCCACCGAAACGATGATACTGTCGAAGAATGATTTATTGCAGCCTAAAGTGTCTCTTATTTCCACCTTAAATTGAGTAGTAAATGGAAGGGCTACAGCTATGGGATTAGCAATATTAGTAGCCGTTAAATATTGGGCGGGTGTCCAAGTATAGACACTACCTCCTGTGGCCCTTAGTTGCGCAGGATCCCCAAAACACACTATCGTGTCCTTTCCTGCATTTCCATTTGGAGTGGGTGCCGATCGGATGGTTATTTGATCTTGGCTCTGACATTTTCCAATATTTCCAACTACGGTGTATGTTATAGATGGAAGCGAAGCAGAGAAGATAGGATTTTTAATGGTACTACTGCTTAAATAGGTGGCAGGGGTCCATTTAAAACTGAGCGCATCACTTACTGTATTGATTGTAAATCCACCGGGGGTGCAAATGGTGGTATCATTTCCCGCATTAATAGTTGCAAATGGCTTTACATCTACAAAAACAGAATCATTGTTTTTACAACCGTCAAAATCAATAAAACTTACAAAATATTTTGTGGGTATATCAGGACTTATCAATGGGTTTGCTGAGGTAGTGCTACTAATGCTATAATTGGGGCTCCATACAAAATTTCCGATACTACTGGTTTTTAATTGTAGGGTGTCAATTGAACAGATTAGTGTATCATGGGTATTGAGCCCAATGGATGGGCCATTGACTATTGTAATATTTTTCTTGATTGTATCAGTGCATCCAAAAGTATTGCTCACAATTAGTTGTGTCTGGTAAATCCCTGCTGAAAGATAGGTATAGCTGGGGTTTTTTAGGTTGCTGGTATCATTGATAGCTATCGGATTGCCAAAATTCCATCGCCATCCTGTGGGAACCCCAAAGTTGGTTGTCGTGTTATCTGAAAATTTAAACGGCAGACCTTTACAAAAGGGGCCATCGGCCTTAAAATCGGGAAAAAAGCCGGGATATACTTTTACTGAAATTGAATCCGAGTTGACACAAAACCCTCCTAAGGAAACCGTTAACTTCACTTTGTATGCACCGGTGTCTGAGAATGTATGAACAGGATTTGATAGGTCACTGCTATTATTTGAACCAGATGAGGGGTTGCCAAAATCCCAGGTGTAGAGTATGTTGAAAGGATTATAGGCAGTATTGGAAAAATTAACAGAAAAGCCATCACAAGTAGTGGCTTTGGGGTTTAATTTGGCAGCTATCGGCAAGCAATCTTTTACTTGAATGTGTAGCTCCTTGCGGGTTTCTCCTACATATTGTCCAGCCCTGGTTTCAGTAACACAAACCGTAATTACAAATTCACCACCCGATGTATTTGGCATGGGGGCTAATCCACTAATCAAACCTGTTATAGCATTGATGGTAACGCTTGGCCCCATCGGTCCAGATCCAGAATAGGGAGAAATATAGCTTACTTCTGAATAGGGAGGGGCTGGAGCAGGATTAGGTGCCGACTGGTTGGATGAACCTCCTATAAATGCTGAGCATAGGGAATAAGTTAACGCATCTCCATCTTTATCGGTAGCAGAAAAAGGATAGGTGAAATAGGTTCCACCACAAACAACGGCCGTATCATTTACAGGAAAATCAGGGCTACTATTTTTGTTGGCATTGGGTACTAATGAATTGGTACTAGGTATAGAAATGGAGTAGGTATTTCCAGTATTTGCCGAGTTCTGTATATTTTGCATGTTGGCAATTCTACAGCATCGTTGGTAACTAATGGTATATCCAAGAGTAGATGGAGCCAGCTCATAATTATTCAGTTCATATACCACAACAGTATAATAGCATCCTCGCTGGTCTAATGAAATACAGGGTTCATCTGTTTCTTTGCTGAGATTATAGAATTTAGTGATGCTTACTGATGGATTTGCAACTACAGCTTTGGATCCAGTCTCAAAGATGGTAAAATTAATGGGATTGGTAAGTTGTCCAGCTGAGGGATTGCAACTCATATAAACGGTTAGTGAAATCTTGTAACGCAGGTAAGCTGGGTTAGATAAGCCAGCCCCAAGGTATTGGTAAGTAAAAAAACCCCCTTTAATATGCGCTGAAAAAGCAGGAAAGAGTAACAATGAAAAAATAAGGGATGGTAAAAACTTCTTCATAATCAAATAAATGAGCAAATACTCTTCCTAAAATTAGCTAAAAACTAACTCTCTCAGCAACTGAAATATGTTAAAAATTAAAATAATTGCAAACTCATTTTGCTAATCTTTACATTATTAGGCTATTTTAAGCTTATAATAATAAATTAGCCCAATATTTTTTATGCCCTACCTAAATTGGATTTCAATTAGTGGATGATAAAACCAGGTGTCTTTAAATTTTCATTTATAGATTGAGCCAGTAATTCATTTTGAAGACCAAGGCCCTATTTTTATTCTTCATGATAGGGTCGGTAAAATAATTGTCACTATAAACGAGGAAAATATCACTCATGGGTTTGTAACGCCATTGTATCTTACTGTTAATATTAAAATTATTGCACATTTTCATGATTTATACTGTAAGTAATTTATAATGTTTGGAGGCATCTATGTATAGGATATTTAAAAATAAAGTGGTTAGGTATTTAAAATTTAATAGGTTATATACATAGTAAAGGTACTGAAGTGAAATAAATGGAGGGTTTTTTCTGATAATTTGGCTGGGATTGATAGAAAATTAACATTGCTTAATTCAGTAATATCGTTGTTAACTATGTGTTTTCACCTCTCGATATAGTGAGCATTGATTTACAAGAGCTTTAAATTAATTTCAAAAAATGATATAGTATTTCATTCGCTTTTTCTGTCTCTTCCAGCATTGCCATATGGGCTGATTTTTCTAGAATATGGATATGCGCTTGTGCAGGAAGATAACATTGCTGAAGGCTGCTTTGCAAGGGAATCACATTGTCTTTTTCGCCGATGATAAATAAAATAGGCTTTGGAAATTTTTTCAGCACCTCCGTTCTGTCTGGCCGTTGTATCATTGCCTCATAATATTGCACTAATGCCTGTGGACTAAAATGCTTCGATTTATTGATTAGCTCATTTATTTCAGCTGGGTACTTTTTAGCAAATGCTTGGGAGAACAGTCCGGGAATACTGGTTTGTAAAAATGGGTTGCTTCCTTTGTCTTTAATAAATATTATGGCTTTGGCTCTTGTTAATTTTTTTTCTTCATTGTCTGCAAAAGCAGTGGAATGAAAAAGACCAAAAGCAGCCAACTGCTGCGGGTACTTTTCTGCAAAGGCCAAAGCAATATAGCCTCCCATACTATGCCCGATAATTGTGACCTCTTCTGAACCTTCATATCCTTGCCGCTGAAAGTCGTCTGCTATGATTGCTTTGATTACCTCGCTGTAGGTTGCTATATTTCCATCAGGTATAAGTTCGGATCTTCCACTGCCGGGGATATCAGGAATGAGTAGCCGAAAATGATTTTTTAGAAAGGCTATTTGATTTTCCCAGATTGATCCATCTTCCGCAAAACCATGCAAAAGCATCACTCGTTTACCCTTGCCTGTGCTACGATAAAAAATGTTAGCATGTTGATATAGTAAATTATTTTCTGTCAATAGTATTATTCTGAAATTGTTAAAATAAAGGGATTCAAAATTTTATGGTTGAGTGTTCATGCATTTTCGAACGCTTCTAAAAATCACTAATAATATAATTGGAATGAGGGAAGCATTCAATTGTTGTGGTAAAAAAAACCAACTAATTAGTAAAAGGATTAAGGCGGCAGCTTGTATACCAAAATATTTTCGAACCCATTTTTTTTGACTAGGCAATAAAAATGCAGCAATGATATTGGTTGGCCATGTCCACAATAAATTATAATTATTTTTAGTCATGGAGTGATCCGTTCCAAACCACATAAAAATTAGCAGTACACCTAGGGCACCTATTATAAAAAAGAAGATCCCATCAAATCCCTGTAAAAATATTTTTGCCCACTGATTGGAAGAAAAACTGATTAACAAAATACCGGAAAACAGTAGGGAAAATACAAACAGGGGGGTAAAAAGAGATCCGTTTTCAGTTGCTTCATTTATCGGGTATAAGTTAGTTGTTGAGATTACTAATTGATGATTCTCATTACTACTATCCAGCGATTTCATCAAGTTGTCGGGCAGGAATTGTGAGTGCAAGGTGGTCATTATTCCATCGGTAGGGGCGCCAAGCAGTAGGTCGATACCCAGTTTGCTCCAGTATTTTTTATTCTTATCAAGATACAAATGTATTGCCTGTCGAAATTTTGTTTCCTTGGGCATGACCGGCTGAAATCCGGGATGATTTTTTTTATATTTTACCAGCATATCCCTTGCTCTGGAAGTACAATTGTCAAAAAAGAAATCGTATTTATAAAACTTATTTTGCTCCTTTGCATTTTCATAAAGCGCCTGCCTTAATCCAATTTTTTCTTCAGCATCTAAGTTGAGTAGTTGCTCCGTAATACCACGGTTTTCTGCCTGGTAGGCATTTTTGAAATCGTTGAAATTTTCTACAGATAAATAGTACCATAGTTTACCCCGAATGAATTTTGTATAAAATCCATCATCATCAAAATTGAAAGTTCCGTAGTTGAAAACATAGTCGGTAACACTACTGCTATCGGTAACACGGATGGCAGTATGACCAAAGGTAGCGTAGAGGTCTTGTCCGGGGGTACAGGTGAGCAGTGAAATTCTAATATGGGATGAATCCTGGGCGAAAGTAATAAAATGGAATTGTAGCAGTGCAACAATGAATAGTAGGCGGCATGTCAGTTTCTTTACCATGAAAGTGAAACGACTTGCAAAGGGTAGGGAAGCTGTTTGAGATAGCCTTTTGTTCATAGTTTATTTTGAATCGTTTTGCTTTTTTTGGAGATGACATCTTTTTTTAAAAAGATGTCATCTCTTTAATTAGCTGATTAACAAAAGATTAGCGACTGTAATTCGGCGCTTCTTTGGTAATGGCAATATCATGGGCATGACTTTCTTTCATCCCTGCATTGGTGATTTTTACAAAACTGGCATTTTGTAATGCCTTGATCGTGCTGGCTCCGCAGTAGCCCATGCCTGCTCTTAAGCCGCCGATATACTGATGAACGATTTCTTTTAAAGGCCCTTTAAAGGCAACTCTTCCTTCGATACCCTCAGGTACGAATTTCTTTATATCCGCTTCCACATCTTGGAAATAACGGTCGCTGCTGCCCTGTGCCATTGCTCCTAGGGAACCCATGCCTCTATATTGTTTAAATCGACGTCCTTCATAAATGATGGTTTCTCCAGGGCTTTCTTCCGTTCCTGCAAAAACATTGCCCATCATTACGCAACTGGCTCCTGCAGCAAGGGCTTTCACCATATCTCCTGTATATCTGATACCGCCATCACTGATGATACCAACATTTTTATTTTTTAATGCAGCAGCTGCTTCCATTACAGCAGTGATTTGAGGAACACCTGTGCCTGCAACAATTCTAGTTGTGCAGATAGAGCCGGGGCCAATACCCACTTTTACTGCATCTGCACCGGCATTGGCAAGTGCAAGTGCTCCGGCAGCCGTACCTACATTTCCCGCTATGACCTGAATGCCTTTGAATGTTTTTTTGATTTGTTTTAATGCATCCATTACTCCTTTGGTATGACCATGGGCACTATCTAAACAAATAATATCTACGCCTGCATGATGTAAAGCTGCAACTCTGTCAAGGGTGTCTTTGGTGATTCCTACACCGGCACCAACGAGCAATCTTCCAAAAGAATCTTTTACTGCATAGGGGTGTGATTTTAATTTTAAAATATCGCTGAAAGTAACTAGACCAATCAGTTCACCTGATTTATTGACAACTGGTAACTTTTCGATTTTATTTTTTTTAAATATCAGTTCTGCTTTTTTTAAATTGGTTCCTTCAGGTGCGGTAATGAGATTTTCTTTCGTCATCACCGTACTTACCTTTTCTTTGAAGTTGGTTTCCAGGCGTATATCCCTGTTCGTTAAAATGCCTACCAACTTATTATCTTTATTCACAATCGGGATGCCACCAATTTTAATGTCCCGCATCATTTTGATGGCTTCTCCGATGGTTGCATCTGGTGAAAGGGTAACAGGATCTAGTATCAAACCGCTTTCACTTCTTTTCACTTTTCTCACCTGATCCGATTGCTGGCTAATGCTCATGTTTTTGTGTAGTATTCCCAGTCCCCCTTCCCTTGCCAATGCAATAGCGAGCTGCGCCTCCGTAACGGTGTCCATTGCAGCACTTAGCATGGGTACATGCAGGGTAATGGTTTTGGTAAGTTTGGTACTGATATCTACTTCGCGGGGTAGTACTTGGGAGTATGCTGGCATCAGCAATACGTCATCGAAAGTTAGACCTTCACCGAAAAATCTGTTGGATTTGCTTTTAGCTGGGGAGTTGTTTATTGTTGCCATAGGCAAAGATAAAAGAAAATCGCTTTGCACCCAAAAACTGGTAAAAAAGCCCTTTGACAGTGGCGATTATTGAACAAAGGCTGAAAGTTAATTAAGCGTAAAAATCACGAGGGGCATAAAAAAGCGGATTCACAGTGTTTTTTTTCTGTAAATCCGCTTTAAGCTGTTCTTGACGGGTTATTTACATTTACCCAATCCTTCTGTTGCTGATGCATCACCCGGCCGGTTCATTAGCGCCAGGTTAAATAAATTCTTTGCCTCCATATTTTTTCCTAGGTTTAAATAA
>JBIKOV010000082.1:0-14286 GCA_044357815.1 Ferruginibacter sp. | reverse complement strand
AGTTCTGGAGAAAGTATTACCAGGGCTGCTTCTGGAGAACCTAATAAAGGGTATTGGCAAAATAGGGCAGATTATCAAATAGCGGCCACGCTAAATGATAGTAGCCACTTAATTTCCGGCACCGTTATCATCACTTATAAGAATAATAGTCCCCATAGCTTACCCTTTTTGTGGTTACAATTAGATCAAAACTTTTTTAATCTAAACAGTCGTGGCCAAGCAAGAATGCCGGTGGATGGACGCAGCCGTTATGGAGACTCCAAGAGTGATTTCAAAGGCGGATATACCATCAGCACCGTCAAGGTGAATGAAATGATGGTAGCAGATTATGTCATTACGGATACTAGAATGCAAATAAAATTACCGAAGCCGATGGCTGCATCAGGGGATGTGGTTACAATTAAAGTAGTATATTCATTTACCCTAGCTCAATACGGAGCCGATCGTAGTGGAATATTATCAACTAAAGACGGCGATATATTCACTGTAGCTCAGTGGTATCCAAGGATGTGTGTTTTTGATGATGTAGAAGGTTGGAATACACTTCCCTATTTGGGCCCTAGTGAGTTTTACCTCGAATATGGAAATTTTGATTATACTATCACCGTCCCTTCATCCCACATTGTGGTAGCTAGTGGAGAATTACTGAATCCATCGGAAGTATTGACACCCAATCAGCAAAAACGGATGGAAGCTGCGAAAAAAAGTGATCGAACGGTGATGATTCGTTCAGAAAATGACGTGTTAGATCCTTTATCTAGGCCATCAAAGTCTTCCCTTACCTGGCATTTCAAAATCAACAATGCGAGAGATGTATCTTGGGCTTCTTCTAAATCTTTTATTTGGGATGCTGCCAAAATCAATTTGCCTGATGGTAAAACTTCACTTGCCATGAGTGTATATCCGTCTGAAAGCAAGGGAGAAAAAGCATGGAGTCGATCAACTGAGTACATAAAGGGAAGCATTGAAAATTATAGCAAGAGGTGGTTCACATATCCGTATCCGGTAGCAACTAATGTGGCAAGTAATGTATCCGGTATGGAATATCCGGGTATTGTATTTTGTGGTTATAAGGCAAAAACAAACGGACTTTTTGGTGTCACCGATCACGAATTTGGCCACACCTGGTTTCCGATGATTGTGGGAAGTAATGAACGCAAATATGGCTGGATGGATGAAGGATTCAATACTTTTATCAATTCCTTGGCAGATGAAGATTTTAACAATGGGGAATACAAATCGCCCCCAACTTCAATGGAATATAGAGCGGGGTATATGTTTGGTGATAATAGCGAAACTATCTTGAGTGCCCCAGATGCTATTCATGAAAATAACATTGGCACAGCATTGTATTCAAAACCTGGTTATGGGTTACAATTGTTACGAAATGAAATATTAGGCCCCGTACGATTTGATTATGCTTTCAAAACCTATATTCAACGATGGGCTTATAAGCATCCAACTCCATGGGATTTTTTCAAAACAATGGACAACGTATCTGGTGAAAATTTAAGTTGGTTTTGGAAAGGATGGTTTGTAGAAAACTATAAGCTTGATCAGTCAGTCGTTTCTGTTTCATATGTAAATAGTGACCCTGCAAATGGAGCGATTGTAACCATTGCCAATCTTGACCAAATGGCTATGCCTGTAAACTTATCTTACGAAACCATTAGCGGTGTAAAAGGCACCATGAAACTTCCAGTTGAAATATGGAATAATACGCAGCTCAAAAAAATAAAGTTACCCTGTATAGAAAAACTTTCAAAAGTAACCATTGACCCAGACAAAATATTTCCAGATATGAATTTCAAAAATAATGAATGGAAAAGCAATTGATTGGAGAATATAAAATTACTTGATTGATTCATTTAGAAAAAGTAGTAGTCTTAGAAGGCTACTACTTTTTATTTGTTACCTTTTACCAAATCAGCAACAATTTTATCAATAGGCAATGTTACTTTTTCACCAGAAAAATTCTCCCAATCAACAAAACGGAAAGTTTCTATTTGCTTAGTTTGTGCATACACTTGTAGCTGCTGCTCATCAAAATCAAATTCATTGGTTCTTAATGGCACTTTGATAGGCTCCAAAGCCGTTGCTGCATAATAGATAGACAGTATTTGATGTGCTGAATTGAATGCACTAATTTGAAAAAAATCAGTGGTATAGATATGGTCACCGATGGATACTTTTAGATTCATTTCTTCCATAAACTCGCGTTTCAAACAATCCCTTGTTCCTTCCCCAATATCGAGTCCGCCACCTGGAAATTTTGTAAAATATTCTCCTCTGATATATTCATCGCTAACCAATACCTGCTTTGCCTCATTCATTAAAATTCCATATACGCGCACAGACAAAATTAGACTCATATCGTTTATTTTTTTACTCTTTTAATATAGTTCCAACCTACAACAATTAATATCATCAATGAGATAATAACCGGTATCCAAAAAGCATAAGGGGTATCCTTGTAGGGGATAGGTACGTTCATTCCATAAATACTGGCAATCAAAGTAGGCACAGTTAATACGATGGTAAGGGTAGTCAGGCGTTTTAGTACTTCATTCTGATTATTGCTGATAATACTAGCAAATGCATCCAGTGTACTGCTGAGTATATTGGTGTAGGTATTGGCCATTTCTAGGGCCTGACTGGTTTCCACAATCAAATCATCCAGAAAGTCCTTTTCATCTTCATTGAGTTGCAAAAAGTTGGTTCTCACCATTTTCATCATCAACAACTCATTACTTCGCAAGGCAGTTAAAAAATATACCAAGCTTTTTTGGATACGCATCAATTGAAGCAATTCCTCATTTCTATTGGCTACATATAATTTATGTTCAAGCGTATTGCGACGCATATTGATTTCTTTCAAATGATCTTGGAAGTTGTTGATGACTTTTTCAAAAATTTTCAACACCATCATGTTTTTCTTATCTGGATTTCGATTTTGAAAAGTGGTTAGAAATTTTTTGATAGCTTCATTCTCGAATGAATTGACTGTAACAATCTGGTTGTGCGTTAAAATGATACAAATAGGGATGGTAATATAAAATGCATCACTATCATTGAATGAATTGTTTTCAGTAGGGGTTTTGATAACAATTAATTTTACATTGTCATCAATTTCATATCTACTGCGCTCATCAATATCCAATGAATCTTTTAAAAAGTCAATGGGTATTTCTAGAGATTCACTTAGTTCCGTAAACTCCTCTTGTCGCAAGGGGGGGAGTACATTAATCCATGCCCCATCTTCAGGCTTATCGATGGCGATAGTCTGGTGTTCTATATTCTTGAAGTATTGAATCATTAATTTTTGTATTGAGCTGATGATGATATATTTCCCTACTTCTCCTAAATACAAAGGAATTATTACTACTTATCCTTTTTAATTACTTGTTATATTGATCAGCAATTGTATAGTTGGTTTAAATGAATGTTATGAAGCCAATTCAATCGTACCAGTAAATACAAGTTCTGCAGGTCCACAAAGCCAAATGTCGTCAAAATGCTGGTCGTCAATTTTATTAAATTCTACACTTAAATTACCTCCCAAAGTTTTTACCCTCACGGTATTAAAACCGTTCTCATTGTGTGCAGATAATAAAGCAGCAGCAGTAACACCTGTGCCACAGCTAAGCGTTTCATTTTCTACACCTCGTTCGTAGGTTCTAACAAATATTGAATCCTCTTCGGTTGATTCTACAAAATTAACATTAATGCCTTGTTGAACAAACTCTTTACTGTATCTGATTTCTTGGCCCGTTGTAACTACATCAATATCTTTCACCTCCGTTGCAAATTTAACAAAATGCGGTGACCCTGTATTGACAATGGCATAGGTATTATGGTAGACTACCGCATCTACATTTTGCATTTGTAAGCTAACCGTCCCGTCACCATCAATTTCAGCGGTATGTTCACCATCAACGGCCATAAAATGGTAAGAGCTTCTGACAATTCCCCTGTGATAAGCAAATTTCACTAAACATCTACCACCATTTCCACACATGCTACTTAAATTACCATCGGAATTATAGTAAATCATTTCAAAGTCGAATCCATCCTTATTACTCAATAGCATTAATCCATCTGCCCCCACGCCAAAATTTCGGTCGCAAATATGCTTTACCTGTTTGGGAGTTAAAAAAGAGTATTCGTTTTTTCTATTATCAACAATCACAAAATCATTTCCTGTACCCTGGTATTTATAAAATTCCATTTTCATTTTCATATTTTTGAATCTGCAATTACTTGCAAGGATTGTTTGATTAAATTGTCTACTGTACGATTACTATCTTTTGAAAATTCTTTGGTAATCCTATTGGCAACGATCGCATTCAAACTAAGGCAATGGTGACCCAACAATTTCCCAAGGCCATAAATGGCAGAGGTTTCCATTTCAAAATTAGCAATCTGATAGTTACCAAATCTAAAACTGGTAAGCTGGTCAATTAAAAGTGGATAAGCAAGCCTAAGCCGCAATACCCTTCCCTGTGGGCCATAAAATCCTGGACTGGTTACCGTAATTCCCTGATGGTAATTTTGGGTAAAATTTTTGAGCAAATGAATACCAGCCATTTGTATATAAGGTCGAATATTGCCTGTTTCCAGTTGGGTATGTGCATTAAAAGCATGCAACAACTGCATTTCAGCTTCATTGTTATCGATTTGGTAATAATGAAGCAGATTATCTAGCCCTAATCCAAAGGTAGAAGCTACAAAACTATCCACTGCTATTTCCTTTTGCAATGATCCGGAAGTGCCTAATCGGATTATTTTTAAAGCGGTGAAATTTTCTTTTAAAAGCCTTGTTTCAAAATTAATATTTGCTAATGCATCCAATTCGTTTAATACTATATCAATATTATCTGGCCCAATTCCTGTACTTACACAGGTGAGTCTTTTGTGACCTATGAATCCAGTATGCACCACAAATTCGCGGTGCTGCTGCTGATATTCTATTGTATCAAAATACTTACTAACCTCCCTTACTCGGTCTGGGTCACCTACTGTAATGATAGTGTCTGCTATTTCTTCAGGCCTGCAATTGATATGGTATACTGCACCTCTATCATTTATAATAAGTTCTGATTCAGCTATCGGGTTCATTTTTTTTTATTTCGAATCCCGAATTTCGGACTAACTATCTACAATTTCTAATTAAAAACGCCTATTTTTGCCGAGCAAATAAAATTCCTATTTCTTAGCAGGGAAGTTGGCTATTAACTTATTAGCTATTTTTTGTTAAGTTGGAATAAGATCTTGTTTTAAAAAAGCAATTATATATTGTAATCCTTTTAAGGTTCTGTGGCCGAGTGGCTAGGCAAAGCTCTGCAAAAGCTTCTACACCAGTTCGAATCTGGTCGGAACCTCTTTTTTCATCCCTCTCCCTTTGGAGAGGGAATTTTTTTACTATGGTACTAAAAATTTTGCACTGGGTGGGTTTACTAGCTTGTATCACCCTAATCATTTCTTGCTGGTTGCCTTGGACTTATTATGCCGATGCACATATAGTAAATGAGGCAGATAGGACCTTTACTGGTTTTTATTCTTTTCAAAATAATTACGGAAAACCTGGAAAGATGCTTGTATTTACAGGTGTTTTTTCCATCCTACTGATCGTTTTACCCAAAATATGGGCAAAACGAACGAATCTTTTTGTTTGTGCACTTGGGGTAGGGTATGCAATCAAGACCTATATTTTGTTTGTATCCTGCTATAATGCTTATTGTCCTGATAAAAAATGGGGAATCTATTTAATGCTCTATTCCACAATAGTAATGCTCATTGCTTCTGCATTCCCGAATCTTGCTTTAAAGGAAACTGACACAATCAAGAAAGACTGATTGTTGACCTAGAAAATAACCACGCAATTTTATTTACAAAATACCCTTCATTTAGTTTTCAATTGCCTTTAATTGTTCTCTAAAAAAAGGTCTATTTTTTCACTTCTTTTGCCCAAGCATCTTTTAATGAAACGGTTCGATTAAAAACAAGTTTTTCAGGGGTGGTTTCTTTATCTAGGCAAAAATATCCTTTTCGTATAAACTGGTAATGGTTACCAATATTTGCAGTAAGCAAGGAAGGTTCTACATAAGCCTGGTGGATGATTTGAAGTGAATCAGGGTTGATATATTCTTTAAAATCACCTTCCTCTTGTGAGGGATTTTCCACTTTAAACAATCGGTCGTATAAACGAATTTCTGATTTCAATGCATGGGCTACGCTTACCCAATGAATGGTTCCCTTTACTTTGATTTCGCTGGTATCTGCACCACTTTTACTTTCAGGAATATAGCTAGCCTGTATTGAAGTAATATTACCTTCAGCGTCCTTTTCAAAACTGTCGCATTGAATGATATAAGCACTTTTCAATCTTACCAATGCACCAGGGGTTAGTCTAAACCATTTTTTTGCAGGTTCTTCCATAAAGTCTTCTCTTTCTATCCAAAGCTCCCTACTAAAAGGCACCGATCGGGTACCGTACGATTCATCGGGGCCATTCTCACTTATCAATTCTTCAGACTGACCATCGGGATAATTGGTAATGATTAACTTGACGGGATCGATTACTGCCATTACGCGAGGGGCAATTTGATTTAGGTCTTCGCGTACACAGAATTCAAGTAAACTAACATCAATTAGATTTTCTCTTTTTGCAATACCAATACGCTCACAAAAATTACGGATACTTTCGGCAGTAAATCCCCTTCGACGCATACCAGAGATGGTAGGCATCCTAGGGTCATCCCAGCTTTGTACATAGCCTTCTGTTACCAGTTGCAACAGTTTGCGTTTGCTCATCACCGTATAGGTCATGTTGAGCCGAGCAAATTCATATTGCTTGGATGGGAAAATCTCCAGTTTATTAATTAGCCATTCATATAACTCACGGTGAGGGATAAACTCTAAGGTGCAAATACTGTGGGTAATCTGTTCAATACTATCGCTTTGGCCATGTGCAAAGTCATACATAGGATAGATGCACCATTTGTCGCCGGTACGATGGTGATGTGCATGCTTGATCCGATAGATGATTGGGTCACGCATGTGCATGTTGTTGGCAGCCATGTCAATCTTTGCACGTAAAACCTTTTCGCCATCCTGATAGGCACCCGCTTTCATTGCAGTAAATAGGGTAAGGTTTTCATCGATGCTTCTATTTCTGAAGGGGCTGTTATTGCCCGGCTGAGTAGGAGAGCCCTTCAATGCAGCTATTTCATCGGGGGTAGAATCATCTACATACGCTAATCCTTTATTGATAAGGGTTACAGCAAAATCATAAATTTGTTCAAAATAATCACTGGCATATAATTCATTGGTCCAATTAAAACCTAGCCATTCTACATCTTCCTTAATACTGTCTACATATTCCGTTTCCTCTTTGGCAGGATTGGTATCGTCAAATCGAAGATTGATTTTTCCGCTATATTTAATTGCCAACCCAAAATTTAAGCAAATGCTTTTGGCATGTCCAATGTGTAAGTAACCATTAGGTTCGGGAGGAAATCGTGTATGGATAGTCCCATAATTCCCACTCGCCAAGTCGGCTTCAATAATTTCCTCGATAAAATTCAGGCTCTTTTCTTCAGACATCGTGTTAGTTTTCTATGGCAAATTTAATCAAGATATTTTAAATGGCTGCTTACTTTAATAGCAACCAGTATTTGCATTTGTTTGGTTAAGGATCAAAAAAAAGCCTTTTCACCCTGTAGGATGAAAAGGCTTTTCAATTTGAATTCAATTTAATCCGACCTTCCCATTCTTCGCAAATAGGAGGCATGGGATGCAATTGCTTGCCGCATTTTAGGATATTCAACATAATTGATATTAAAATCAATACAGGTCTGTTTTATTATTTTGCTGATGGCGGGATAATGAACATGCGACACTTTAGGAAACAAATGATGCTCTATTTGGAAATTCAATCCACCCACCAACCATGAAATCAGCTTGTTTTTAGTAGCGAAATTGGCAGTAGTTTGAATCTGGTGGATCGCCCATTCATTTTCAATTTTGTTAGAATCGATGGCTGGTAGCGGAAAAGCTGTTTCCTCCACCGTATGAGCCAATTGAAAAACGATACTGATTACAAATCCAGTAACCATACTAGTAATTAAAAACCCTACCATCCATTCTACAAAACCTACAATAAAAATAGGGATTACCATAAAAACTACTGCGTAGCCTACTTTGGCTGTCCAAAACCCAAGATGTTCTTTAAAGCTAAATTCTTTGATCGCTACAGAACCAATTCTCTTTTTAAAATATTTTTGATAATCAGTAAGGAAAATCCAAATAAGGTGTAATAAAGTATAAAGAAACCAAACATAATAATGCTGAAAGCGATGCATCCAATAACGCTTTTGGGTAGTACACATTCTCAAGTAAGGCTTTATCTCAATATCATCATCTACACCATCAATATTAGTGTAGGTATGGTGAATAATATTATGTTTCATGTTCCACATAATGCTACTAGCGCCCAGACAATTAACCGATACAGCCGCCATCCTATTGATGAGTCTGCTTTTGCTAAAACTTCCGTGGCCACCGTCATGCATTACATTAAATCCAATTGCAGCAGTAAAACAACCCAATAACACACATTCAATAATCGCAAATAAAGTGGGAGGGGTAAAATATACCAAATGAATGTATAAAGCAATGTAGGCAGTAAAGAAAAATATTGCCTTTACAAAAAGGCTATAATTTCCAGTAGAAGACTTTTTTTTATCAATAAAATACTGATTTACTCTTTTTTTCAATTCTTGGTGGAATTCTGTACCAGATTGAATAAATTTTGGAGTAGCCATTTAATTGAATTTTAATTAATAGCAAGTTACACCAATATAAGAAGTTATTGGGTATCACTGGGTATATAATTATGTATTTTCTTTAATAAATGCATCAAAATTGCTAAAACCAATCATTTTTGAGCTAATAAAGCCTTCTGCATATTTTACCCCAATCATTTTACCCATCATTTTTGATCTATAAATGATACTATCCAAAAAA
Source organism: Ferruginibacter sp. (assembly GCA_044357815.1). Classification (GTDB taxonomy): domain Bacteria; phylum Bacteroidota; class Bacteroidia; order Chitinophagales; family Chitinophagaceae; genus Ferruginibacter. The sequence goes on along the minus strand of JBIKOV010000082.1, from coordinate 5,259 downwards.
TCAGGTGTAGAAATATAGGTCTGTGGTTCGTTTAAGTTAGGACTATTAAACTGAGTTCCATAGGCCTTGATGGCTTCCAATTTTTGCTCCATAACATCCGAAATGTCAATTACAAAGTTGGGAGCAAGGTACCTGTCCTGAATAAAATTAAAGACATATTTTGGTCGCCAAGGATCCTGTAATTTACCATCAACGCTTGTTTCAATTTTCACTAACCCGGATAAAAAACTGGCATCTTCCACTAGCTGAGCGCTTCGACCATGATCTGGATGCCGATCGGAGGTAGCATTACAAAATATGATTTCGGGGCGATATTTTCTGATGGTGGCGATAATTTTACGCTGGTGCGCTTCATCATTGGTAAAAAAACCATCCGCCATTTGCAAATTCTCCCTTACATCCAATCGCAAAATTTTGGCAGCAGCTTCGGCCTCCAACTTTCTTGTTTCAATTGTACCTCTTGTGCCCAATTCTCCCTGAGTAAGATCCACTACACCGGTAGTTTTACCATTGTTTTTTTCAGTCAGCAATATCCCACCGCAGGAAAGTTCAGCATCATCTGGATGAACAGCAAAAACAAGAAGATCTAATTTCATTGGGAGGTATTTTTAATTTGGAAGGGTTATCAGTTTTCAGTTATCAATTATCAGTTAACCTCTGAGTCCATACATTCTTTCTACTTCTTGAACAATTTTTTCTATTTCAGTATCCTCGCCATTTTTATCGTAGGGTTGTTTTAAACTGGTAGTAAAGAAAAAAGCTACTGTTTGATAAACCCGCGCAGTAAATCCACCTTTGTATTCTTTAATAATACGATAACAATTATTGCCTGTTTCACGATTGATCAATTTCATTAACACCTTGCCTTGGTAGATGGATAAATTGGTAAGGGGGGAAGTGAATTCATTTCTCAATTCTTTTTCTCTAGATTTGATATAAATTTTCCTATCCGCTTCTCTATCGATTGTACCCAGTCGGGTATTGATATCATTGATAACAATACTGGCTCTTTTGGCATAAGGGAAAGTTACATAAACGGCATTGCGCAGCCTAGTCCATTTTGCCCGATTATTCATTTGTGCTTCATTGTACCTAGCGTAGAAGGGGATATCAGCTAGTGTTTTGGCTTCAATTGTATCACCATTGTAGATCATCGCATAACTTACAATGGTATCTTTACTACTTTGTTGTTGAGCATACAAATAGCCCTGCCCAGCTATTAAAAGAGCAAACAGCGTTAGAAAAGTACATAATTTATATGAAATGAAACGGCACATTGAATTGCGAAATTACAAAATCCGAGGTCAAGATGGGCGTTAATTATTTAATAATTGTAATTTGATTAAACGATATAAGCATTGGCTATGAGCCATTTATATTGATATCGAAACGGCCCATATTGCCAAAAACGATTATAAAAGCGGACTAATTTGCCAGTAAAAACATATAAAATAATGCAATAGCAGCAAATAGCATCACTATTGCCCCAGTCGATTTGGAGAGGCCAGCTCTTTGAATCATACTCATTACAAGGCCAATGGCCATTATAATCAAGCCTACCCAAACAAGGTTGATATAGGGGAATATATATGCCTTCAATGTAACAAAATCAATCATTGTACTAGATTCCTTGACACCAATTTTCATTCTTGTTTGGTCAGAACTTACTCCTGCAAATTTTACAAAAAGATTTTGCGCATACACGGTGTCGTCAATTTGATTAATACCAAAACTGTCAATTACAATCATTGGAGCTGCATGATAAGTATTGTTTTCCTTTGAAGTAATCGTTATTTCTGCTGAAACAGCAGGTCCATTGACAGGAATGTTGAACTTATTGGTAGTAGGGTTCTTAATCACTTGGTTCAATACCATATATCCCTTAGAATAATACAGTGTATCACCTTCCGCCATTTCATTTATTTTAAAACTGGCCGTATCTTCAGATGCATCTGGATTGAGCGCATAGGAAATATAAGTAAACACATCATGAGTCAAGTAATTTTTGGTATCTGGGTTACTACTCATATTATTATCTTTCATCAGATACACATCAGGCTTCAAAATAAATGACTCTTTTAATTCATTGGTTACTTCATCTCTTCTTTCAAAAGCTAAATGATAAAAGCGCCTGCCTTTTTCCTTTCCTACGCTATCGTGTAAATAAGTAACGTCATAAGGCCCCATTTTTTTGGGCACTTGTCGAATCAGATTAATATTTTCAGCAGCATTATCTTGCTGTTTGGTTAGCGGATCAATTCCCATTTGAATTTGAAAATCCTTGAATTTCTCTTCACTGATTATTTTTTTATTTGCCGATGAAATCAATATGCCTAGGATCATCAAAGCAAAACCAAGATGTGCAATTGAAGCCCCGGCTGATTTTAAATTACCATGTAATACAGTCCAGATATAGCTTGCATTTGCAACTACTGAAAAAATAGTCGCAAAAATGGCCACGTAAACGGCACCCAAAAACCCAGCCCCTTGTTTATAATACGTAATAGGGTAAAAGATGACTAGTAAGGTGGTGATTATTATTGCAAGCAAAGTAGGTAAAGCAATTTTTTTAATGATGAAGCTCGTAGCAGTATTTTTATATTTCAAATATTGGGTGATAGCACTTAAAAGTCCAATTATAATGGCCACTAATACAATCACTTTATTGTAAGAAAATTCAATGTCTTCCGGAGGTGCGAGCTTAGAGCCAAAAATCGCATTGATTACAGGGGTAGAAGTTTTAGCAATAATAAACATCGCTGATAAAAAGAAAACCAACGAAGCGATGAACATCCAGAATTCGCGGGAACTCGTATCTTCTTCCCTTTTTTCAGAAGGCATTTTATTATAATGAAAGAAAAAATACAGTAAAGCAGGAACTGAAAATACAAAAAAGAAAATGCGGATCAAGTTAAACATGGGTCGTCCGGATTCAGCAAAAGCATGTACCGATGTATCTCCCAAAATTCCGGTTCTTGTTAAAAAAGTAGAATAGAGAATAAATACAAAGCTGAGTATAGCAAAAAGATAACTTGCCCTCAAAGAGTGGCCAGTAGCTTTATAAATAACCATGGTATGAAGGCCTGCAATCAAAATCAACCAGGGTACTAGGGATGCATTTTCTACCGGATCCCAGGCCCAGTAACCACCGAATGACAGGGATTCATAGGCCCATTTGCCGCCCATCATAATACCTACCCCCAATACACAAGCGGTAAATAATGCCCAAGGTAAAACCGGCTTTATCCATTCGCCATATTTTTTTGATTGAATACCTGCATACGCATAGGCAAAAGGAACAATTGTAGATGCAAATCCAAGAAATAAAACGGGCGGATGAATTACCATCCAATAATTGCGTAACAACACATTTAAACCCACACCGTCTTTGATCATACTCAAATAATTGGGCATACCAAAAATAGGTCCGTTGATTTCGTCTCGAGTAAGAACGAAGGGACTGTTGCCAATTTTGGTCCCAAAAATATATACCCCCATGATCATCATGGCCAAAAAAAGTTGTGCCAAACTCACCACTGTCATTACGGGTGCTTCCCAGTCCTTAGATTTCCAAATCAGAAACATTCCAATTACACAATGCCAAATACTCCATAATAAAAAACTACCGCTTTGGTCTTCCCAAATGGAGGCGAATAAATATTTAAATTCCAACTCTTTGGAAGTATGCTTATACCCAAAAAGATATTCAAGATAATGATGTGAACAAATGTAAAATATAGATGAAAAAACAATGAATACTGCTACAGATTGAGTAAGGAAGCTGATTCTAGCAAATCGTAACCAGGATAATTTATCGGCGGCGTCAAGGGTTCTACCAGCCGTAAAAAAGGCAATGGTGCTAAGTAAAGAAGCTGTAAAAGCTATTAAAACAAAAATATGGCCGACTTGGCCTATCCATAGGTGCTCTCCTTCAAATTGCATAATTTCTATTTGGTTTTATTCACGGGGCTCAATAATTTGAAAGAACCGCTACAATTTTTATTGAAAAAATAGGAATCAACTGATTTTGAATTAAATGTAGATTGAAGCTAACTGAATCGATGATTTGATAAGTTGTTTATTTGGTAGCTACAATCGTTTTCTCCAGTTGCTGTTTATCATCCTTGTATTTACTAGGGCATTTCAATAATATGTCGCTGCATTGAAAAATGTCACCTTGCATTTTGCCTTTTAGCACGATTCTTTCACTTTGTTCCAATTCAGGTGGTTTTGTATTAAGATAAACGACCTTAGCCTTGCCACCCAAACTGTCAATGATATTAAATGCAAGGTAATTGGGGTTTTTTGCTGGGTCGTATTCCAAAGGAACTGCCTTGTCGAGCTTAGCTATTAAATGTACAAATTTACCTTGTTTTTGCTTGGCAGAAAGAATCGTATCATAAGTTGAGAAATCAACCGATAACATGATTAAAGCTCCAATAGCAATGGCTATTCCAATCAAGACAACAATATGACTTTTTTTCATTGATCAACAATTTATTGTTTTACAAAGGTAGGTCAAAAAAGGGCTTAAACTTTTCAATTTATTCATTCCTACCAATAGATAATGGTTTTCTTAAGTTTAAGTGTAAATTATTGACTTAAATAGCTATTTGAACCGAATAATTCATTTAAATAGATATGGTTTTATTTTAATAAAATGTTTATTTTGTATAGATTGGTGCTGGAAATTTTGTTTGTATGATTTCATAGTAAAACCATCTTGTTTATTGATACGTAGCGTATCTTTGCAAAGTTTTTAAAATAATAGTGCCGACTTCACCTTTTTACTCAACAAACAGCAATGACTGATCTTTCTCTTTTTGATCCTAACACAGTAGGTAATCCAAACAATAACATTTTCGGCTTACCGTTTGTTGAGGAAGATGCCTTGTTAATCATCGTACCTATTCCTTGGGAGGTTACGGTGAGTTACAATGCGGGCACAGCAAGGGCTCCAGAACATATTTTTAAAGCAAGTTTACAGGTTGACCTTTTCGATCCAGAAATCAAAGATGCATGGAAGCAGGGTTATTTTATGCGTCCTGTCGACAAAAAGGTTTTAATGAAAAGCGATTATCTGCGCAAAGAGGCAGAATTGTATATTAATTATATTTCAGAAGGAGAAAATGTACTGGATAATAAGTTTATGTGCAAAACCTTAAAGGAAGTAAATGCAGGCAGTATTTTTATGAATGAATGGGTATTTCAACAAACAAAGCAATTGTTGGATGCCGGAAAATTGGTAGGATTACTGGG
>JBIKOV010000285.1:0-4009 GCA_044357815.1 Ferruginibacter sp. | reverse complement strand
TGGCGTGCAAAGCGTTGGGTGGATAAAGTGCATGTGTGGACCAAACCAACTGGCTGGAGACCTGCAGAGGTAGATGAAAAATACCCTGTACTCAAGATCGAGGATGTGTATAATTTTGAAAAATATGCATTCAAAAGAACTCCGCTATTCATTGTTTGGATTTGGGCCCAGATCGGGATTCTATTTTTAATAACTGCCTATCTATTATCCCATATTACTGCTATGGGAATTCCAAATATGTTTTTCTATGGTGGTTTCATTTTCATTTATGTGTACGCACTGACAGATTTGATGGATGGCAATGCCTCCGCTGTTTTTTGGGAAATTTTAAAAGCATGCTATGGCATCACCATCTTGTTTGCAATAGGTGATTGGTATGGCCTTGAAACTGTCTATTCCCATTCCAATACAATTGTTATTGCCTATTTCATCCTTTCTATTTTGATGACGCTGTATTTAGGCAAGCAAAGGGAATACCAGTTTGAATTGCAATCATAGGATATTAAAAAACCAGTATAGGAAGACAGGTATAAAATAACCTCTAAAACTGGCTAATTGAATGATGCTGCTACCCTTGGTTTTCTAAAAATGTTGGGAGGCCCAGACGAATCGAACTTGTGTCTAATACTAGGAAACAGCTGTTCTTTTCAATCCATTTATTAGTATTGATAATCAATTGATTAGATTAAATTGGGTAAGTAATTGTGTAGCAGAATGAAGTGTTGCTACACAGGGTACAACACTATTCCAGAGAAATAATCGAACGAAAATCTTTTTAAATAAAGTTTACTAATAGAAAACAATTAGTACATTTGTCTTGTGTTTAACATCATTACAAGAAGAACTTTGTTGGAATATTGTAAGAAATATCCTGTTGCAGCAACGGCTCTTTTTGAATGGTATCATGAACTGGTTTTAACTGGTTACAAGAATTTCAATGAGCTTAAATCGGACTATCCGAATGCTAGTCTTGTTGGTGATGATCGAGTGGTATTTAATATCATGGGTAATAAGTTCAGGCTGGTGGTAAGAATCGTTTTTGAATTTAAATCGGTACAAATAAAGTGGTTTGGAACACATGCTGAATATGATAAGATTAATGTGGAAACTATTCAGTACAAAAAGAAATAACTATGGAACTCAAATTGATTAAGTCGAAGAAACAATATGATGCCTGTTTGGATTGGGTGGATGAAATGTTTAATAAAAAAGTAAAACCTAATACCCCAGATGGCAACAAATTGGAGGTTGCACTTTTATTGATCAAACAATATGAAGATGCAAAATATCCAATTCCAATGCCAGATCCTATTGACGCCATTCGGGTTAGAATGGATGAGATAGGACTAAAGAATAAAGACCTTGTTGGCAAGTTTGGGAGTAAAGGATATGTATCTGCATTATTGAATAAGAAGAAACCCCTCACGCTTGAATTGGCAAAACTGTTTCATCAAGAGTTGAATATTCCAGCAGAAGTCTTGTTGTCTTAGACTGAAAACGAAGTTTTAATGGGTTCATTAAAGAAGCTCGAAGACAAGTATAAAATGACCTCAAAAAATGTCTAATTGAATGATGCTGACACCCAGCAAGATATAAGTGAGGGTCAATAATATATTAGTAAAAGCGAAATACGATTTGACCGAAGGCCCAGATTGGCTGAATGAACAATAAATTTACCTCTTCAATATCTTATACAACCCCACTTCTGAATCTACTGCTAGTTTAGTAAAAATGCTTTTCTTAATAGTAGACACCGTATTTGGTTTAATCGCCAAAATTTGTGCAATCGAATTAGTAGAATTTCCTTCAACAATATGAAAAGCAACTTCCCTTTCTCGGGGACTTAATTTTTTATCTGTTATAGTAGTAGCTGATTTCATGAATAAAAGCTAAAAGGATTATTGGAATAGTTGACGGGTGATTTTATATGAAATTAAATCAATCTTTTATTAGTCTTATTGACATCCCATTTCCCAATTCAGCAGTCCCGCAACAAACTGCACCATCATATAAAAAACCAATATGGAAATAGGTCCATTGTGCTTTTGCGGGGTTAGTTGGATCTACTGTAGTAGACCAAAAAGAAGCCGTACCATAATTACCGTTTGTTCCATTTGGGAAAACACTACCCGCAGGTAAACAATTAAATCCTGTAGTATTAGTTCCATTATAATTACCATAACTACCATCAGGTGTAATTACTAGATTATTATTAGACACTCCAAAGCTGGCTCCCCAATCGTTTGTATTGGTTTTGAAGGTTTTTCCATTACCAGGTTGTGTTCCTCTAAATGTTGTCCATTCGGGTTGTGTTGGAATATGGTAACCTAGTGGAGCTAATCCCCTTGAATCATTCACTGCATACCAATTGTATAATTTTCCATAGGTCTGGCCTCCATTAGCACTTGCAAATAATAAATATGCATAAGCCCCCAACCCTGCAGCATTAGCTGCATTCCACTCAGCTGCATTGGCCGCATAAGTAATTGGATCTCCATTTCTGTATTTTGTAACTGCTAAATTTTTATCAGTCCAAATTTGTGTGCCAATGGTTACCGTGGTGATAATAATATCAGTTGTAAAACTTATTTGTGTACCATAACTTGTACCTACACTATTGGTTGCATAAGCTCTAACATAATAAGTAGTTCCGGAACTTAAACCAGTTAAATTACTTATGTAGCTTCCTAAACCATTGCCATCAACGGTTTTAGTAGATAGGGCAACAGTAGGATTTTGACTAGTACTCCAAACCACTCCTTTTCCTGTAATAGACGCTCCGCCATCATTGGTAATATCTCCACCACTAACTGCAGCAGAGGTGGTGATTGAACTAGCAAAAGTAGTAGCAGATAAAGTAGGTAAAACTATTATAGGAGCTTGATAATTATTATTCCCTCTAAAAAAAGATTCTTGTGCATTGGAAATAAATGTAGCAAATAAGAAAAATAGAAAGATTATTTTTTTCATAGAAAATATTTTATAAACCGAAACGAGATTTAACCGCATTAAAATTAGTGGCGACCTCACTACTACTTAACACAGAATTATATACTGATACGGTAGCAATATTTCCTCTAAAGTATTCTGCTCCTCCCCCCCATGCATAGTCCCAACCGATTACAAAATTTCCTTGACCTGTTAATGATCCAGCTGAAAAATTAATTGTATTGGCTAGATTATTATTGACGTACCACTTCATTTGGTTAATAGATACATCGACAGTTATTGTGATCAAATGCCATGTATTGTCTATGATGGTGGAACTTGAATTGGGTTCAAATTGCTGAACCCCCGGATTATTTATTTGAACTCGAATTCCATTACCCCTTGAGGTTAACAAAAAACCCTTAAGAGTAGAGGCGTCTCTCGTATTAATCATTTCTGTTGATCCAGCACTTGGACTTTTTACCCAGGTGGATAATGTCCAAGAGCTATTATCAGGAATGACAGATGAAACAATTGAAACATATGAAGTGCTACCATTAAAATATAAACTACCATTTTGAAAAACAGGTAAACTTCCAGCGTTATTTGCACTAAGCGTACCGTGATTATTATTTCCACTTAAATCGGTCCAAGTGGTTCCGGTACCTGAATAACTATTAGGGTTTGCTGCATCCAAATTTAACAAAAGTCCATTTGCAATTATCGGTGGTGCTTGAAAAGGAGCGGCCTGGTCATTAACACATCGAACTGAGAAACCGTATCCAGTATATATAGAGCTGGAGCCATGAAAGCCTTCCCCGATGGAAATAGCGCGGTAGCCATCGTCCGCGGTCCACCAATAGCCGTATTCTCCAATGCGGTAGTCAGGCGAGCCACTCATGTTGCGGACTCCACCAGGAAGGCCAGAAAAACCACTCTCATTGGTAGCGTTTGAATTAATGGGATTCCAAGGTGAGCCAGTGGTCATCATCTTGTTATTGGCTGCCGCATCTCCACCCAAAAAAGTTTTTAAAGTGGTCCATTCTGCACCAGTAGATATGTGCCAACCTTGCGGAGCTAA
>JBIKOV010000284.1:0-4010 GCA_044357815.1 Ferruginibacter sp. | reverse complement strand
ATATGCCTTCCCGTTACTTAATGTGAATGCAATTTCCTGAACTGCCGTGCTTCCTGCTTCCCTGATATGGTAACCCGAAATTGAAATGGTATTCCATTTTGGGATTTCCTTTTCACACCATTCAAATATATCGGTGGTGATACGCATGGAGGGGGTTGGAGGAAAAATATAAGTCCCTCTTGCTGCATACTCTTTTAAAATATCATTTTGAATGGTACCTGAAATTTTAGTAAGGTCTGCTCCTTGTTTTTTTGCCAATGCAATATAGAATGCCAGCAAGATTAAACCAGTTGAATTGATTGTCATTGAAGTGGTAATCTCTTCCAGTTTTATTCCTTTGAATAAAGCTTCCATATCTTCTAGCGAATCTATGGCAACTCCCACCTTGCCTACTTCCCCCTCAGCGAGGGCATGGTCACTGTCGTATCCGATTTGGGTGGGAAGGTCGAAGGCTACACTCAATCCATTAACCCCAAGGGATAATAAATAATGATACCGTTGGTTACTTTGTTGTGCAGTACTGAATCCGGCATATTGCCGCATGGTCCATAATTTTCCCCGATACATATCTGCCTGTACACCTCTAGTAAAAGGAAATTTACCGGGCAATTCGTTGGGTATTGGCCCAAGGTCGAAATTGGTATAAACTTCCTTGATTTCAATACCGGAATCTGTAAACTTCTTTTTCATAAAGGCAATGATGGTATTTCTAAACTTATAATAATTTTTTCACTTCAAATTGAATGGCATCTAATACCAATTGACTTAATTCAGCATTGTTATTAGTACAGTATTCCAAAATAAGTTTGCTAAGTTCTATTGCATTGGCCTGGGGAGCCAATACGGTTGCCAGTTGATTGATGATGAAAATATTTTGTTCCTTCAAATTGGTGACTGCTTTCCACACCTCCGAGTTGATATAGATTTGTTGAGTGATATTATGCTCATATTCACTGCGAATGGTTTCTATTAACCCTGCTTGTAATTCTTCAGCAGTTAGGACAGTGGAGTGCATCCTAGTTACTAGGTTTTTAAGGGAGATCCTATCGGTTAGTAAGGCAAGTCTTTCATAAGCTTGCAGTATTAACTGTCCATTGACGGCTTTTTCAGGCTGTTTTGCTCTGATTTCACTTTTTACCAACCGAAGTTCGGTCAATAAGTGAAAAACTAACCCAATGATTAGGACGGTTGCTATTCCTTGTATTTCTACAAAACCAACTTCAAATAGTAGCATGTTTTTTTACAAAAATACAACAATATGGCACTAATATTTCCTTCTTTCGAAAAACTAGGATATGGGCATTTTTTAAAATAATTGATACCTTTACATAAATAAAGTGAAATTTATGGAAACATTGATAGCAGCTCCCGTTAGTCTAACGCAAGGTGCAGTGGTAGAAGTTACGCGCTTGATGAATGAAATTGATTTTGATAAAAGAAATTTGCTTCGTGTAGGGGTAAAAGGGGGTGGATGTAGCGGAATGACCTATGTGTTGGGTTTTGATATTCCTACTGAAAAGGATGACCATTTTGAAATAGCCTCCATTTCTTGTATCATGGAACGGTCGCATGGAATCTATTTAATGGGGATGGAAGTAGATTGGCAGGGCGGGTTAAATTCGCGCGGCTTTACCTTTAAGAACCCCAATGCGAGCACTACCTGCGGTTGTGGCACCTCATTTGCAGTATAATCATTTAATAAACTATTGAGGCAACTATTCTTTGGTTGTTCATAATACACTAAAAAGCCCGTTCAATTGAACGGGCTTTTTAGTGTATTATGTCTAATTTCTAGATTATGCTTTCTTTGTAACCGGTTTATCACTGCTAATCAATTCTGCTTCTCCCAATGCCTTATCTTTTGCAAAATCCACTAAGATAGGTGCTGCCACAAAAATAGAGGAGTAAGTACCTGTTACCACCCCAATTAACATGGCGAATGCAAAACCTCTTGTAACCTCTCCACCAAAGATGAATAAGATCAATAGGGTTAAGAATACGGTCAGTGAGGTCATTACTGTACGACTAAGTGTATCGTTGATAGCACGGTTAATGATATTGCCCTTATCGCTAGCTTTAGAGCCCTTGCTGTATTCGCGAATTCTATCAAATACGATAACGGTATCATTCATACTAAAACCAATGACTGTTAAAATAGCTGCGATAAAATGCTGATCTATTTCTAACGGGAATGGTACCACGTTTTTAAAGAAAGAGAATACCGCCAACATTACAAGTACATCATGTAATAAGGCTACGATCGTTCCAAATGAATATCTCCAGTCACGGAAACGGATAAAGATGTAGATGAAAATAGCCAATAGTCCAAAGATAATAGCCTTGATGGCACCTGCTTTCAGATCTGCTGAGATGGTAGGCTGGATGGTTTGTGAACTTTGTATGCTGTTTTTAGAAAAGTCAGCATAACTGATATTGGGAAGTACTTTCTTTAATCCTTCATATAATTTGGTTTGAACTGCATCATCTGCATTCTCTTGGCCAATTAAATAGGAAGTAGTGATGTTTAAGTGTTTATTATCTCCAACGGTTTTAATGATTGGGAAATCACCTTCAAGAGATTTTCTAAGGTCATCTTGAACTGATTCATTGGAAACCGATTGAGGGAATTCAATCGTATAACTGCGACCACCCTTAAATTCAACGCCGTAATGGAAACTATTGAAATAAGATCCGATTCCAAGTATTAGTACAATGATGGAAATACCGTAAGCCACTTTTCTGTATTCAATAAATTGAAATTTGGCATGTTTAAACACTCGTTTTGATACGCCGGTAAAGTAATTAAAGTGACGGTTTTTATTGGTCCAGAAATCAGTGATAAGCCTAGATACTAATATTCCGCAGAATAAAGACAACAGGATACCAATGATTTGGGTAGTTGCAAAACCTAATACAGGCCCTAGTCCAAAATAAGCAAGGATAATGGCGGTTAATAAAGTGGTAACGTGCGCATCTATAACGGGAGCGAGTGAACGCCTATAACCGTCATTGACAGCTTGTGGGTATGACTTACCTTTTGTTAGTTCCTCCTTAATTCTTTCAAAAATAATTACATTGGTATCTACTGCCATACCAATGGTTAATACCAAACCGGCAATACCTGCTGCGGTTAAGGTAAATCCCATGGCGCTCAATACACCTATTGTAAATAGCAAGTTCAGGATAAGGGAGACATTAGCAACCCAGCCACCACTATTATAATAAACCAGCATAAGGCCGAAAATAACTAGGAATGCAATTCCAAAGGCCATCATACCGCCATTTACAGCAGCTTTACCTAGGGTAGGGCCTACAATCTGCTCAGCAACAATTTTTGCTGGAGCATTGGTTTTACCTGATTTTAAGATATTGGCAAGATCCTGTGCTTCTTCAGTTGTAAAGCTTCCGGAAATTTCGGAACTTCCCCCTTCAATTGGACCATTTACATTGGGAGCAGAATAAACTATCTCATCCAGTACGATGGCAATAGGACGGTTGGTATTGTCTGTGGTTAATCTAGCCCAGGTTTTTGCACCTACACTGGTCATTTGCATTTTGATAGAAGGACGACCTCTATCATCAAAGCTTTGACTTGACTCTTCCACACCTTCACCTTCTAATTTTGCCTTATCTGTTCCTGGTACCGTTTTAATAGCGTATAAAGGATAATAACGAAGACCGCTTTTTGCTGCTTTCTCTTCTACTCCCAATAAAAATTTCATATCCGCAGGCAAATTATTTTTAACGACTTCCAAATTCATGTAGGAGTTAAAAACACCGGTATCTTTTAATGCGATACTTCCAATGGCGGAACTATAAACTATTCTACCTGTTTTTGGATCTTGCTGGCCATCTATTGGATTGATAACCTTAAAAAAGGCATTTTGATTGGCAGCTATTTTTACAGAATCCACTACATTTTTATTAGTAGTGTCCGAAGCACTCACACCACTTAAATAGTCACTTACTGCCTTGTCAGCAATTTGAAGTGGACCAGCTAGTTCACTGAT
>JBIKOV010000081.1:0-14489 GCA_044357815.1 Ferruginibacter sp. | reverse complement strand
GCTGACCGACTAATTTTATCTCCGTATTTTTGCTCATGTTGGGATTGGTTCTTTGTAAAACAAATCTACAACATTGGTGGGCTACCGAAAGGTGCCCATTTTTAATTAATTTAGTCGTTCACTAGTGTAAAATTATAGTAACCAAAATTACCCTATTTAGTGCAATTACCCCTATTTAAAATGCCTATTTTGGGCAGTATTTTTACACATTTCAGCAACATTTTTGGGGAGAATGAAGCATTAGTTTTTTTCTCCCGCCAATTCCATTACAATCTTCCATTCCACTTCCGTAACCTGTTGCACAGATAACCTACCCAAGCGAACCAACGCCATCTCACTCAAACGAATATCCGCTTTTACCTGCTTAAGGCTAACAGCGGATTTTAATTTTTTTACTGGCTGCAAATCCACCACTACCCAAGCGGCATCTTCGGTAGTTGGATCCTGGTAGGATTCTTTAGCCACTTTGGCAATTCCTACAATCTCCACTCCTTCATTGCTATGGTAAAACAACACCTGCTCCCCTTTTTTCATGGCTTTTAAATTATTTCTAGCTCCATAATTTCTTACGCCGTCCCAAAAGGTTTGCTTGTCCTTAACAAATTGTTCCCAACTGTATTTAAATGGTTCTGATTTTACCAGCCAATATGCCATGCTAAATTGTTTTTAATATAATAATAAGAAAAGAATAAAAAGGGTTCAAAAAGGATTCACTACTCCCACCCTTTGGCCAGTACATCGGCTATATGTATTGTTTGTAATGGAAGATTTTTCCCTTTGATATAACCATCCAAATGCATCAGACAGCTGAGATCTGTAGAAATAATATAGTCAGCTTTAGTTGCAAGGGCATTGGTAACCTTTTGATCAGCCATGCCAATGGAAATGGAATCGAATTTCACAGCGAACGTGCCCCCAAAACCGCAGCAGGTTTCCACATCATTCATTTCAACCATTTCCAAACCACTCACATTGGATAATAACCTGCGGGGTGCATCCTTTATTTTGCACTCTCTCAATGCTGCACAACTATCATGGTAGGTTGCTTTGGCATTGAATACAGCACCCAATTGCTCAATCTTCAATACATCCGTTAAAAATTCCGAAAATTCAAAAGTCCTGGAGGATAAATTTTTTACTTGGTGAAGTACCGATGAGTTATCAAAAAGTTTTGTGTAATAATTTCTTACAAAACCAACACAACTCGCACTGGGAGCTACAATATAATCGGCATTGTCAAAATCCTGTATGAATTTACTGCAAACTGCTCTGGCTTCATCCAAAAAACCTGCATTGAATGCAGGTTGACCGCAGCAGGTTTGGTTGGTATTGTAATGAACCTCACAACCCGCCTTCTCCAGCACTTTAACCATATTGAATGCAGTTTGCGGGTAAAGCTGGTCTACAAAACACGGTATAAAAAGTTGGACTTTCATAGTAGTATTTTCCTTCTTACTGAAAATTACAATTCAATGGGTTAAATAATGATTGCTTCGGAATTGAACAGGTGATGATTGAATGATTAATTAGAAAAGCAGTTGATTTGGGTAACTTACTTTACAGTCCGAAAGGAATCATTGAGTGCAATCATTTTAATAGCTGCAATTGCCGCCTCTTCACCCTTATGCCCATGAATACCCCCTGTTCTTTCATCAATTTGTTGTTGATTATCTACCGTAAGAATCCCAAAAATGGTTGGAACCGGTAAGGAATTATTTAGAAGCACCACCCCTTCTGTAACTGCTTTGCACACGTAATCAAAATGCGGCGTATCCCCTCTTACAACACAACCTAGTGCAATAAATGCATGCGGTTTGTCTTCGCGGTACTTAAATTTATCCCAATAATTTTTGATGCAAAATGCTATTTCAAATGCTCCCGGTACCGTTAGGATTTTGAAGTGGATTGCATTTTCTTCCAGCACTTTTTTACATCCATTTTCTAGCTTTTCGATCGTATCCGCATTCCATTCAGTTCGCACAATTACAATACAGGCATCCTTTGGTAGTAGGATGCCTGTAATATTATATAAATTGGCAGAACTAGTTGACATGATTACAGATAAATATTTTATTTGAAAAAATGTAATAATGATTACTTGGAAAATTATTTAAAATCACCTAATCTTGCCAAATGCTTTTCAATATCAGCAATATGAGCATTTTTAGGGAATGCCTCTTTATTTTCCTTGAAGAGTTCGATAGCTTCTGCTGACTTTCCAATTGCCTCTGCAAAATTGGCTGCTTTGTACAACGCCTCTGATGTCATGAACTCATCTTTTTTATTAACTGTAGCTGCTTTTTTGTAATTGGTCAATGCCTCGTCATTTTTGTTTAATTCAGCATTGGCATCACCTAGCATGCTGTAAGCTGCAGTTTGGATCTGAGAGGCAGTAGTAGAAAATTGAGATAAATATTTAATGGCCTTCTCAAATTCCTTGTTGTGCAAATAACAGGCACCCGCTATAAAATTTGCCCTATTTCCTGCATCTGTTCCACTATAAGTAGCTGCAATTTTTAAGATACCAACAGATATCCCGTTTCCCCCATTTAAAACTAGGTTGATGGTATCCTTGTTAAAACCACTTTGAGTCATTTTATCAAATAAATGTTCAGCAGGGAAGATTGCATCCGCAGATTTTTCTTCCTTAGGAGCTAAAACAAGGGAATTATAACTTAAAAATGCACCGGATAATAATATAAGGGCCGATCCGACATAAATAATTATTTTACTGTATTTAGCCCAAAAACCGATGGCTTTGTCCAATATTTCATTTGTTTCTTCCACCGGTATAGGTGCTTGTTTGTCTGTCATTTTAATTAGTTTTACTGTTACCTTGTTTTCTTTTTAGCACTATTAATTCGATAAAAAAGAGAAAAAAATATTATTAGGAAATATTGAATTGATAAAATAGTTGAAATTTTAAATTTAATCTACAATAAAAGGATAATCGGCTTGTTTATATACATCTTTTAGCAACTCATCATCGCTTGGCCATGGACTTTCTTCAGCAAATTGAACGCAATCTTCTACTTGTAACTTTACCCTATTATTCATTACTTCTATTTCAGCATCCGTAACCTTGTATTGATCTTTCAGTACTTTCAGCACATGGTCGATAGGATCTCTTTCTTTATATTCCTCCACCTCATCTTTGGTACGGTATTTTTGAGGGTCACTCATACTATGCCCCTTATAGCGATATGTTTTCACTTCTAATAAGGTAGGTCCGCCTTTTTCACGTGCTCTTTTAACAGCCCTTACAATAGCATCGTGAACATCCTCTGGACTCATTCCATCTACACTGTCACCTGGCATATCATATGCATCAGCTAATTTATATAGGTCCAACACATTGCTTGTTCTGGCAACCGAGGTACCCATCGCATAATTATTATTTTCACAGATAAAAATAACCGGTAATTTCCATAACATGGCCATGTTGAAAGTTTCATGCAACATTCCTTGTCTAGCAGCACCGTCTCCAAAAAAACAAAGTGCTACATTATCGGTGCCCTTATATTTTTCTGCAAAAGCTAGACCTGCACCAGTTCCTATTTGCGCACCCACTATACCATGTCCTCCAAAAAAGCCAACATCCACACCAAAAAAGTGCATACTTCCTCCCTTGCCTTTGCTACAGCCAGTAGCTTTGCCAAACAATTCGGCCATACAAGCCCTAGGAGTAACTCCTTTAGCAATCGCAAGCGCATGGTCCCTATAAGCAGTAATAAATTTATCTTCAGGGTTGGTTGCTGTCATACAACCAGCGGCAACTGCCTCTTGCCCAATATATAAATGACAAAAACCACGAATTTTCTGCATTCCATACAATTGCCCAGTTTTTTCTTCAAAACGGCGTAATAAAAGCATTAATTCATACCAATATAAATAGGTCTCTTTTGAAAACTTTGTTGCCAATGTCTAGTAATTTTAGGCGGCAAAGATAAGGGAGAATTAGTGAATTTATAACATGGTAATCAGAAGCTTTTTGACAGCTTGGATAGTTCTT
Organism: Ferruginibacter sp.; assembly: GCA_044357815.1. Classification (GTDB taxonomy): domain Bacteria; phylum Bacteroidota; class Bacteroidia; order Chitinophagales; family Chitinophagaceae; genus Ferruginibacter. The sequence continues at coordinate 10,477 of JBIKOV010000081.1, read as the reverse complement.
AGGGCCGAACGATCAAATTGTTGACTCAATAAGGCTTTTAAACAATGTTTGCTATCCTAAAAACCTCGATTTCGGTCTGAATTGATTGCTTAATTAGGTCTTGCTATAGGGAGCAGCCGGCAGCTTAAGGCTCCCGACCTCCTAATTAATTGTTAAAGGTGACAAGGGGTAATTTGCATTATGTCAGTGCATCGTTACTTTGTATTGATAGGCATGTAAATTGATGATTAGTAAATTTTATTAATGAAAACAAATTTTATAAGTTATGAAATTTAAACAGGTATGTTACACAGTTGCTATCAGTGCCGTTACCGCTTTTGGGGTAATGTTTGGGTATAGTAAATTTTTAAAAATCAGTAATACTTTTGGCGGACAAGAATACGGTGTAATTCCCTCCAATTACAAGTATGCTAAACTAACGGATAATAATACTGCTAATCCACCGGGTGGTATAGATTTTACTCAATCTGCTGCTTCTGCACTGCCAACGGTAGTTCATATTAAAATTAAAATTAATGCAAAGCAAGTCAATAATAATTTACCAAAAAATCAGCGTCCCAAAAACCCTTTTAGCGACTTTTTTGGGGATGATATGATGGAACAGTTTTTTGGCAATCAAAGAGGAGGTTATGTACCAGAACAAAAGGCATCGGGATCGGGCGTAATAATTAGTGCAGATGGCTACATTGTTACCAATAATCATGTTGTTGAAAATGCAGATGAGCTTGATGTAACCTTGAGCAATAAAAAATCCTACAAAGCAAAAGTTATTGGAAGGGATGCCGCCTATGACCTTGCAGTTATTAAGATAGAAGAAGCAGGATTACCCTTTTTATTATATGGAAATTCGGATGAGGTAAAAATTGGCCAATGGGTATTGGCGTTGGGATATCCTTTGAATCTGGAAACTACTGTTACGGCGGGTATCGTTAGTGCCAAAGCAAGAAGCCTTGGGTTGAATAAAGGGACCAAGACCAATTCACCGGTAGAGTCTTTTATTCAAACAGATGCAGCCGTTAACCAGGGAAATAGTGGTGGAGCACTCATCAACACGAATGGTTTATTAATTGGTATCAACTCGGCTATAGCATCCCCCACAGGATACTATTCAGGATATTCTTATGCAATACCTGTGAATATTGTAAAAAAGGTAGTAGATGATCTGATCAAATATGGTAATGTGCAAAGAGGTTATTTAGGAGTGGCTACCGTCAATACCAATGATATACCTGAAGAGGCAAAAATTAAAATGAACCTAAATTATAAGGGTGATGGACTGGTAATTACCGAAGTTTCCGCCAGTAGTGGTGCATCAGATGCTGGATTAAAAAAGGGCGATATTATAAAAACTGTTAACGGAGTTGCAGTTACACTGCCCTCAGAATTACAGGAATTGGTTACTAGATACAAACCAAGTGATAAGATTACGGTGGTATTTTCAAGAAATGGTTTGAATAAAACTGTGGTTGCTACCTTAAAAAACAAAGCAGGTAATTTTGATCTCGTTAAAAATGAGAATTCCGCCCTATCTAAATTAGGTGCCGAGTTTGTCACGCTCAATCCAAAAAAAGCAAAAGAATATGGAATACCTGGCGGTGTGGTGGTAAAGAAAATTTCCGATGGTGCTTTAAGTGATCAAACTAGAATGAGAGATGGATTTATCATTGTAAAAGTGGATGATACCGAAATTAAAAATTTGGAAGATCTAACCAAGGTATTGGGCAATTCAAAAACAATTACAATCAGTGGATTTTATCCTGGTTATGATGGATTGTATGACTATCCGATAACATTGGAATAGGAGTAAAATGTTACATAAAAAAAGGGGCATTGGTTAATCAATGCCCCTTTTTTTTATTAAAAATTGTTAAATTAAAATCTTTGAAATAGGCTAATGAAAATTATTTTTCAAAAACCAAATAATCCCATGGTTTAAGATCAAAAGATTTATTTCTAGAAAAATCATGTTTGCTTTTGGAAAAAATATCTATAAAATTTCCATTTAGGTGTACATCATTTACTAAGCCATTCACCCTTTGATTACTCATATTCAACAAAACCAATACTTCATGAATACCATTTTTTCGCAGATAAGCCAACACATTATTTGCTGCATTGGTTTGTAATAAAATAGTAATCGATTCACCATCTCCTGCCCTAAGCGCAGGATTGTTTTTTCGAAGTTTCAATAAAGTCTTGTAAAAATCATGCAATTCATAATGCGCTCCCCATTCAATCACATCTTTTTCAAAAAATTGCAACCTTTTTAGATTGGGTAATTCCTGTCCACTATAGATTAATGGTATTCCTTCCCAAGTAAAACTGTGTACTGCAAAGGCTTTAGCAGCAGCTCCATATTTTTCATACTCGGTTCCATTCCAGCTATTTTCATCGTGGTTAGCAGTAAACCATAATTTAATATCCGTCTTTCTACCAGTATGCTCATACCGATGTAATATTGAGTCCAGTATATTTTTATCGGGATGATGCTTATAAAAATCTTCAGTTTTATGCATCCATGTCCAGGTATAACAAGCATCAAAAGCATTGTAATAATCTGGATTTTCAAGTGGGTCAGATTCGGCTAACCAAAATAATGTTTTTGTTTTTTCTAGTGAAGCCCTAGCTTCCATCCAAAAATCAAGCCGTACCCAAAAAGCCAAATCGCATCGATATCCATCAATATCGCATTCTGTAATCCAGTATTTCATAGCATCAATCATTGCCTTTCTTAAATGGGCATTATCATAATCTAATTCAATAATATCATCCATTCCACTGGCAATTTTAAAATCACCTGTAGTAGGATCTTTTTTAAAGTATTCAGGATGTGTGATGGTCCACACATGATCCCAACCAGTGTGGTTAGCAACCCAGTCAATGATCACCTTAAAACCCATCTCATGGGCGAGTTGAATCAGTGATTTAAAGTCATCCAGATTGCCAAATTCAGGATTAATAGCGGTATAATCACTGCAGGCATATTGACTTCCCAAACTACCTTTTTTATGCCTTTGTGAAATGGGGGTGATCGGCATAAACCACAAAGTAGTAACCCCCATATCCATTAATCTTGGCAATTCTTTTTGAAAAGCCTTGAAAGTTCCTTCCTGACTATATTGACGAAGATTTACTTCGTAAACATCCGTATTATTGATCCAGTTGGCTTTTTTAAATGACATGATAGAAATATCTTTATTTGATTGAATTGAAATTTGACCTTAATTACTGGCAACAATTGCAATGCCAACAATTGTCAACCAAAACAGCTTATTCATGCAGCTAGATTTAACTTCAAAATTAATGCGGAATTTCGAGAAACCACCATCACAAAAATAGGTTACAACATTGTACCTTTACCATTGTTATAGCAATCAATATGAAACAGTTTAATGTTCCAGCCCTTTATCGAAGCACTTTAATAGCCGCTGTTAAAAATAGCCGAAAGCACAAAGATAAAATGAAAAAGGATTTTAGTCCTACCCTGCTTGATTTTGGCCCAATACAAATTTTCCTTTCCCGCCATTTTGGTTTTTGTTACGGGGTAGAAAATGCAATCGATATTGCGTTTCGAACCATTGAAGAAAATCCGGGTAGACGAATCTTTTTACTAAGTGAAATGATTCATAATCCCCAAGTGAATACTGATTTACAGCAACGGGGTATACAATTTATTCAAGATACCAAAGGAAATCAACTCATTCCCTTTGAAACCATTACCAGTGAGGACATTGTCATCATTCCTGCTTTTGGCACCACGCTAGCCATTGAGAATAATTTAAGAGCTATTGGGATAAAAACCGAGCAATATAATACTACCTGCCCTTTTGTAGAAAAAGTTTGGAACCGTAGCGAACAGATTGCGCTTAAACAATATAGTGTTGTTATTCATGGTAAACCAACCCATGAAGAAACTAGGGCTACTTTTTCGCATGCAGCTGTAAATACCCCAACCGTTGTGGTCAATGATATGCAAGAAACCATTGCTTTAGGTAAATACATTACGGGTGAAAAATCTTCAAAAGATTTTTATACTGAATTTTCGGGTAGATATTCCGTAGGATTTGAGGTAGAAAAAGATCTTCAAAGGCTCGGTGTAGTCAACCAAACTACCATGTTAGCCAGCGATACACAGGCAATTGCAGATTACCTAAAGGAGCTGATGCGTATTCACTTCCATTTGAATGAAGATACCATTGGTGAAAGGTTTGCAGATACTAGGGACACTCTTTGTTATGCAACCAATGATAACCAATCCGCCGTTTATGGCTTATTGAAACAAGCGGCCGATCTTGCCATAGTAGTGGGAGGATACAATAGTAGCAATACATCTCATTTGGTTGAATTATGTGAGGAAAAACTCCTTACTTATTTTATTGATGGAGACCAAAGACTAATCTCCCATTCAACCATAGTGCATCATAATTTACATACAAAAGAAAATATCAGTTCTGCTGATTTTTTGCCAAATAAAAACCCAATTAAAATTTTATTGACAAGCGGAGCCAGCTGCCCTGATACGATGGTGGAAAATGTAATTGCCAAACTAATTTCCTTTTACACCAGTAGTAGGTCAATGGAAGATGTAAAAAAGGAATTTGATATTTAAATCATCAATAAAATCATTGCACTAACTGTAAAGCAATTGCCAGTTGCTCTTCCATTGTAAGATCCGTATTATCCAGTACAATTGCATCGTCGGCCTTTCGCAATGGGCTAATTTCTCTTGTAGAATCAAGGTAGTCTCTATTTTCTAAATTTCTTTTCACTTCATCCAAAGTAATAAGGGGGTTTTTAACACTTAATTCTTTTAACCTTCTTACAACGCGTACATCACTATCAGCGGTCATGAAGAGCTTTATTTCAGCATTTGGAAATACAGTAGTGCCAATATCCCTGCCATCCATTACAATCCCTTTGTTTTCACCCATTTTTTGTTGTTGGGCAACTGCAAAAGTTCTCACTTCCCCTATTGCCGCTACATCACTCACCTTTTCTGCAATAGAAAGTTCTCGGATCAAGGATTCAATATTTTCGCCATTGAGATAAATATCTGACTGAATTGAATCGGGATTAAATCGAAAGTCAAGGTTGATATTGTTCAAGGCCGCTAGTACTTCACTAGTTTGAGATAAATTAATATGGTTTCGCAAAAAGTACAGTGTAATAGCCCGGTACATTGCTCCACTATCAATATATACATAACCTAGCTGTTTTGCCAATTGCTTGGCAAGGGTACTTTTTCCGCAGGCCGACCATCCATCGATGGTAATAATTTTTTTATTCATTTATACAAAAGTCAATTAAAAAATTGCATTCAGCAAAAGAAATCGGTTTTCAAATGTTTTTCAGATAGGCATTACAAAAAAGCCATCCAATAAATGGATGGCTTTACATATTAATTAAAACATTACGCTTTTGAAGGAGCTTCTTCTTTATGCTCTTCAATTTTTAAGCTAAACAATATCTTTTCTTTCTTTTCGTCCAAATCGGCAACCAAGGTATCCCCTGCTTTCACCATCATATTCAGTATTTCTTCGGCTAATGGATCTTCCAGGTATTTTTGAATGGCCCTATGCAATGGCCTTGCACCAAACTGTGCATCGTATCCTTTATCAGCAATAAAGTCTTTAGCTTGTGCACTGAGTTCCATGGTAAAACCAAGATTAACCAATCTTTTCATCACTCCTTTCATCAGGATGTCGATGATCTCAAAAATATTTTCCCTAGTGAGCGAGTTGAAAATCACTACATCATCAATCCTATTTAAAAATTCAGGGCTAAATGTACGCTTGAGTGCCTTTTCAATAACGGCTTTATTATTTTCCTCAGCATTTTGAATTCTAGAAGCGGTAGCAAAACCCACACCTTCACCAAAATCTTTTAACTGCCTTGCTCCAATATTGGAGGTCATAATAATCACCGTATTCTTAAAGTCAATTTTACGTCCCATTCCATCCGTAAGCTGGCCATCATCCAAAACCTGCAAAAGAATATTGTAAATATCGGGATGCGCTTTTTCAATTTCATCGAGCAATATTACACAGTAGGGCTTACGACGAACACGCTCTGTAAGCTGACCACCTTCTTCATATCCTACATATCCCGGAGGTGCGCCAATAAGTCGGCTGACAGTAAATTTCTCCATGTATTCACTCATGTCAATTCTTATCAGGGAATCATCATTGTCAAACATATAACGGGCAAGGGATCTGGCTAGTTCTGTTTTACCTACCCCGGTTGGACCAAGAAAAATAAATGTACCAATTGGTTTTTTAGGATCTTTTAATCCTACTCGATTACGCTGGATGGCTTTCACTACTTTGGAAATGGCATCTTCCTGACCAACCACCACATTTTTGAGGTCATCCCCCATGCGCCGAAGTTTTTCTGTTTCAGCCTGAACCATTCGTTTTACCGGAATGCCCGTCATCATGCTGATTACTTCTGCAATATCTTCCTCTTCTATCGGAAATCTTTTATGCTTGCTTTCTTCTTCCCAATCATTTTTGGCTTTTTCCAGTTCTTCCTGCAGTCTTTTTTCAGAATCTCTTAAGGAAGCTGCTTCTTCAAAACGCTGGCTTTTAACCACTTTATTTTTTTCTAATTTAATATCCTCTATTTTCTTTTCGAGTTCAAGCACATTTTCCGGAACATTGATATTTTTGATATGCTTGCGGGCTCCCACTTCATCTAATACATCAATTGCCTTGTCGGGCAACAAACGGTCAGTCATATATCGTTCGCTCAATTTTACACATGCATCAATGGCAAGATCACTATAAATTACATTGTGGTAATCCTCATATTTGCTCTTAATATTGGTAAGAATCTGAATGGTTTCTTCTACAGATGGTTGCTCTACAATAACCTTTTGAAAACGACGATCTAAGGCACCATCCTTTTCAATGTGCATCCTATATTCATCCAAGGTAGATGCTCCAATACATTGCAACTCACCCCTTGCTAGCGCTGGTTTAAAAATATTACTTGCATCCAATGAGCCACTAGCTCCACCTGCGCCAACAATCGTATGAATTTCATCAATAAACAAAATAACATCCCTGTTTTTTTCCAGTTCATTCATGATCGCTTTCATCCTTTCTTCAAATTGACCACGGTACTTAGTGCCCGCAACCAAAGCGGCAAGATCCAACGATACTACCCTTTTGTCGAATAAAACCCTGCTCACTTTTCGTTGAACGATTCGAAGGGCCAATCCTTCCACAATCGCTGTTTTACCCACTCCAGGTTCACCAATTAAAATTGGGTTATTCTTTTTTCTTCTGGAAAGAATTTGAGAAACCCGCTCAATTTCATTCTCTCTTCCTACAATAGGATCCAAATTTCCATTTTCGGCTAATCTAGTGATATCCCTTCCAAAATTATCTAATACAGGCGTTTTTGTTTTTACCTGAGCACCTGCACTACCACCGCGCTGCGCCTTTTGCTGCTGACTGAACTGTTTACGTTCTTCATCAAAATCATCCTCATTTTCGTCAGAAAACTCAGCCGTTGGGGGTGGTGGTGACGAAACAAATCCTAATTCATTTTTAAAAATATCATAATCCACATCAAATTGATTTAATATTTGGGTAGCTATATTTTCTTTATTTTTTAATATCGACAACATCAAGTGCTCACTTTCCACCATCACACTCTTATAAGCCTTTGCCTCTAGTACCGTAATACGTATCACTTTCTCAGCTTGCTTTGTAAGTGGAAGAGAATTAATGTTGGCAATATTCTTTCCTGTTTTATCTTTCACTGCCACCTCGATTTCTTTCCTTAGTTCATACAAGTCTACATTCAATGATTTCAATATTTTAATGGCCGTATTTTCACCATCCCGAATTAAACCCAACACTAGGTGCTCGGTACCAATAAAGTCATTTCCTAACCGCAAAGCTTCTTCCCTGCTGTAAGAAATAATTTCTTTTACCTGTGCTGAAAAATTGTTGTCCATTTATTGAATTTTATTTTTACAATAATAACGATTAATAAATTGAAATGACATAGTGTTGATGGTAAAATTGATACAAAAAATGAAATGAACCAACCAGTAAAATTTATTTTATTAGCATCCAGAAACTTATTCAAAAAAACAAAAAATTACCAATTCTTTTAAAAAGTTGTAATTAGTGAAAAGTTTAAAAGAAAAAAAATCCTTTACTTTACAAAATACCAAAAACAAATATTATAACAAAATAAATTATAATTTGAAAAATGGTATATTGTATTAATCCCATTTTAAACATAAAACCATTCCTCATCAATGAATGTCAAAATAGATACCAAAGAGAAATTCACCGTAATTACACCTCAAGTTAGCGAACTTACTGCTAATATGACAGTTGAACTATCCAATTTGTTGCTTCCCTACCTCCAAAAAGACATACCACACATTATCTTAAAAATGACGGCTATTCTTGAGCTGGATGAGCTAGCTGCAAACTGGCTAGTTAAAATGCAACAACAGTTTTCCGAAAACAATTGTTCCTTCGTAATTTGTGAATTGCAACCTACAATAGTCAAGAATCTAGACCAACTCGAAATAGTAGAATTACTCAACCTTACCCCCACTGAAAGTGAAGCTTGGGACATCATACAAATGGAAGAAATTGAAAGAGAACTGTTGGAAGGAGAAGATTAAGAAACAATGCTCAATTTTAATTGTTAATTTAAATTATATTATCAACTAGATCAATATTGTTTAACAAAAAATCATTTTAATCAATTTATATTAAACTTTGCTATCGCTCACTATTTTAGGCAATAATTCTGCAATTCCTGCATTTGGGAGAAATCCTACTGCGCAGGTGCTTCAATTACAAGATGACTATTTCTTAATTGACTGTGGCGAGGGTACTCAATCACAGCTATCCAAATACAAAATCCGTCGAACTAAGATCAATTATGTCTTCATATCGCATTTACACGGTGATCATTATTTCGGACTTATCGGACTATTAACAAGCATGAGCTTGTTAAGCAGAACCCAAGACTTGCATATTTATGGACCAGCGCCATTAGAGCAAATTATCAAAATTCAGTTGGAAGTTGCAGATACAAAGCTTTCGTATTCACTATTTTTTCATGCAATTCATTCTCCAGGAGTTATTTTGGACGATAATAAGTTCAGCGTCAGTATTTTCCCATTACAGCACCGCATTGAGTGCTGGGGCTTTTTATTTAGGCAAAAAAAGAAACCTAGAAGTATTGATCCCACTAAAATCAAAAACTTTGAAATTCCTGCGTCTTTTTATAGCAAATTACAAAATGGCGAAGATTATACTACTCAAAAAGGAACTATTATACACAATGAATTAGTTACGATGGCAAATTCGCCCTGTAAAAGCTACGCCTATTGCGCTGATACTATTTATGATGAAGGGCTGGTTGAAATCGTACAAGGAGTAGATATACTCTATCATGAAACTACTTACCTTAATGCATCAGCTGATAAAGCCGCTGCTCGGTATCATTGTACTACCAGTCAGGCTGCCAGCATCGCCCTTAAAGCAGGCGTAAAAAAGCTCATAATAGGACATTTTTCATCCAGATATGAGCATTTAGACGATTTTTTGACTGAAACAACTGCCATATTCAAAAATACAGAACTTTCTAGGGAGGGAACCTGCTACTTTACTTAAAGGGTTTTCAAATACGCTTTTACCTTTTGGTGAACCGGTGCACTTAAAGCAGTAACTGGCAATCGAAGTACATTTTGAATAATTCCCAGCTCATATAAAAATGCTTTCACTCCGGCAGGATTATTTTCTGTAAACAATAATTGATATGCTTCGATCAAAGGATCATTCAATTTTTTTGCCAAGGTAAAATCATGTGCTAGACCAGCATTGACCATTGCTGAAAATTCTTTAGGAAAACAGTTGGCAGCCACGCTAATAACACCATCAATTCCACAGGCTAACTCAGGCAAAACTAGGTCGTCATCGCCACTTACTACCAAAAAGTCAGCGGGTCTATCTTTTAAAATCTGGATACATTGGCTGATATTATTTCCCGCCTCTTTAATCCCGGCCACATTTGCCACTTCATGAGCCAATTTAAGCGTAGTAGCCGCTTCAATATTTCTACCAGATCGGCCAGGTACATTGTATAAAATGACTGGTTTAGGTGAAGCCTCGGCAATTGCCTTATACTGCTGAAAAATACCCTCCTGTGAAGGTTTATTGTAATACGGACAGGTACTCAATACCGCTACCGCCTTTTCGAGTGGATAATTTTGTACATCATTCACTACTTCCTTGGTATTGTTTCCTCCAATACCTACTACTACAGGCACCCTACCATTAATTTTCTCATAGGTAAAATCAATGATATCCAATCTTTCCTGCCTATCCAGGGTAGGTGTTTCACCAGTAGTACCCAACGTTACAACATAGCCAACCCCATTATCAATAATAAAATCAATCAGTTTTCCCAAAGCTTCAAAGTCAACAGATTCATTTAA
>JBIKOV010000282.1:0-4063 GCA_044357815.1 Ferruginibacter sp. | reverse complement strand
GCAATATTTTCGAAATGGTATAATGATACTGCTACCGCCAATACATTGAATGGGGCATTGCTATCCAACCTTCAAAAAAATGAGGAACTCAAATCTGCATTGCTGCAGGAAACTCCTTGGGTAATGGATGCGCAAAATGAGCATGCGCAAAAGAAAAATATCGCGTTACTATTTGACAGTATAAGAATGGCCAGCGAAACAGAAAAAGCAATTCAACAACTCATAGCAATGCAAAATCCAAATGGAGCCTTTGCTTGGTTTAAGGGTGGCCCTGAAGACCACTATATGACCCAATACATTTTAGCTGGCATAGGGCAGCTTCGAAAATTAGCTACCTTAACAAATAATGAATATCAAAAGATTAAAATAATTGTGGATAAAGCGATCCCTTATCTCGATCAGCAGATGCAAGCAGATTATACCAAGTTAGCAAAAAATAAATTAGCCCTTTCAAAAAACAACCTAGGGCGTTCTGTAATTTATTACCTGTACCTGCGAAGTTTTTTTCAAGATTACGCCATAGCGGACTCATTTCAAAAAGCGCATAGCTATTTCCGTGAACAAGCAAAAAAATATTGGCTGAGTAATGGTAAATACATGCAAGCGATGATCGCTTTGGCATTACACCGATCCAATGAAGATGCTACTGCCAAGGCGATTATCGAGTCGCTAAAGCAGAATGCGATTGTAAATGAAGAAACGGGTATGTATTGGAAGGAATGGAATACCGGCGGCTACTTATGGCAAAGGGCACCCATTGAAAGCCAGTCGATGATGATAGAAGCGTTTACAGATATAGATCAAAAAAATGAAACGATCAATGAACTAAAAAGATGGTTGTTACACCAAAAACAAACCCAGCATTGGAGTTCAACCAAGGCAACCGCAGCAGCCTGTTATGCACTGCTACTAGGTAATTCAAAAAGTAAAATACCGACCGCCCTGTTACCGGCTCAAAATAAAGAAGTAATAATTTCGCTTGGCGGAAAAAATATTGGAGGCATCCTTTTATCTACTGCAATCAATGACTCATCGATGGAGGCGGAAAAATTGGAATCGGAGGCTGGAACCGGTTATTTCAAAAAGCGCATTGAGGGAGAAAAAGTAAATCCTGCAATGGGCAATCTATCCATTACCATTCAGTCGGCTAATACCAAAATACAACCTTATGAAGGATGGGGCGCAATGTACTGGCAATACTTTGAAGACCTCGATAAAATAACAACAGCTTCCACCCCCTTGCAATTAGCCAAGCATTTATTTGTTGAAAAAAACACAAGTCAGGGACCAGTTTTAACCCTTATTTCAGAAGGTGCTACCTTACTTGTGGGAGACAAAATAAAAGTCCGTATCGAAATAAAAGCAGACCGTGACATGGAATATCTGCAACTGAAAGACCTTCGGGCCGCTTGTATGGAACCGGTTCGGACAATGAGCGGATATCAGTTTCAAGGGGGAATAGGCTATTATGAAAGCAATGCGGATGCCAGTACCCAGTTCTTCATTGACAGACTGCCAAGAGGGAGTTATATAATTGAATATCAACTATTAGTAACCCATTCCGGCAACTTTAGCAATGGTATTGCCAGTATTCAAAGTATGTATGCCCCTTTATTTTCAAGCCACAGTGAAGGGAGTAGAATGGTAGTAGAGAATAGGAAGGAGCCAGTACCTTAAAATTCTCCTCAAAGGGGCATCTGAAACGTTGGAAATGGCTGGGATCGACCATTTTTTAAGGAAGCTGCCAGTTATATTACAAAATAATTTACTGGGTAAAATAGATAACAAATATCAATTGACAAATTACCCATAAAAGCCTTACCTTTGCAGCCCCGTAAACAAATGGGCACGGGGATTAATTAATTTTTTAAACTAAAATCAGGGAAATGAACAATTACGAATTGATGGTGATTTTTACCCCTGTGCTGTCTGAAGAGGAATATAAAGCCGCTCAGAGCAAGTTCGCAGCAATCGTTAAAGACAACGGCGGCGAAGTAGTGCACACCAATCCCTGGGGACTAAAATCACTGGCCTATCCTATTGCCAAGAAGACCACTGGTCTTTACTGGGTAATGGAGTATCAAGCGCCAACCAGCTTCAATGAAAAGTTGAAAACTCAACTTTTACGTGACGAATCAGTGATGCGTCACATGTATACTGTACTCGATAAATACGCCGTCGACTACAACAACAAAAAGAGAAGTGGCGGAAAATTTTCTCCTAACGAAAAAGCGGGGACATAAACCATGGCAAAACCTAACGAGATAAAATATCTCACAGCAATCAAAGCTGAAAAGCGTCCAAAAAAATATTGCCGCTTTAAAAAAATGGGTATTCATTATATTGATTATAAAGATGCCGATTTCTTGAAAAAATTCTTAAACGAACAAGGTAAATTATTACCTCGCCGTCTTTCTGGAAACTCATTGAAGTTTCAACGTAAAGTAAGCGAAGCAGTAAAAAAAGCCCGTCAAATGGCAATTCTACCTTACGTTACAGATCTTTTGAAATAATTTTTTTAACCACCCTAATTCCATTGTAGGATGAAAGTCTCGCCCCAATTCATATTGGGATCCGAGGATTGGGTAAAAATGCAACAACATGCAGGTAATATTAATACAAGACGTAAACAACCTCGGCAGTACCAATGAACTAGTAACAGTTAAAAATGGTTATGGTCGCAATTTTTTGATTCCCTCTAAACTAGCTATTGAAGCTAGTCCGAGCAATATAAAACAAAGAGAGGAAAAAGTAAAGCAACAAGTTAAGAAAGAGGCGAAACTATTAGCTGAAATTAACAGTGTAATCGCTACCTTAACTAACGGCGCGCTAAAAGTTGGTGCCAAAACCGGTACTACTGGCAAGATTTTCGGTAGTGTAACTTCGGTTCAGATTGCACGTGCAATTAAAGACCAAAAGGGATACGAAATTGATCGCCGTAGAATTAGCATCCTCGATGATGTGAAGGAACTAGGTACTTTCAAGGCAAAAATCGACTTTGGCAACGGTAACGAGTGCGAAGTTGAGTTTGAAGTAACTGCAGAATAATATCATTTCTATCGATATTTGATCCGTCCCGGTAAAAAGGGACGGATTTTTTATGCCCCTTCTCGGCTAGGAGATGACATCTTTTTCGAAAAAGATGTCATCTCTTCGAAAAAGATGTCATCTCCTAGCTGTAAATACCCCTATATGATTTTTTTTTTAAATTCATTGTTTTTTTAAATAAATAGTTACATTTGTAATGCTTTAATGGTTTTAGTATTTCGTCGCTAGCTGATAGAACTCTTTTTAGATGTCCGTTTTCAGTTCATTGTACCCACTAAGTCATTAGGTTTTTTTTTAATTTTTAAAAGTTTTTACAATGAACATTTACGTAGGAAATCTAAGTTGGACAATGACCGACGAAGACTTAAGCAATCTTTTCACTCAATTTGGTACTGTTTCAAGTGCTAAAATTTTGAAAGACAAAATGAACGGCCGCAGCAAAGGATTTGGCTTTGTTGAAATGGAAGACGAAGAAGCTTCTAAAGCAGCTATCGCAGGTTTAAACGAAACCGAAGTACAAGGTCGCAAGTTAATCGTTAACGAATCTCAACCACGCCAAGAAGGTGAAGATGGATTCAAAAAACGTAGCTTTGGCGGCGGTGGCGGTGGCTACAAAAAAAGTGGCGGTAGCGGTGGTTACGGCGGCGGCGGCGGAAGAAGCGGCAGCGGTGGTAGCGGTGGTTACGGCGGAAGCGGTGGCAACAGAAGCGGCGGAAGCGGCGGTTATAATAGAGATTATTAATCAAGCATCTGCTAATAATAAAAATCCCCCGTTACAAACGGGGGATTTTTGTTATTATGTCTCATCCTGAAAAAGTTGACTGCAAAATCAATTTGTACACCAGCAACTGGCTTACTGCTACTCGAAATAATTCAGTACGCCGAATCCTTCTTTTAACAATAACTGGTCCTTTTGAAAAAGACGAAGATCAGACAATGCCATTTCTTCAATCAACATATCTAGCGTATATTTTGGCTGCCAGCCCAATTTGGTTTTGGATTTGGTAGGATCACC
>JBIKOV010000370.1:0-2679 GCA_044357815.1 Ferruginibacter sp. | reverse complement strand
GCAACCAATTCGGCGAGTCCAATTACAAATCCGGCCAATGGTTTAATGGTCTTTAATACGGCTAGTGCAGGAACAAGCCCCAATCAAGTATTTCCAGGCTATTATTATTGGAATAGTACAAGTTTGCAATGGGTTAAATTTGATGCCGATAATTTTGGGAATCATACCGCGAGTGTAAATATTATTTTAAATGGAAATTATTTGTCTAATGACGGAGGAAATGAAGGTATCAAAATTGACAATAGCGGGAATGTAGGTATTGGTACTGCTACCCCAGCTGCCTTATTAGATGTGAATGGAGCTGTAAATGCAAACAATTTAAATTTAGTCAATACGACTACAACACCATCCATCAATGTTAAGAATGGAGATGCAGCTGCAACATTTAATAACAACGCGCAAATTAAAATGGGTTGGGCAGGAAGTGCTGCAGGTACCAGCCAGTATGCACAATTTTTACATACCAGACATAACGCAGGTCCAGGTGGTAATGCGATTGATTTTTATTTATCCGACGGAACAGCAAATAATACCATTACGAGTGGGTCCACAAAAGCGATGTCTCTTTCAAGTCCAGGCAATATTGATATTCCTGGAAAAATCACCTTGGCTGACCCAACTGGTAATGTTGTGGTAAAGGTAGCTGCATTTGTCAATGAAGGGGTCTATGTAACTTTAGGTAATCTAAAAGTAAGAGTTGCCCCATCTGGAAATAGAAGTTTACAAGTCGCCACTGTTTCGGGAACCTATACTGTGTATGGTAGTGATGTGTATGTTGCAGGTGGAACTGGGAGTGTAACTATTTCTGATGTGTCAAAATTAACTATTACTACAACCCCAGCCTATTTTAATACAGGGTTACATTTTACAGTTGGAGGCTTTACAGACACCTGGCAAATTATGGATACAACTGCAGAAATTGCTTGGCGAATTTCGGTTATTTTCGGTGCGAGTTTTCTCAATAATTTCATCACCATCGAAAGGATTTTATAATTAAGAAATCAAACAATCGACAACTAATAAAAATAGAAATAAAATAACAAAAATTGATTATGGTAAAAACTATCGATAAAAATCCATTTAGCTCTCTTTCCGATAGAGAACGAGAGATCTTGGAATTAATGCTGCAGGGGGAATCAGTAAAAGGAATTAGCGCATCACTTTCCTTAAAATCAAACACCATTTCTACCTATAAGAAATTAATATTTTATAAAACCGGGGTTGACAACAATATAGATTTATATAAGTTGGCCAGAAAACACAAAATTGCAAAATGAAAACAATCAAATTATTATCGCTACTAAGTTTCGTACTGTTTGCCGAAATATCATTTTCGCAGACAAAAACGGACAGTAAAAAAACGGAAAAAAGCGCCCATTTTATTCAAGTCACTAGGGATAAAATGCAAGCATTTCAACAATCGTTTAATAAAAGCTGGAACAAGACCTTTACCGGTTTTTCTAAAAACGAGATTTCATTGTATGGTGCTATTAATTTTTCAAAACAAAGAATTAATAATCAACCCATCAGTACTCCTTTTAACTATAATTATGATGCAATCAATGCTAGGGTATTTAAGCCTGGATTTGTAGCTGGAGCCAGAATAGATGGAAAGTATAAAGAAAAATACGATTACGCCTTTCAAATGAGTCTGAGCATGGTAAATGCCGGAAATTATTATATCAACAAGACTAGGCTAGAACCATTTCTGGGTGATTTTACACAATATAAAATTGACAACCAATTTGCTACCCTCAACCTGTCGGCACTGTATAAAAAACCATTATTTTTTAGTACCAATAAATATAAATTTTACGCAGTAGCAGGGCCTGGTATGGATCTTCGCATTTCTAGCTTTAGTAATGACCAGCGCGTAAAAAAAACGGGGAGCAGGTTATTCGTGAATGGTCACATGGGTATTGAGTTTAATGACAATGGCTATTATTTAGTATTCCTTCATTATAAACATGGTTTTAACCTATTTCACTCTCCTGCCCCTGTTCAATTAAATTCATTTGAATTGGGAATAGCTGTTACCACAAAAGACTTATTTTAATATATATGAAAAACTTACGCGAACTATCCATCCTGTTGCTAGCATGTCTATTATTTTCATGCAAGAAAGATGAAAATACAATCAATGCTGAGATTGCCTATTCCATGTTAAGTGATAAAACATGGTTTCTAGATTATAAACAAACAGGTTCTGAAAGCAAAAACTATGTTGGCCAGTCCACTTATTTTATCAATTTCTTAAACGATCGAACTACCAAAGATTCTGATGGCACAAAGGGTTCGTTCTCCATTGTGGCTAGCAATGGTCAATTGCAAATTTCAGTCAATGCAACATCGATTAACGGAAATCCATTAATCTATACTTATCAGATTGAATCGATCGGTGCTAATAATTTAATTCTATCCTTTGTAGAGAATGGACAGACAACCAAAATGTATTATAGTCTTAAAAAATAATTCAATTCCTTTTTGTGAAAAAAATCATCCCCCTATTAGTTGTATTTTTCTTTACCGTTGATGGATATGCCCAAACAACCAGTGGTTTTATCATGAGTTCGATGGGAGCTATTCCAGGCTTGCAAAACAACGGCTTGGCGATTCAATTCAAAAGTTCAGCCACTTGCTTAACCGTTCAAAATGGAATAGCAGTACTTTATGGAGAAA
>JBIKOV010000080.1:0-14627 GCA_044357815.1 Ferruginibacter sp. | reverse complement strand
AGTAGCAGGTGTAGACGCAACTAATCCAAATGGTAATGGAACAGGAACTGTTACCATAACTACATTAGCCACCGATGCCTTAACCTACAATATAGATTTTGGGGACGGTAAAACACAGGTGGTGCCATCAGGTGTAATTACTTATAAGTACACGACTCCTGGGGTTAATGATTATATGGTAACAGTAAAGGCTGTGGGAACGGGCGGATCAGTTTCTGTAATCAGCAAAAAAATTACTGTGTATGTTGCTTTCAACATACCACAGGCTATTTTAGATGCGCTAACTGGTTCTGGGACAAAGACTTGGGTTACAAATCAAGATGCACCAGGCCATTTTGGTGTTGGCCCTGCTGATGGGTTTTCTCCTGACTGGTATGCAGCTGCTCCTAATTCAAGAGAAGCCTGTGCTTATGATGACGAGATTACTTTTTCTAAAGACGCCAATAATAATATATCCATGACAATCAATAATAAAGGACAGTCATTTTCTATCGGTGCAGCAAGTTCGTTTTATGGATTTAGTGGAGCGGATGCTTGTTTTAATATTGTAACTACTGGAACTAAAAAACTAGCATTTATGGATGCAACATCTGCATCAACTTCTGCAGTATCTACCAGGATTCAGTTTAATGTGCCAGGTAATGGTATCATTAATTTTGGAACAGGAGGGACTACCTATGAAATATTAAGTGCAACAGCTACTAATATTCATTTAAGAAATATCGGTGCTGATGGAAATTCTTGGTATCAAAAATTGAAAGCAAAATAATTATACTGAATGCGTTTATTGTTTTCATTTTTGGTTTTAATTATTGCGGTATTCATTTTGGGGGCTTGCTCAAAAAAGGACACTCCTATTGTAAACCTTGCGCCATCTAATTTGTCTGTAACTGCTTCGGTAGGTACAGACAATAGTGGCAATGTTTCATTTATTGCATCTGCTACTAATGCTAGTACTTACGATTATGATTTTGGAAATGGCATATTTCAGACAGTTCCATCTGGAATTGTTACTTATAAATATCCAGCGACAGGTAATTACATAGTGAATGTAATTGCAAAAAATACTGCTGGACAAACTATTTCAAAATCTATTTCTGTAGCGGTAACAGTGGCTGTTTCATTAATATGGTCTGACGAATTTGACCAACCAGGAGCACCTAATCCTGCCAAATGGGGATATGACGTTGGTGCAGGTGGCTGGGGAAATGCAGAATTACAGTCTTATACCAGCAGAATAGAAAACGCAGTTGTATCAAATGGAACTTTAAAAATAATTGCAATTAAAGAGAACTATAGTGGAAGTTCATATACTTCTGCAAGACTCTTAACTAAAGAAAAATTTTCATTTAAATATGGCAAGGTAGAAGTGAAAGCTAAAATGCCTACAGGAATTGGAACATGGCCAGCTGCATGGATGCTTGGTTCAAATATCAATACGGTTAGTTGGCCAAATTGCGGCGAAATCGATGTCGTAGAGCATAAGGGAAGTGATGTCAATAAAATTTATGGAACATTACATTATCCTGGACACTTTGCTGGTACAGCAGATGGTGCTACAAAAGTAATCTCAGGCGCTACTACTGAATTTCATATTTATTCCTGTGAGTGGTCTGCCGCTTCTATTAAATTTTATGTTGACGGGGTTGTCTATTATTCATTTGCAAACAATAATACATTGCCATTTAACCAGAACTTTTTTGTCCTTATTAATCTTGCAATGGGTGGAAACTTTGGCGGTTCGGTGGATGCCGGCTTTACCAATGCCACTTTTGAAGTTGATTATGTGCGGGTGTATCAGTAGAATTTAAAAAACAAAAATATGTGTACGTTTAGAATAATAGGTTTATATTTTCTCCTTTCCATTTTTGCTTTTCCAGCAATGGCTCAAAAAAAATTATATAATAAACTGGTATGGCAAGATCAATTTTCAAAAAATGGATTACCAGACGCTACAAAATGGAGTTATGATGTTGGGCACGGATGTCCTAGAATTTGTGGTTGGGGAAATAATGAAGTTCAATATTATACCCAGGCAAGAAAAGAGAATGCACGTGTTGAAAATGGGTTTTTAATTATTGAAGCGCGCAAGGAAAAGTTTGAAGATGCTAATTATACTTCCGCAAGATTGGTTACAAAAAACAAAGGAGATTGGACTTATGGGCGTTTGGCGATACGTGCTAAAATACCTACTGGAAAAGGATTGTGGCCGGCTGGTTGGATTTTGCCTACCAAAAATATGTATGGAGATTGGCCCAAAAGCGGCGAGGTGGATATATTGGAAGCAGTAGGCTTTTCTCCCGACTCTGCTTTTGGAAGTGTTCATACTCAACGTTACAATGGAATGTTTGGTACACAGCGCTCGGCTTCATTAATTGTTCCAAATTTATCTACTCAGTTTCATAATTATGAAATTGTGTGGACTCCAGAAAAAATAGATTTTTATATCGACAATAAACTTTACAATTCATTTAAGAATGAACACACTGATACCGACGCTTGGCCTTTTGATCAGGCATTTCACCTAATATTAAATATTGCAGTGGGAGGTAATCTAGGTGGTAAATTTGGAATTGATGATTCTTCATTTCCTGCTCAGATGAAAATTGATTGGATTAAGGTGTATCAATAAAAATCATAAAATTAAAATAGCAGGAAAAACCTTTAAAAGTTTGCAGGTGAAAAATAGAAAGTTCATTTGTAATTAGAACAGGAGAAATGTTTATTGCATAAGTTGGATGGCGGATTTTAATCCGCCATTTTTTTATGAAAAAACGAAGATATTCAGCAGCTTTATATCAGCAATTAATTTGATATTTTTTTAATAGTATATTGAAATTGTGTCCTGTCATTAAATCAAAATTTGTATCAGACATAATTATTATTTTATCTAATCTTAACCAATTTAATTACGAAAGAGCTGAGCTACTCCATTGGCAATTTTGAATTGAAGTCCCAACTTTGCTATTCACAGATCTCGAAAATCTTGCACTGGAGAATTCATTCTTACCCTAGCTTTTTCTCTAAAATTTGTTTTGAAAGAAAAAATATTGGAAAATAAATTAGCAACAGGAAATAAAAAAGCATTCAAATTTTTCTAATTTCAAGTCGAAAGGCAAGTTCTACGAATAGAAAATTTAAACATATCTTTAAATCAAGAATTATCATTTGATTAATAGATTTATGTTTCTTTATTAAATGCCAATCATGCTTTGATAAGGTATTTGCTCTGTTTGGTTTTTGCAATTATAAAAATTTTAAAGAAAAAAGACGTATTGTTATGGATTCGAATACTCAATTAACCCATGCTCAATTGTTAGAGTTAAAACGTTGGAATACACCTTCTGTATACAATGGTTGGGAACAAGTTACTAAGCAAAGACCCAATGAGGATGGCTTTAATTTAGAACCAGTAACAGATTTTATGCCGCAGATGGGTCCAATGGTAGGCTATGCAGTTACAGTGGTGATTGAACCTCGAAATGCAGAACATCCAAAAACCAATCCAGATTCATGGGCTCAATACCGAGCCTATGTTGCTTCAATACCCGGACCAAAAATCGTTGTGGTGCAGGATCTAGACAAACCCGGATTGTATGGCGCATTCTGGGGTGAAGTGAATAGCAATATTCATACAGCATTGGGTTGTGTTGGAACAATCATTGACGGAGCAATTCGCGATGTTGATGAGATGAACAATGCAGGATTTAAAGCGCTTGCAAGGGGTATGTGTGTAGGCCATGCTTATAGCTGTCCGGTAAGATGGAATTGTGAGGTAGAAGTATTTGGGCGTACAATACAGCCCGGCCAATTGATCCATGCAGATAAGCATGGCTTTTTAGTTATTCCAGATGAGGACCAGCCCAATCTGCTGGATGCGGTTCGTTTTATGGACTCAAATGAATGCCAGACACTTATTCCGGCTGCTCGAAATTCGGCAGGCAAAAAACTTTTGGAAGTGCTGAAAACAATTAATGAAGCAGCTGCAGCATTTGGGAAAAACGTAAAAAATAAATTTGGTGGCAAAGGGGAATGGTAACAGAATGATTACATGTTTCAACAGTTAGTATAATATAAAAACGTATGAAAAACAAAACTATTTATCCATGGGTGGTCGTAGGTCTTTTGTGGGTCGTTGCCTTCCTGAATTATGTAGACCGGCAAATGCTTGCTACAATGAAGCAGGCGATGATGCCCGATTTTGCGGAATTAAATAGTGCCGAAAATTTCGGAATACTAATGGCTATTTTCTTGTGGATCTATGCTTTTATGAGCCCTATTTCAGGTATTATCGCAGATAGAATTAATCGAAAATGGCTAATTATAACGAGTCTGTTTGTTTGGTCTGCCGTCACTTTATTGATGGGATTTGCAACCAGTTTTAATCAGTTGTATACCTTAAGGGCAATTATGGGTTTGAGTGAAGCTTTTTATATGCCTTCGGCTATGGCAATGATTGTTGATTATCATCAGGGCAAAAACCGGTCTTTAGCCGTTGGGATTCATATGACGGGCATTTACCTCGGACAAGCAATGGGGGGCTTCGGTGCTATGATTTCAACTAATTATTCGTGGCAAACTACTTTCCATACTTTTGGAATAATTGGCACGCTGTATAGTGTTGTATTAATGATTTTCTTGAAAGAAAAAAGAAGTGATGAAGATGAGCAACCTATAAAGGGAACTTTTACCCAAGAATTTGTTGAAGCGTTTAAAGGAATGCGAACTTTGCTGGGAAGCATTTCTTTCTGGGTTATATTATTTTATTTTGCCTCCCCCAGTTTTCCTGGCTGGGCAACAAAAAATTGGCTGCCAACATTAATTGCTTCCTCTTTAAAGATCCCAATGTATTATGCCGGGCCTTTATCAACCATCACTTTATCGCTCTCTTCATTGGTTGGTGTATTGGTTGGGGGAATCATTTCCGATAGATGGGTTCAACGTAATTTACGAGGCAGAATTTATACCGGCGTAATAGGGTTGGCTTTAACTATCCCGTCTTTATTGCTCTTAGCAGTATCCGGAAGTATTGTACCAATTGTTATTGGTGCGATTGTTTTCGGTTTTGGTTTTGGCGTTTTCGATGTGAGCAATATGCCGATATTATGTCAGTTCGCACATCCGCGGCATCGCGCTACAGGGTATGGATTAATGAATCTGGTAGGGATATCTTCAGGAGCTTTTATCACTACATTTTTAGGGAAATCAGCCGATTCAGGCAATCTGGCAAGAGACTTTGCTATTTTGGGTTTCGTAGTGCTCGCAGCAATTATTTTACAGCTTACAATGCTTCATCCCAAACAGATCAATAAAACCAGTTAGTGGTAATGTTCTGAGTAGTAACTGGGTGAGGATCGATGATGTAGTGGGTTATTGTTGTTTATTGTTATTATCGTCATCACCCATTCATTGAACTAGTATCGATTGTAGCTGCAACTCAATAGTTAGTTACAAAATAGTAAAGAAATTAGACGTAGGCCTCTAGCACTAGACTGCCCCCATTAAGTGTCTAACTTTTTTGGGGCACTCTAGTGGGTAGCAGCCTTTTTTTGATTGTAAAAATCAAGAGCTGGCCCTAAGATCATTTAATCGGAAGGGTGAATTCATTGTTTGGGATATACGATTGTGGTAGCCAAACTTGAAACCAGGATTTCTCATCAAGGATATTGCCGGCTGAGGTTGTTTGTAACCATACAGCCAGATGTACTCTAATTTTGAAACTGCCATAGCTTTGGAATTTATATATTAAAAAAAAGTATATAGTAAAATAGGAAGAATACTATTGATTTCAGAACAAAAATGAAGAAGAATTACTTTGTTTAAAAAAAATAATTTTTATTTTAATTAATTTTATGCATAAAATATAAACATTCAATTTAAATAATATATTAATTAAATTTCATAAGAATTGATTCTCAATAATAAGAGGAATAAAATTTTGATTAACAGTTTAGATCTATATTATAGAATTAAAAACTAGGGAACGCTTAATAAGCGTGAGAGCTGATAGAATTATTTATTTCTTGATACCAAAATAGGTTTCTTCCTTTGCGACAGAAAGTTGTCATATCTATTTCTATGATTCGCATTTGGCTTCAGAACTAACGCGGTGCGCTTTGCCCATCAGTCGGCGCTCAATGAGGAGTTAAAATGGAGTTTCGGGAGTTTACTTTTTCAGCTAGATGAAAAGGTGAAAAAGTACTGGTGAATTATAAATTCACCCCATTCCTATTTTATTTATTTTTGCCCGCGCGATGAAATTTAATGGTAGAATGTATTGAATTAAAAATTACCCTAGCGGCTTACTCATTCATTAGGCAGAATTGATTTGATTAATCTAAATTTGGCTGCTATTTTTCAAACGGCCTAGTTACGTGATGAATTTTTTGGGTAACTTCTATATACCCATTTGAATCAAAATGGATCCTACCAATGTGTATCCTGCTTTTCAATTTCTACTGGCTTTTTTTGTTCGTTCCTATTTTTTTATTTTCTTACCGCATTTAGGACACTTGCTTTCTTTGGCACTTTTCGGGTCGTGATTCATCGGACAAGTATATGGATTCATTATTTCATATTTCATTTTTTCCTTTACAGAAAGATTCAAAGGCATTCCACAAAACTTGCATTTACCAGTAATTTTACGGTGCTCTTTTTGATGCATCTTGATTGAATAGGAGCTGTCTATTTCATCGATTAATTCCTGTTTTGATTTTTCATTTTTCACTTGTGCATTCAAGCATAAAAATGAGAAGACCATGGTTGCAAAAACGAATATTTTTTTCATACTTGAATTTTTCGGTTGAAGAATAATTTAACGGTAAATCATGCTGGTAAGGAATTACAAAAGTTAATCCACCTTTAAAATTGATCTTTTAATTTCCAATACAAAAATATTGACTTTTGTCGAAAAATCATACTCAAAATTCTAAAAAGTAACTGCTAGACTTGTGGTCAATGCCTGACCGCTTTTGCTCGGATCGCCGTTTTTATTTTTATATATTTCTTTGAAAGAGAAGAAATTGCGATTTTCGAAACGAAGTAATATATTTTTGTCGATAGCATAATTGAGCCCTAAGGTAAAGCTTCCAGCCGCAAAACCACTAGATAAAGGATTGATTGAAGTGATTTGCACACTTTTGGGGTCATTAAAATACTCTAAACGGCTTGATAATGACCAAGATGGCGTAAATCGGTATCGCACCGAGGAATTAATTTGCCACCAAATTCGATCTTCCTTTTCGTTGATTTGATTGACAGACTTTTGATTGCCGATATAAGCGCAAACCGTACTCGAAAATTTGCCATCCGGATTGTAAACCATGTATAAATCTGTGAAATAACGCATTCGAAAATTAGGAGTAGCTAACGAACGTTCATCTCCAACATAAATATTCCAATTAAACATCAGTTTTTCTGCAGGTCGAAATTCCAGTTGCGAAGTGATTGATTTTTGGGTATTAAGGTCTTGGATTTGCTGCCAGCCATTCAAGACCCAAAAATACCAAATTAATTTGCTGCTCAAGGGCAAGGTCAGCTTGGCACCCGAAACATAATAGGGCACGTACTCGGGGGCATAGGAACGGGTATAGCACAACTGATTCATCGAGAGGGCATTCTCATCGGTAAAAGGCGAGCCCATGACACCCATATCGAGCCAAATTTCCTTTTTATTGGACAGTTTGATGCCTACGTTTGCCTCAACCAAATTTTTGAGCGTTTGTGGTTCACCTGCATAATTCGAGTTCATGTAGGTGCCAAAACCGGGGGTCAGCTTGGCCCGAAATCGCTCGCTTTGATAATGAAAATCAATATAGGCCAAATTGACAGTAAATTCATTGTGCCGCCCCGAAGACACAAAATAAGGCTTGTCTCTACTTGGAGGATTGCTAACATCGTAACTGAAATAGGTATCTACATAGCCTCCTACTTCCAACTTTTTCATTTTTTCAGGATTCTTCGCTTCTTGTGCCAAGCTTAGCTGGCTCCAACACAAGAACAGAATACCCAGTGTATTTTTTTTCATGGAGTAAAAAGTCTGTTAATTAGAATAATTTTTTTCTAAAAAAATGTTTAAATTAATTCAGTTTCGTAGCCAATAGTCTAAAGATAAAAGAAAAGAGCCTTGTTTTTAATTCTAGGTATTGAAATAATTAAAATTAATTTATATAAATATTATTTTTAATATTAATATCAAAAGTATAAAATGTGATTGCGGTAAAAAATATCTATTAGGCTTGGGTCTATGATTTAAAAATCCGGTCCATCAAAATCCACTTTTCTCCATTCTTTGCCCATGGCAAAGGCTTTTGAAATTTCCACATCAATTGCTCCCATTCCGCAATTTTAGAATTAGTTGAATCAAACGCCGCCTTCTGCTCAAAAGTAAATTCATCTACCGTCTCTAAAATCATGAACATCCTATTCCCCGTTCTAAATATCTCTAAATTCAATACGCCCGCATCGATGTCATGCTGGGTTATCTCCGGCCAAGCATTGCCCTTGGCATGATACTGCTCATATTCTTTAATTAATTCAAGATCGTCTACTAAATCTAATGCCAAACAAAATCGTTGCATAATTTAAATTTTAAAATATTGTTTAAAAGATTGGATGGTTTGGGCAGCTGCTGCCTGAGAACTAGGCCAAGGAAATGCCTCAGCAGAAACATATCCATTGTAGTTGATTTCCTTTAGGGCTTTAGCTACTCCTGTCAAGTCGCTATGTCCATTCCCCACAGGTCGTCGATTGCTGTCTGCAAAATGTACGTGAATGATGAAATCTCCATAGGTTCGAATGCTCTCCGCCATATCTGCTTCCTCGATGTTCATATGAAATAAATCGGCCAATAAACCTACATGCTGAATTTGATGCGCATTTAAAAACTGAATTCCATCCGCAATGGTATTGATTAAATTCGTCTCATACCTATTGAGCGGTTCATAAATTAATTGTACGCCTAGGGACCCAGCATGTCTGCCTAAATAGTTTAATCCATCTGCAAGCCATTCCAATGCCTGAAGCCGATCTACTCCTGCTACTACATTTCCCTGCATTGACCCAATAATAGCGGGGGCCTGAAATGATGCACCAAATGAAATCATCTGAGCTATAAAATCAATCGCCTTTTTTCGTACCGCTTCATCCGGATCTGTCAATGTTAACCCGTGTATTACCTTGCCAGCACCTGTTCCAACCGCGGCGATTTGAAGTGTATATTTTTCTAATAGCAACTTCGTTGTTGCCACATCCAGCGCATCCGATGAAGCCGTAAATAATTCTACTGCATCAAATCCCAAAGAAGCAGCATGTGCCAAACTTTGTTCCAAATCATCCCAATATATCCAAGGACCCGATTTGATTGCTGGAACTAAGGCGATCGTTGCACAAGATTTTATCATATTTTATAAGTTAAAATCAACCATAATTTTTGTAATCCCTTTCGGATGAGTGGCCCAATCTGCCAAAGCAGCTCCCGCATTAGCTAGTGAAACTACTTTTGAAATAACTTCCTCCACAGGAAATTTACCCGCCTCTAAATAAGCAATTACTTCTGGAAATTCATCTGTACAATTTCTTGAACCTAAAATTTCAATTTCCTTTCGAACAAAAATTCCAGTATTGAATTCCACCGACGATTTTGCATAGCCAATGCAAACTACTCTACCTGTATATGCTACTTCATCTACTGCAGCCCTATAAGTTAGGGCGTTTCCTACGGCCTCGATAATCACATCAGGCCCATCTCCATCCGTGATGCGCATCAGTGCTTCATGCAAATCTTCTTTGCTCGTATTAATGGTGTGGGCTACTCCAATCTTTTTCGCAATCTCCATTTTTGAATCGTCGATGTCAATGGCAATTACTTCAGCACCTCTATTCACTGCAGAAGCAATAGCTCCCATCCCTACAATGCCACATCCAATTACCGCCACTCGGTCTTGACTACTCACTCTGCCACGTGCAGCCGCATGAAAACCTACGGTTAAAGGCTCTACAAGCGCTAACTCCTTCAAAGAAAGGGTGGAGGAAAGAAATAAATCCTGCCAATGTATGGTAATGTAATTGGTCATAGCACCTGGGCGCCTAACACCCATCGTCTTGTTGTCTTGACAAGCATTCCTTCGACCCTTCCGGCATGAAATACATTTTCCACAATTTAAATAAGGGTAAACAGTCACTCTATTTCCAATTATAAAATTAGCGGGCACTTGGCTTCCCATTTCTTCAATAGTGCCTCCTACTTCATGGCCTAACACATTTGGATATTCTTGTAATTCAAACAGTCCCTTAAAACCATTTAAATCCCCGCCACAAAATCCTACCATTCCTATTTTCAATAAAACTTCATCAGGCCCAGGTATGGGTTTGTCAATTTCTCGAATCTCAGTTTGGCCTATGGCCGTAAGAAATAATGCTTTCATAATAATGTTATGGACGTGGAATATTGTTTTCTGGCTGGCCTTCGAACCACATTAAATTTTTAACTGGCGCAATTACAGTAGCCAACTCATCTAAAATGCCTGCTGGGATTTTAAAATCTACAGCAGCCACATTTTGTTGAATATTAGACAAATGATTCATGCCTACAATGGTAGTAGTAATATCTGGATGATCCATCGCATAGCGCATCGCTACATCACTTAATCGAACTCCATATTTTTTACAAATTTCCAATAAAGCAGGTTGAATCGCAAGTAACTCTTTAGGTGCATTATGCCATTCAGGCACGACAGCGTCTGATAAAACCCTTTGCAGAAGTGGCGCAGCATTCATCAAACCAAAATTTTTTTCTTTCGACAAGGGCACTAGTTCATCATTTATTTCGTCTTGAAGTAAATTATAATGGGCCCAAGAAAGAACCGTATCCAACGCTACTTGCCTCGCTATTTCTGCTAAATACCTTACTGGCAAACCCGTAATTCCAATAAATCTTGCTTTTCCCGAAGCTTTAATTTTCTCTATCGCCGGCATCGCCTCATTCAAAATCTGCTCCTTCGTTACAAATTCAATATCATGCAGTTGGAACAAATCCACATAATCAGTTTGTAATCTTTGAAGCGATTCATCGATACTCGCCATGATACGCTTGGCAGAAAAATCAAAAGCTCGCAGATCATATCGGCCACATTTAGTAGCTAAAAAAATGTTCTTCCGTTTTCCCAACAAAGCCTTGCCCAAACGAGTTTCGGCTAGCGTGATTCCGTAAAAAGGGGAAACATCAAAAAAGTTAACGCCGTGATCTATCGCAAAATGAACGGCATCAATACCTTCTTGCTCATCACAAACATCAAAAACATTTCCAAGTGGGGAAGCTCCAAATCCTAAAACGGAGATGAGCTCATTCGTCTTACCTAATTTTCGGTATTCCATCAGTAATTCTCAATGAGGTTAAAAAGGTTTTAAACAAATATAAAGGATTTTTATTTTGAATACCTTTCAGAAAAACACAAATTTACCTTTATGCGCATGCTTTAAAGTTGAAGCCCCTTTCTGCTATATTAATAAATAGATTTTTTCCAATCAATTAAATTGAATGACATAGAACCATTTGGAGGCCATCCCTACTAAGCTCATCTGTCAATAATCGAAAAACTCGGGCATTTCCTCTGACTTTCGTATATTTAGAAAAAGTCGGTATATGTATAAAGACCTATGTTTATCGGATAACAATTTGATTTTTTTAAAACTTTGTTTACTTTGAATTTAAAAAACACCTTGGGTTATATTTTGTAACCTAAGCATTTCTAAAATAAGAACGATGAAAAACTGGACGCTGGCGGTATTCTTTACATCCATTTCAATGGGGAACCTACTATTCGCCCAATCAATTGCCGAGCTAGATGCCAAGCGGGTATTATTGCCCAATGGTTGGTCAATTACACCAATAGGTAAAAATATTGGTTTGGGAGACCTTCCTTTAAATATGGTCATTAGCAACAATAAAAAATGGATGGCAGTTACTAACAATGGTCAGAGTATTCATTGTATTCAATTAATCGATATTGCAAAAGCCCAAATAGTTGATAGCATGTTGATTCCCAAAGCATGGTATGGACTGGCTTTTAGCAGTAATGATCAATCCCTCTATGTTTCTGGTGGGCATGATAATCGAGTAAATAGATATGTAATTAATAATAGCAAATTGCAGTTGGTGGATTCATTTATATTAGGCAAACCTTGGCCCAATGCCATTGGTACTGCAGGGCTTGATGTAGATGAATCTGTTCATAACAAATTGTTTGTTGTATCAAAAGAAGCAAAAAGTTTATATGTATTTGACTTGGGTACTAAAAAACTCATCAGTCAATTACGATTGGGTGCAGAAGCATACGCTTGTAAATTGTCTCTTGATAAAAAAGTATTGTATATCAGTCTTTGGGGGGATAAAAAAGTTTTGGTATATGATATTGGAAACTCAAAGATTAGTGCAGAAATTGCAGTTGGTGATCATCCAAATGAAATGCTTTTGAACAAGAAAGGCGATTATCTTTTTGTTGCCAACTCGCAGGATAATACCGTTTCAGTAATTGATACTAAAAATAATGCCGTAGTTGAAACCTTAAGTGCAGCATTGTATCCAGCTTCTCCTAGCGGATCAACTAGTAATGGTTTGGCATTGAGCGAAGACCAGAAAACACTCTATATTGCCAATGCAGACAATAACTGTCTTTCTGTATTTGATGTGTCGGTGATATCCAAAAGTAAATCAAAAGGATTCATTCCAGTTGGATGGTATCCTACGAATGTAAAAGTGGTAGGTAAGCAAGTATATGTATTAAACGGCAAGGGCTTGACTTCATATGCCAACCCATTTGGCCCAAATCCAGTCAATAAAAAACAGGTTGTATTAAGCCATGCAGCAGACAGCACCAAACCGGTGGATGTTCAATATATAGGGTCTTTGATGAAAGGCTCACTCAGCATATTTGTTGAACCCTCCAAGTCTCAACTGACTATTTTTTCTAAAGCGGTATACAAAAACACCCCCTATACTAAGAACAAAGAACTGAATGCAGAAGGAGAAGCTGGCAATCCTATTCCGATGAAAGTAGGCGACCAATCGCCTATCAAATATGTGTTTTATATTATCAAAGAAAATAGAACCTATGATCAGGTTTTGGGTGATGTAAAGACTGGTAATGGCGATACTAGTTTGGTGTTGTTTGGAGATCATGTTACTCCCAATCAACACAAGCTTGTACGAGACTATGTATTACTAGATAATTTTTATGTGGATGCAGAAGTAAGTGCCGATGGTCACAATTGGAGCATGGGCGCTTATGCAAATGACTATGTAGAAAAAAACTGGCCTGCCAATTATGGCGGAAAAGGAGGCGCGCATGGCTCGTCGGCCTCTTTAAAAATAGGCAATAACAAAGATGGTTTTATCTGGGATTTTTGCGCTAAAAATAAGGTGAGTTACCGTTCTTATGGAGAATTTGTAGGGGATGATTTTGGCGCAAGGCCAAGACTGGAATCTTTAAAAGGACACGCTGCAGCATTTGCACCCTACGGACTTGGGGTTAAGGATACGCTACGATTTAGGCAATGGCAAAAGGATTTTGATTCCTTGATAGCGGTTCAGGCTGTTCCAAAATTTAATACCATCAGAATGGGGAATGACCATACAGAAGGGATGCGTGTAGGAAGCCCAACGCCTTATGCACATGTGGCAGATAATGACTTGGCCGTAGGTATGTTGATTGACCATTTGAGCAAAAGCAATATTTGGAAAGAGTCGGTCGTTTTTATTCTAGAAGACGACGCACAAAATGGCCCCGATCATGTGGACGCACACAGAAGTCCAGCATATGTAGTTGGACCTTATGTAAAGCGCAGTTTTGTAGATCATACGATGTATACCACATCTGGCATGCTTAGAACCATGGAACTGATTTTAGGCCTTCCTCCTATGACACAATATGATGCCGCCGCAACTCCTATGTGGCGCTCATTTACTAGCAAGCCAGATCTTACTGTTTTTAATCATTTGCCAGCGAATATTAACCTAAACGAAAGGAATCCTAAAAACAATGCGGCTTCCGCAATGGCAATGCTCTCCGAAAAATATGACTGGAGTAAGGAAGATAGGGTGCCAGATTTAGTGTTGAATGAAATTCTTTGGCAGGGAATTAAGGGCAAGCCAGCACCTTCGCCGGTTAGGGCTGCATTTATAAAAGAACAACCCAAAAAAGACAAGGACTAGGAATAGGGAAAAGGAAATTTTTCAAAGGGTTTACGATCTCAAAATCGTAGACCTTTTTCTTTGAATGAAGTCACTGAAGCGTTTTGAGTTTTTTTGGAAAACAACGGAAAATGAATTGAATTATCTGGCAGTTTAGTTCTAGTTAGTCGACCCTCAAAAAGTTTGTTTGGGCGATTTGTCAAAGTAGGTGTTTTGTGCCCTTGAATAAAAAGTGCTTGAAATGTTCAACATCGGCCGTTAAAAAATAAATCCGCCGCGGCGGATTTATTTTTTTTGTTACTTTTTTGCATCAAGGCAAAAAAGTAAAGGATCGCTATTCCGGCAGGTTTCCAAGCCTATATAGTTCCCTTTTTTTACCAAAAAAACTAGCTGAGTTCAACTGATAAGTGCAACACTTACCTTCTTTCGTAAAAATACT
>JBIKOV010000280.1:0-4106 GCA_044357815.1 Ferruginibacter sp. | reverse complement strand
TGAGATATTGCAACCCCTAGTATCTTTTACCACAATGGTATATGTTCCTGCCAGTACATTATTAAATGTGTTTGCGGTTTGAAATACACCACCATTGATATTATAGGTGTAAGGGCTAGTGGCTCCAGCTGCGGCAACAGTTACAGAAGTAGTTCCACCATTTGTTGAGATGGTTCCTGCTGTAATGGTTGCACTCATTAGGCTAGGTTGGCTTACGATTATGGAAGTAGTCGCTGTAAGCCCTTTAGCATCTGTAACGGTGTAATTGTATGTTCCAGCTATTACGGTAAAGTTTCCGGTGCCTGTGTAAGGTGCTGTTCCTCCGGTTGCACTAACGGTAACGGTTGTATTGCCACCATTGCAACTAATGGTACCTGCTGTCGAAGCGGCACTTAATGGGGTAGTAGTGGAAGATCCAAATTCTAGAATACCTACATCTGGGTTTCCTATGATGGCGTTTCCGATAAAATCTTTTGTATAGCCAACTGGAATACCAAAATTAATTGCAGGGCAACCAGCTAGTAAACTGTAATTCCATATCCCAGCGGTACCAGTTGTGTTGGTAAAAAGATTAGCTGTACTGCTTAACAGTTCGCTACTGTTAAGGGTAACTCCCAGTGTACCACTCGACATTCGGAAAATGTTATTGGAATGTACCATTGCAGTGGTATTGAATTTACTGCCAGCAAAATTGATTCCTGAAGAAAGCCAAAATATATTGTTTTTAAGTACTACCATTCCTGCAGGGCCCGTACTTGCGGCCATATAAAATAGGCTACTTGGACTTGACTGTTGACGAACAGTTTCTACGACCGTGTTATTGAGGTATTGTAGATTATTGATACTGATTAAAAAAGTTCCGGAATTTTGGAAAGTACCTAGTAGTCCGCAGTTGATAATTTTATTATAGGCTATTACATTGTTATTGGCCACACCTCCAGAACCACTTCCGATCTCCATAAAGCCATTGCAATTGATGGCGGTGTTATACATGATCGTATTATTGTTAACGGATGAACCGTACAATTCAACAGCACCTCCATCATACCCATAGTCATAACTTAGCGCCCAGCAGTCTTCAAACAAATTATTGTTAACGGTATTGTAGGAACTTCCTAAAACCATCGGATTGGCTCCATAGTCATCATTATTATTAACTGTGGTGGGTGTATTTTTAACCATCCTCATATTGTGCATATAGTTTCCAGTAATTGTAGTGTAATCTGAACCTGTATAGGTTGCTATCCCAATTCCTACCAATGAAAAGTCACAATTGGAGATCGTGCAATGGGGAGAATTATACAAAAGCATTGCAATTGAAATTTTTGCTTGTATTTGACGCAAAGGGTCAGGTCCACTAATGCTATTATCAATGAATTTGATACCATTAATCACTACATAGCTTCTGTTGGTTAAGGCAATGATATCTGTAATGGCATTATTAAATTCGGGTAATGCCCCCGTACCATAGGGTGTATACACGATGGGCTTTCCTGCTATGCCAGAACGCACTACCGTCAATCGCCCGGAATAGGTTTGGCCACGTTTAAAGAAAACGGTGTCGCCAGGATTTAAAAGCGTCGTCCCACTGTTCACCTGGGCAATTGTCTTCCATGGGCTGGATAGTGAGCCATTAGAAGTAGTGGAGGTGGAGGATGGGTCGACGTAATAATTCGTCGCGAAACTGGTGCTGCTAAAAAATAAAAGCAGGGTTACCACTGTGAGGTAAAGGCGTAAAATTGGCTTTTTCATGATAGGTAGAATATTGGATTAAAAATATAATTTCCATTAATAGGATAACGGCATGAAAGAATCAATTATTAGGCCATCAAAATTTTTTATTTTAAAATGGAAGATGGCCTTATTTTATTTTGTAGTAAATGTTATCACTCAACTGTCAATGGATGACTACAATCTCTAGGTTAACAAGTGATAACTATAATTAAAATTCTACCTAATCATAAAATTTCCTAAACGCTTATAGAAATTTTACTATAGTCTGTTCAATAATATTCGACCTTTGAGGTTGCCGTAAATTCTATAATTATGTGCAACCAAATAATAGTATTTAACTTTATCCAATGATGAACTTTATTGCCAAGGACTTTAATTTATTATTCAAGCATCCATTCACCATTTCTAAAGGCAGCAAGACACACCAGCGTACACTGATTGTTGAATTGAATTATATGGGTATAAAAGGGTATGGTGAGGCACCTGCTATTAGCTATTATAACCTACCCATTGAGAAAATGCAGGAGGACTTGGAGCGTAAAAAAATATTTTTACAAAAATTTTCATTTTCAGATCCCGAACGGTATTGGCATTATTTGCATCACTTGTTTCCCAATAACTCTTTTTTAGTATGTGCGCTGGATATGGCAGGTTGGGATATTTACGGCAAACTAAAGGGCAAACAGTTGCATCAATTATGGGGCTTGGATACTGTAAAAAGCCCGCTAACTGATTTTACCATTGGTATAGATTCTATTGAAATGATGGTTCTAAAAATGAAAGAACAGCCCTGGCCAATTTATAAAATTAAGGTGGGTGTACCGGATGATATTGAAATGGTGGCGGCATTGAGAAAGCATACCGATTCAGTTTTTAGGGTAGATGCAAATGCTGGCTGGACTTTAGAACAGGCATTGCAGAAAATACCTGTTTTAAAGGATCTGGGTGTTGAACTAGTGGAGCAGCCTTTGGCAAAAGATAACTGGGAGGGAATGAAAACGCTGTTTACAGCTTCTTCCATTCCTATTATTGCTGATGAAAGCTGTGTTTCAGAATCGGATGTTGAAAAATGTCATCAGCATTTTCATGGTATTAATATTAAATTAACCAAATGTAGCGGTATCACTCCAGCCCGAAGGATGATTAAAAGGGCTAGGGAATTGGATATGAAGGTCATGATCGGATGTATGAATGAGAGTTCGGTGGGTACAGCTGCTATCGCCCAATTGGCTCCTTTGGCCGATTATGTAGATATGGATGGTCCGCTCTTACTAGCCGAAGATACTTCTCAGGGCGTTGGGTTTGATTTTGGTAAAATTATTTATGCTAATACTGCTGGTTTGGGAGTTGTCATCCAATCTTTTTAAACTTTATTTGGTAAAATAATTTATCAGTCTTTACTTTGCATTACAAATGTTACAATTAAATCATATACACCATCATCATTACGTTGCCGAAGGGTAAGCTAATAGGATGTGTGTGTAGATCAACATATTTTCATTAAAAGGCTTACTTAAAACGTAAGCCTTTTTTTTTATTCGTCAATCAGTATTTTTAAACAAACTTCATTTGCCAAAAGGGGTTTATATATTATAAATAAAACATATATGCTTAAAATTGCCATTCAAAAATCAGGAAGACTTTACGAAGACTCAATTAAGTTATTAAAAGAGTGTGGTATTGAATTAAACAATGGAAACAAACAATTAAAGGCAGTTGCCTTAAATTTCCCAATTGAAGTATATTTTCTAAGAGATGATGATATTCCTCAATATGTATATGATGGCGTTGCTGATATTGGCATTGTAGGGGAGAATGTATTGCTTGAAAAAAACAAAGACATCGACATCGCCTATCGATTGGGTTTTGGAAGGTGCAGATTAAGTATTGCGGTTCCAAAGGCTGTTCAATATTCTTCTATAGAGGATTTGAGGGGTTTGAAAATTGCTACTACCTATTCAACGATCCTTCAGCAGTATCTCAATGAAAAAAAGATTGAGGCCGAAATTCATGAAATCAGTGGTTCAGTAGAGATTGCCCCCGGTATTGGTCTAGCAGATGCAATTTGTGATCTGGTGAGTAGTGGTAGTACCCTTTTTACCAATGGATTGAAAGAGGTAGAAGTTATACTCCAGTCAGAAGCAGTTTTGTCCGCCAATAAAAATCTTTCAGATGAAAAGAGATTGATATTAGATAAATTATTGCTTCGAATCAATTCGGTTAAAACAGCTAAAAATAATAAGTACATATTATTGAATGCACCCAATCACCAGTTGAAAAATATTTTTTCTCTTTTGCCTGGTATGAAGAGTCCAACCGTTGTTCCATTGGTGGAAGAGGGGTGGAGCAGTATTCAAAGTGTAGTGAATGAA
>JBIKOV010000064.1:0-15744 GCA_044357815.1 Ferruginibacter sp. | reverse complement strand
TAGTGATTATAGCTAATCATATCTCTGAAGAAAATAAATATATTCAAACTGTACGATTGGATGGGAAAATAATTGAGCACCCGTTTATCAGCCATGAGCAAATAATCAATGGCAAAAAACTAGTGTTTGAAATGGGGCCACTGCCAAATAAAGAATGGAAATAAAAAAAAGTCTGAGCTAAGCTTACTCATTTTTGGATTTCGAAAAAAAAATATAATTCCGAATAATATCAACTTTCATTAAAAAATAAATAAATGGCTCCATTATTATTCAAGCAACTTAAAAAAATCAATGGTAGGGTTTTATGTTATAGTTTACTCTTAATTTTTTTTGGATGTAATCGAAGCCAGGTACCCATTCAAAATGATTTAGCAGGATTACCTTTTCTGGATAATTCGGAAACTAGATCTATTTCAGCAGAGAACATGACGGGCGAAAAAGGAATGGGAGGAATGGCCATTCCCGATCCGCTGGAACCTTTTCCTGCAGCCTCTGCTAGGGCTGCCGACAGCCTTGGACAGGGATGGAAGGTGAAACCGTTTTTAAGGGTAAATGCTGGGCAAACAGTTACATTAATGGATGTAGATGGACCAGGAATAATAGAGCATATTTGGATGGTAGAAGGGTTAAGCCGTGCCAATGTTTTGAGGTGCTATTGGGACAATGAATTGACTCCATCTGTAGAAGTGCCAGTTCCAGACTTCTTTGCAGTAGGCCACGAAAAATTTGCCCGTGTTAATTCACAGGTAGTGATTAATAATCCGCAAAATGCACTTAGTTGTTATTGGCCGATGCCCTTCAAGCATCATGCTAAAATAACTTTTACAAATGACAGTAAAAATGATCTCCACTTGCTTGCTTTTCAAATTACTTACGCAAAAAAAAAGGTTCCAAAAAATACAGCTTATTTCCATGCTCAATGGCGTAGGAGCAACACCAGTACTCAAAACCCATATATTATACTAGATAATGTAAAAGGAAAGGGAAAGTATGTGGGTACTTTTCTGGCATGGACACAGATGACCTCAAAGATTTGGTTTGGAGAAGGTGAGGTGAAATTTTTTATGGATGAAGATACAAAATTCCCCACCATCTGCGGAACCGGAACGGAAGATTATTTTTTAGGTAGCTATGGTTTTCCTGAATCCTATACCACTGCTTATGCAGGTACTACCCTACCCGCCAAAGACGATGGGGATTTACCCAATTACTGGAGTCTGTACCGCTGGCATATACCAGATCCAATTTCATTTAATAAAAATTTAAAAGTTACCATTCAGTCTTTGGGCTGGAATGACAAAGGGAAATATCGATTGCTCAATGATGATATCGCTTCGGTTGCTTACTGGTACCAGACTGAGCCTCATGCAACTTTCCCTGAACTGATTCCATTAGTAAAAAGAATTCCCATTCCAAAGGCTAATTTGAAAAATTAGCCTTGCAATAAAAAACACCTACCCTCTTATCAAGCAATGAATTAATTGACTAATTTAGCAAATAAGATTTACAGAAATATGGTGTCAAAAATTCAATCTATACTTTTATCCGCTTTAATAACGATATCCCTATTCGCATGTCGAGAAGAAAATAAAAAAACAACCCTATTTGAATTAATGCCCCCTGACAAAACGGGAATTGATTTCAGTAATAAAATTGTGGAGGATGAAAATCTTAATATCCTAAGCTTTGAATATTTTTATAATGGTGCCGGGGTAGGAATTGGTGATTTTAATAATGATGGTCTTAAGGATATTTTCTTTTCATCCAATATGGGGAAAAGTAAACTTTACCAGAATAAAGGGAATTTTGAATTTAAAGACATTACAGACTCATCTGGAATTAATACTACTGGAAAATGGGCTTCGGGAGTTTCTATAGTAGACATCAACCAAGATGGACTACAAGATATTTATGTTTGCTTTGGTGGGCCCAATAGCGCTGACAAAAGAGCCAATGCGTTATACATCAACAATGGCAATAATAGTTTTACAGATAAGGCTAGAGAGTATGGATTGGCAGACACAGGGCATAGTGTTCAGGCAGTGTTTTTCGACTATGACAAAGACAATGACCTTGATATGTATTTGCTCACCAATATTACAGACGAGATGGGGCCCAATGTCATACGCCCAAAACGTAATAATGGTGAAATGGTTAATACCGACCGCCTTTACAAAAACAATGGCAATGGCACATTCACCAATGTTTCGAGACAAGCAGGGATTCTAAAAGAAGGATATGGATTAGGTGTTTCGGTATGTGATATCAACCAAGATGGATGGCCTGATATTTTTGTTTCGAACGATTATGTTTCAAATGATCTGTTGTATATCAACAACCAGGATGGTACATTCACTGATCAAGCTTCTACAGTATTCAAACATACTAGCTATTCAGCTATGGGCAACGATGTTAGCGATTTCAACAATGATGGCCTTTTGGATCTTGTTGAAGTGGACATGCTTCCTGCAGATAATTATAGGAAGAAAATGATGCTGGGATCTACCAATCATGACCGGTATCGCTCTGAAATTCAATATGGTTACGATCCGCAATTCATGCGCAATACCCTTCAACTCAATCAAGGCTTAGATGAAAAAAAGCTGCCTAACTTCAGTGAGATTAGTATGCTCGCCGGAGTTTCCGCAACGGACTGGAGCTGGTGTCCCTTATTTGCCGATTTAGACAATGATGGTTGGAATGACCTTGTGATCACCAACGGTTACCCGCGGGATATTACCAATCGTGATTTCATTACCTACCGTGCGCAAGAGTTTATGCAACAAAAAGGTGTTGGATCAAAAACTTTTGATGCATTACAAAAACTAGATGGAGCCTACCTCCATAACTTTATTTTTAAAAATAAAAAGGACCTCCGCTTTCAAGATATTTCTACAGACTGGGGATTTACTCAAAATTCCTACTCTACCGGTGCCGCCTATGCTGATTTGGATAATGATGGTGATCTTGATATGGTTGTAACGAATACTGGTGTACCAGCCTTTGTTTATAAAAATAATGCTGATAGTATCTATCATAACCATTTTTTAAATATTGCCCTACAGGGGCCAGAAGGCAATAAAAGTGGCTATGGCACTAAAATAAACCTTTATGCAAATGGGCTCAATTTATATCAGGAACATCAAACCATTCATGGCTATCAATCTAGCATGCAAGATGAAATCCATTTTGGTTTGGGGCAGACAAAACAAGTTGACTCATTAGTGATAACATGGCCTAATGGTCAATCTCAACACCTATATAATATCAAAGCAAACCAGCTGGTACATATTAATTATTTAGAAAGTAAAATTGAGTCAGTAAAAACAACAAAAACATCAACGGCCCATTTCATTTTTACTGCATCAGAAATTGGCAAGGAATTTATTCATAAAGAAACACCTTATACCGATTTCAATATCCAACCGCTACTGCCTCATAAATTTTCAATGGCTGGCCCTGGAATTGCTGTGGGTGATATCAACGGAGATAATTTAGATGATTTTTTTGTTGGTGGAGCATACAACCAATCCGGTAAATTATTTTATCAACAAAAAAATGGAAAATTTACAACTCGCTTACTTGATATTGGCAAAAAATATGAAGAAGATATGGGGGTGTTGTTTTTTGATGCAGATAATGACCATGATCTTGATTTATATGTAGTAAGTGGTGGTAATGAATTTCCAGATAGATCAATTTATTATCAAGATCGTTTGTATTTTAATGATGGTAAAGGGAATTTTAGCATTAACAAACAGGCATTGCCAATGAATTTTTCTAGCGGCTCCTGCGTAGTGGCATCAGATTTTGATAGAGATGGAGATCTTGACCTTTTTGTTGGTGGAAAAATAAGGCCACAACATTACCCAGAGGGGGGTACAAGTCAAGTGCTCGAGAATGTTGGCGGACAATTTATAGATATCACCACAAAGATTGCACCAGGCCTAAATCATATTGGGATGGTGAATGCGGCGGTCTGGTCGGATGTAAACAATGACAACTTGCCAGATCTTATAGTAGTAGGTGAATGGATGCCTATAACTGTTTTTTTAAATAAAGGAAAAATATTTCAAAATATCACAACAAATCTGGGCCTATCCAACAGTATAGGGTGGTGGAATAGCATACAGGCTTCGGATATGAATCATGATGGAAGAATAGATTATGTTGTAGGAAATCAAGGCAGTAATAGTCGCTATACCACATCAATTGAAAATCCACTCCGCATCTTTGTAAATGATTTTAGCAACAATGGAAATAACAATGCCGTTATCACTTATACCCAAAATGGCAAAGCTTATCCAATCCACCCAAGGGATGACCTAATGCAGCAATTACCAGGACTAAGAAAGAAATTTCCACTGTATCATGATTATGCAAATGCAACCATTCAGGATTTATTTCCTGCAGAAAAATTAAATGAAGCCACTAGTTTTTCTGCAAATACGATGCAAACATCATTATTAATTAATCAAGGAGATTCAAAATGGAAATTAAGCGCCCTTCCGATTGATGCACAATTTGCTCCAGTATTCGGAACATTGATTAATGATTATAATGGTGATGGTTTGGAAGATATCATACTAATTGGCAATGATTTCAGCGCTGAAGAAATCAATGGACAATATGATGCATTGAATGGGTTAATGCTGAAGGGTGATGGAAAAGGAGGCTTTTACAAAATAGATAATACATTTAAAGTAAAGGGTGATGGAAAGGGTTTAGCTGAAATGATCGTACATAAAAATACCCCTTTGATATTAGCTGCTCAGAACAATGATCAACTATTGTCATTTTTTACTAATAAAAAACTGTCGGGGAAAATCATTCGGGCTGAAGCAAATGATGCATATGCAATAATTCAATATACAGATGGAAAGAAGCTAAAGAAAGAATTTTATTATGGATCGGGATATCTTTCTTGCTCAAGTAGATTTATTAGCATTCCTGAAGCTGCTAAATCAGTTCAACTAGTTAACTACCAAGGTAAGCAACGGACTATTTCATTTTAATGAGTCCATTGGAATTTTTGTAAAAAAACGTATTTGGTATTTTACCTGATTTTCTCCAGGAAATAAAGGACGGTTTTCTTTTTTTAATACCAATTGAGTAGAATCGAGCTTCAATAAAATGTGGTTAGCCTCAGGAGCCCCCAATGTATCACTTATGACTAAGTTTTTGCCTTCAATTGCATAATAATATTCCCTTTCGTGCCCCAAACCTCTTCTAAGCATGGTATGATCACCCTTATACACATGAACCTCAGCTGGCTGTGGATTTCTATTCATAAAAGAGAAGCCATTGTAATAATCATACAGCGAGTCCATTCTCCATGCTCCATGTAATGCTTTTTTATCAACCGTTGATTTACAAGATAAAACAACAACTGATAAAACAGTTATCACTAACCAATTGTAGGTATCTATTTTCATTGAATTGGTGTAATTAAAAAACCGGTATCTCAATTTACAAATAAGTAAAGTAAAGATACCGGTTAGAAATATTTAAACTAGCTTTTACTAATAATTAGGATTCTGTTTTAAAATACCATTACTCAAATCGATTTGACGCTGAGGTATTGGGAAATAATAGTGCTTGGGACGGCTGAAAGTTCTAGGACGTTTCCATTGACCTCTATCCTTTTTATATATCGCAACTATATCAACAATCTGTTTTTTATCCCAACGCATCAGATCCGAATGACGATCATTCTCACCAGCCAGTTCCACTCTTCTTTCATGAATCAAGGCTGGCATCTTTGCTCCGCTTAAAGGAGGTAATTTAGCGCGATTACGAACAGCATTGATTTCAACATCACCTGACTGAGCTGACCTGATTTTAGCCTCTGCCACTATAAGGTAAACATCCGCACTACGCAGCAAAGGAACATCTAGATCTTGGTTAATACCGCTTCCATCAGCTCTCCATTTTGCATATTTCTTGAAGAAATGGCCTGTATTATTTAAATCTGCAGTGTATACTCGAGTTGACCCGCCCGAACCTCCTTCAAACACATCTCCAACTCTAGCAATTGAGTAGCCTAACCTTGGATCATTGGTCTCAAATTCAGAAACCAAATCATCCGTTGGCTCCTGAAATCCCCAACCGTCCCAAGGCCTTGGTGCATAATACCAAGAACAATAATTATCTTCTGTCCAGCCTTGTGTACGCTGAATATTGAATAACATTTCAGGGTTGTTGTCAGTTGCTGGTTCAAAATTGTCACCGAAATTATTTGCTAGTTTGTACGGACCAGCAATCACCTTGCTACCATATTCAATGGATTTTGCAAAATCTTCTTTGTAAAGGTAAAGCTTTGAAAGATAACCCCAAGCTGCACCCTTTGTGGCCCTGCCAATGTTGGCTGCATCATTGGTGGTTAGCAACAAGTCTCCTGCTTTTTTCAAATCAGTTTCAATCCTGTTTTCCACTTCAACAATAGTTCCCTTAGGTACGTTGTAGGTATTGGCAATCACTTCTACCTCAGTGATCAAAGGAACTTGACCGTAAATTTTGTAAAACTGCCAGTACATCAATCCCCTCATGAAATATGCTTCACCCATGATCCTATCTTGAAGCGCTTTATCCATTGCAATTTTGGGGACATTGATAATGATGGCATTTGCCCTTGAAATAACCTCATATTTCAATGACCAGCTATAACCCAACTGTGGATTACTTGCATCAAATGTAAACTCTTCAATAGCTTGGTCTTCACCATGATCCCCTGCCCTCCACTGGTCATCAGAGCAGATATCCCATGTTTGCTCAGTGTGCGGGAAACCATTTTCATCACCAAGTAATGAATAGAGTGCATTGGAGGCAGAAGTTGCATCGGTTGCATTTCTCCAAAACGTACTAGAAGTTGATTGAGCATAAGGAGTTGACTCAAGCAGATCTTTTTTACATCCCAACATGGAGATGCTCAACAGTATAAAAAGTCCTTTGTATAAATTGATATTTTTCATGTTATAATCTTTATTAGTTTAGAAGCTAACATTAAGGCCGAAAGTAAATGTACGAGCTTGCGGATATTGTGCATAATCAACATTCAGTTGTTTATTTCCATCAACATATCCCAACTCTGGGTCTAGGCCAGAATATTTTGTGAAAGTCAATACGTTTTGGCCACTTACATAGAATCTTGTACGACCAATTCCCAATTTGGTGGTAATGCTTTCTTTAAGTGTGTAACCAAACGATACATTTTTCAAACGAAGGAAACTCCCATCTTCAACAAACATGTCAGATGTTCTATGGTTCAGATTGTTTCTTTTGGTTGACATTCTTGGAATGGTATTGCTAGTGTTTGGCCCCTTCCAACGATTCGCCGCTTCAGCATACATATTGAATGGATAAGTTGGATCAATGCCTTGCATTCTGTCTGCATTGAAAATCTTTACACCCTGGCTTCCCAAGAAGAATAAAGACAGGTCAAAACTTTTGTAATTGAAATCCGTATTGAAACCATAAACCATTTTGGCATGCGGACTTCCAATATTGGTACGATCTGCTTCAGTAATCTGACCATCACCGTTGATGTCAATAAAGCGAACATCACCTGGACTAACCAACCCATCAGTTCTCCTTGAATCATTTTTCAAGCTGGGATCACTGTTAATTTCTGCTTGCGTCTGGTACAATCCGTTTGTTTTCCACCC
Source organism: Ferruginibacter sp. (assembly GCA_044357815.1). Classification (GTDB taxonomy): domain Bacteria; phylum Bacteroidota; class Bacteroidia; order Chitinophagales; family Chitinophagaceae; genus Ferruginibacter. The sequence goes on along the minus strand of JBIKOV010000064.1, from coordinate 8,080 downwards.
GTAAAAAATACCAAGCGGTAACCCTTCATAAGTCCTTGAAATTTCTTGGCTTTGGCGACCATAAATCGAAGACCCTATGTAGTTGCCATCAAATAATTTGATCACCTTGTTTTCAATGAAGGAAGCATTGGCTCCGATGCGATAAGATAATTCGCCAATTTTGTTTTTATAACTCAGGTCAATTTCAAACCCCTTATTACTTAAAACCCCCACATTTTTATCAGGAATAGACAACCTGCCCACTGTTCCGATGGTAGGAGGTGAAAGTAACATATTATTGGTGGTTTTGTCGAAATAATTCACATTCAATTGCAAACTCCTATTGAACATCTCCGCACTCAAACCAATGTTGGTCATTTCCGCAGTTTCCCAAGAAATGTTATAGTTGGGCAACCTTGATTGAGAAGTTGATCCTACAGTCGTATTGCCAAAGGCATAATTTCCTGCGTTACCAATTAAAGCAAGGTACTGAAGCCCACCTACATTTTGATTACCCAATTGTCCCCAACCCCCAGTCAGTTTCAAATCATTGATGAAAGAAACGTTAAAGAATTTTTCGTTAGAAATTCTCCAGCCTGCAGAAAATGCCGGGAAATATCCCCATTTATTACCCTTGTCAAATTTTGAAGAGCCATCCGCACGGAAGGTCATCGTCAACAGGTAGCGCTTATCGAAATCATAATTCAACCTGCCAAATCCAGATTGCAAGGCATCATAACTACGATTTCCACCAATTCCACCTAAACTTTGTCCTGCATCCAGGTAGCGTTGACTAAAATCTTCGTTAGGGAAATTACGCTTGGAAGCATTAAAATTATCCCCATCAAATGTTTGTGCGGTATAACCTGCCACCGCATCAATTTTATGTTTTCCTTTGAATGTTTTACTGTAGGAAAGGAAGTATTCGCTCAATAGTGAATATCCTTCTCCGAAACCTCTTCCCAGAGAATTTTCAGCTCTTGAACGGGTTTGGTCAGCTATAATGATATTAAAGTTTTTATTGGCACCATGACTTCCATCTACTCCAAGATTTGCTTTGAACTTCAATCCTTTCAGGATTTCGTACTCTACATTCAAGTTTGCAAGAAGCCGAGTATTGTTATTACTTGCATCAATGGTATTGACAGTATATATCGGGTTGTTGATATCCCCAAACTGATTGGGTTCACCTTGTGATGAGCCCCAAGTACCATCCGTATTTTTAACTGGAATAAACGGCATAAAACGCATGGCACTCCAAATTAAACCATCTTGAGATGATAGCGTATTCAGACTATTGTCATTAGAACGCGTCAATTGTAAACTCTGTCCGATTTTTAATTTTTTTCCAATTTTATGATCTGAATTGATTCGGAAACTATACCGCTTGAAATAAGAATTTTGTATAATTCCCTTCTCATCGTATGATCCTGCAGAAAGCATAAAGGATGATTTGGCTGATCCGCCTGTGAGTGATACATCAATATTACTTGTAGTTCCATTATTAAATAATTCATCTTGCCAATTGGTCCTTTGCACAAGATTAGAAGAATTATTCCATGCCGGATTCATATCAATGCCGTCATTGGTATAACGTTCTTTTTTTAATGAAACCAATGTTGGAGCATCTAACACACTCAAGGTCTTACGGGCATTAGATGAACCAGTATAGGCGTTTACATTTACTTTAAGTGGCTGCTCAAAATTTCCTCTTTTAGTTGTTACGATTACCACTCCATTAGCAGCCCTTGTTCCATAAATGGCAGAAGCAGAGGCATCTTTCAAAATCTCCACGGAAGCAATATCATTTGGATTTACTGAATTGAGGTCTCCCGCAGGAATACCATCAATTACAATCAAAGGATCTGCATTGTTAATGGTACCCGTACCGCGAATTCGGATTGAACCCGAACTACCAGGACTACCTCCGTTACGAACTACGTTCACACCGGCAACCCTTCCCTGAATAGCCTGTGTTGCACCGGATACTGGTACATTTTGAAGTTGATCTCCCTTTATGGAAGATACAGCACCAGTCACATCCTTTTTAGATTGGGAACCATACCCTACTACTACTACTTCAGACAAATTGGTACTTGAAGGTGTCATTGAGACATCAACCTCAGATCTTCTATTTATTACCACTTCAGACTGGGTATAGCCAGTGCTAGAAAATAATAAAATAGCATCTCCCGTTTGAAGTGTAAGCTTGTATGCACCACTTGCATCTGAATTAGTTCCTCTATTTGAACCTTTTACAGTAATGCTCACATTCGGGATAGGAGCACCGGAACTTTGATCTGTAACCTTTCCAGTTACAGAATTTTGTGCAGTTACTACCTGAAAAGTAGCAATCAACACCGCAAAAGCAATTAATCGCTTAAACATGAAATGTAATTTCATAATTTTTAAAATTAAACAGTTAAGTTAAAGATAAGTTGTAAGATATCATAATCTTACAACGTTTTATTTTCAACCTGGGTTGAAAATTATTTTGGATTATTGGAAAATTATTAACGGCAAATCGTATCATTGGTAACAAGCAACTAAAATTATTGTTCAATAATCAAAATTAAAATGAAAAAAAACATCTACCTAAGCGATTCGCGTATAACATTCTTCGATTTGCGCAAAAATATTTACTTAAATCAAAAATCCTGAAAATTAGTGGTCATTGAACGATTTGATCGACAATTCAATCTTGATTCCTAAATTCAAAAATCTTTATTATCATCTCAAAATACGAAAAAAAACATAATCTAGTTAGTACAAAATTATTCATTTCTTTCAACTCCTATAATGCTATAATTGCAAATTCTAATGTTATTTTTTCTAATCAATGGAAACTTGAACTTGATTAGTAATCAATCAAACTGCTCAAAAAAATTGACATCTAAAAACAATATAATTGGACCAATAAACTTATTTAAGCCACCAAAAAATTGTTACCATTTTTTTTTGTTATCTGCTTAACTCCCTTTGAACAACACTTAAAAAATAGCTATACCATTAAAAAAAATATTTATGGAATGTAAGATATAGATTGAAACATTAACTGGTACACCTTGGGAATTTTTAATCGTGGGCTGAGGGCTAATTAGTCAACAAAAAAGGTGTATAACATCCCAATTGGGGATGCAATCCCTGCGGATACATTTTGGATAGGCCTTTACAGAGGGCAGTTAAAACAACTAACATTCAAATTCATGCATTGTGGATTTTTATATTCTAATGGGGGGTTACACCACTACCCTTTCTGCTAATTCCGCTTGTACGATATTTTCAATTCCCTTCAGCAGGGCATCTGCAGTAAAGGAAATACTATCAATGCGTTGTTCCACCAAAAATTTTGCAAAGGCAGGGAAATCACTGGGTGCCTGTCCGCATAAACCGATTTTAACCCCAGCGGATTTTGCCTTATGGATCATAGTGGCAATCATTTCTTTGGCTGCTTCATTCTGTTCACTAAATAGGTTACTGATTATTGCAGAATCACGGTCGATTCCAAGTGTGAGCTGGGTAAGGTCATTTGATCCGATAGAAAAACCGTCAAATATTTGAGCGAATTTTTCGGCCAGTATCACATTACTGGGAATTTCGGCCATCACGTATATTTCGAGATTATTAACACCCTGCTCGAGTCCATATCTTTTCATTATGGCAATCACTTTATTACCTTCTTCAATGGTTCTACAAAAGGGTATCATCACTTTTACATTGGTCAATCCCATTTCATTTCTCACTTTCATGATGGCTTCACATTCAAGTCGGAAACCCTCCTTATATAAATCGTGGTAGTACCTAGATGCACCCCTAAAACCGATCATGGGGTTTTCTTCTTTGGGCTCAAAATCTTTGCCCCCAATCAAATTGGCATATTCATTGGTTTTAAAATCACTCATTCTTACAATAACATCTTTGGGATAAAATGCAGCTGCAATAGAAGCTACCCCTTGCGACAATTTATCAATAAAATACTTTTCCTTATCTGGGTAATGGTGCGTAAGTGATTCAATTTGTTGGCGTATTGCAGGATCTTTCAATTCGGAAAATTTCACCAGCGCCATAGGGTGAATTTGTATGGCATGCGTAATAATAAACTCTATCCGCATCAAGCCTACTCCATCATTGGGATAAAAAGACCATTTAAATGCTTTATCAGGATCTCCAACAATCAACATTACTTCTGTAAACTCAGGCATTTTAACATTTGAAAAATCTAGGGAAGTTTCCTTGAAGTTTAATTTGCCTTTGTACACAAAGCCCGTTTCACCATCACAACAAGAAACGGTTATCATTTCGCCGTCAGTAATTTGTTGTGTAGCATTACCGCAACCAACAATTGCCGGAACTCCAAGTTCCCTAGCTACAATGGAAGCATGGCTTGTTCGCCCTCCTTTATTGGTAATGATTGCACCTGCATTTTTTAAAATAGGATCCCAGTCCGGACTAGTTAAATCGGTAACAAGTATTTCACCTGGCTGCAATTGATTAGCATCTTCGGGGGATTGCAAAACCCTTGCGATGCCAGTAGCTACACTTGAGCCAACCGCATTTCCCTTGGCAAGCACATCCCCTTTACTTAAAAGCTGATACTCTTTTACCAATAAAGGATTTTTTTGAGAATGAACCGTTTCGGGCCTAGCTTGGATGATAAAAATTTCTTGCGTAATGCCATCTTTTGCCCATTCAATATCCATCGGTTGATGGTAATGATTTTCTATTATTAATGCCCAGTTTGCAATCCGAGTCACTTCCTCGTCACTCAATACAAACTGTTCCTGCTTATCTTTGGGAGTAGTTACATTTATGACAGGGTTATTTTCATCGGCACCATAGATCATCGTCTTTCCTTTTTCACCAATTTTTTTTTGTACGATTGCATTTTTACCTTGTAAAAGCGTGGGTTTGAAAATAAAGAACTCATCCGGCGTAACGGTTCCCTGAACAATATTTTCTCCCAGGCCCCACACGCCACTTATGTGAATAATATTTCGAAATCCAGATTCCGGCTCTAGGGTAAATCCAACACCTGAAGAAGCTTTATCGGAGCGAACCATTTTTTGTATGCCGACAGAAAGGGCAACTTTTTCGTGGGCAAAGCCATTGTCTTCACGGTACTTAATGGCCCGGTCGGTATAAAGAGAAGCAAAACATTTTTTAACTGCAACTATCAGGCCCTCCTCCCCTTTAATATTTAGGAAACTTTCGTGCTGTCCTGCAAAACTGGCTTTTGGTAGATCCTCTGCAGTAGCACTACTTCTTACAGCTACTTCCAGAAAATTTTGCCCGCCTAAATTTTTATACGCTACCAAAATGGCTTCCTTCAAGTGGAGAGGAAATACTGCATCCAGCATTAATTTCCGAGCCTTTGCTCCAATTTCGGAGAGGTTGGAATAGTTTTTTTTATCCAACGCTTTCATCAGCAAGCTGAGCGGAGCATGCAATAAATTTTGAGAAAGGAATAATTCAAACCCAACTACAGTGGTGGCAAACCCATCGGGTACTGGAATTCCCTTAGAAGCGAGTTTTGAAACCATTTCTCCTAAGGAAGCATTCTTACCACCAACAGATGGGACATCAATAATACTGATTTCTCGAAAATCTTTAATGTAAGCATTCATAGAATTTATTTAACTATTTGTCGGTATAAGGAACTTAAATAATGTAATAAATTAAAAAACTTTCCCAATTGGTAATGCTGATGTTATTATGATTACACAACTACATTACCAAAATGAGTTTACGGTTCATGAATGGCCATTACCGGTACATGACTGTGCAATACCAGTTGCTTACTATGACTCTTATGAATTAATTGGTCAAAAAAACTATGCCTCCTTGGTAATACTATCAAGAGATCAATCTGATTTTTTTCTGCAAAATCCATAATCCCCTCATCGGTTTGATCACTGGATATGAAATGATACTGAGGAATCAATGGAGACAGCATATCCTCTAGCAAACCAGTTTGAAAAACAGTATCCGGATTAAAAGAAGTTTTCATATCAGTATTGAGTACATGTAGCTCTGCAGAAAAATCTTTCAACAAATTTTTTATTTCTTCGATGGGGGTGGTATCTAACACCTTTTCAAAATCGCAGGCCAACCCAATTTTTTTAATGGCTGAAAAAGATGCGTTTATTGGAACAGTAATCAAGGGCCAGTCTAAATGCTTCATTGCATAGATAGCATGACCTCCAAACAATATCCGCTCTGCAGCCGAAGTACCCTGACTTCCCATCACTACAGCATAGGGTTCTATCTTAGAACAAATATTTTTCAAGACCGGGAAAAATTCTCCCAGCCTAACTTCCGTTTCAATTTTTAATTTCGCCCCCCTTTTTAATAGCAACTGCCCCTTTAATCGATTGATATTTTGTTGAGCATCCTGGCGCATTTGCTCTTCTGTATAAGCTAAAGGTACTTCGAGATAAATAACAGGCATTTGATAAACATGCAGTAATACAACAGTTGCGTTGATAGCCAAAGCCATATCTGCGGCATAATTAGCAGCATTGGTGGCAGCGTTAGAAAAATCAGTTGCTACAAGTAATGTTTTCATGTATTTATATTTATTTGCTTTTTTAACAATAACAATAATCAAATTTTCTTTTATAATAATACAAGGACTATCATTTAAAATAACTCAAGTTTCCCTTCTGAAAAATCACTATTGTAAATGATAGCCTTTCAAATACAAATCATTTTCCGAATGGATATTTCCAATATCTGCTAACACCTAGCATTCAATTAAAAAAACTGTATTAATGCAATATGTTGATAGTCTTTCAATACTTCAGCATCCACAAACTCAACATCTCCACCATTTTCGAGCACTTTTTCCATTACATCATCCACTGCATCTCTTATATAAGAAAATTTATTATAGGGTTCGAGCAACTCTTCCAATAAATCGTTCCCATTTCCAAGTTGTGCAGCATACTTGTAATTTTTTTCAACTACCAGCAGTCGACCTTTTTTCCTCATTGCTTCTCGCCAAACATCCGTCATACCAATGGCCAGTTTCTTTTTACTGGCAGCTTCATCCAATCGATTGAGTATATCTTTTTGTTTCACTTTTTTCCAATCTGAAATGGATGGGGATAGCACTACTTTCAATTCTTCAAAAGACAGTTCCTCGTAATTTCCTGGGATATAGTCAACCACTAAACCTGCATGTTTGGTAAGGGATTTAAAATGACCCAGTATTCTTTCTGTTCCCAACACAAAAAGTGGGAGTTGATAGGCTTGAAGTATAATATCCAATGAATTATCGATATGCCTCAAGAATTTTTCCATCATTATTTCTTTTCGGGCCGACACATCAGAAAAATTGGCCACTTTCTCTGGAAGATCATTTGCATAGGCGTTGACTGATTCAGGTGTATTTGAAACTATCCTATCCAATGAAGTGGAATTACCCAAGTAAATCCTGCTTTCTTTTCCGCTAATAAGCAAAACCAGGTATTTATGTAATTGCTTTTTACTGTATACCAAATCGCGAATTTCAAAAGATTCATCAATAATAATTTTTTGTTCAACTGCGATATCTAGGTATAAAACTTTTTCAAAAATCGGAGATACATAGATGGCGATACTATGCTTATGGGTATTATAATTAAGGTTCGCTATAATTGCATTTAGCTTGTGCATTATCAAGGCGGTCATCTCCGTTGAATAATTTTCTTTTAATTCCCGTTCTACATTATCAGCGGCGATCTTCAGGGAATGGTGCAACACATTTTTCAAACTCATTTTGGGTTCAAAAGGAATGACAATAGAAACAGCGGGGCGATAATGCACTACATCGATTAATTCGTGGATCTCAGGTGTAAGTAATTTATTCATATGTTGACAATTATTGTATGCTTATTAAATCTGACTACCAACCCTATTTATTTGGTACTGGAAGAAATGCAAAACCCACTATTGAGTAATAAATAAAGCTAACTTTAAAGTGAGAAATAAAAACTGACAACGATCACTCAATACGTTGATTGTACTCATTTCAATGCAATATGACTTGCTGGTTATTTGTCCTATACAGCGTATTGATTTTTTGAAGAAAATCCACTCTGGAATTTTAGCACCCTTAGTG
>JBIKOV010000023.1:0-26013 GCA_044357815.1 Ferruginibacter sp. | reverse complement strand
AAAATTGGACAAGGTGAAAAAAAAGGCAGTATGGATAACTCTCCACCCAGGTCGTCAAATCTCCAAAATAATATTGCCCTTGCTGCAATATTCCACCAAATGGCCAATTGCTACCGCTATCTGGGAAATAACGAACGTTTTCGAGCCATTGCTTATGAAAATGTTTCCAAAATTTTGCATAATATGCAACAAGACATTGCTACCTCCGCTTCCGATATATCAACCCTAGATGCTATTGGAGGCATTGGAAAAGGCATCGCACAGAAAATTATTGAATACTTGCAGTCTGGGAAAATTGAAACATTTGAACAACTCAAACAGCAAGTTCCTTTTGAGTTACTTGAACTAATGGAAATCAGTGGATTTGGCCCCGCCACTTTGCGGACATTGAACCAACAACTGAAAATTTATAAAAAAGAGGATTTGATCCAAGCACTTAAAAAGAACGAATTAAAGAATGTAAAAGGATTTGGTGACAAAAAAATTGAGCAAATTCAACGTGCGCTAAAATTGTACAAGCAGCCAACTCGAATGCAACTGAAAGAAGCAGAAAAAATAGGCACAGCAATTCTTGAACTCATAAAGACAATTCCAGGGGTTGAAAAAGCTGTTCTCGCCGGAAGTTTGCGCCGAAAAAAAGCTACCATTGGCGATATTGATATTGTACTACAGGCTAAATACGGTCATCGAAAAAAAATTGTCGATCAATTAATTCATCTCCCCCCTATAGATTGTGTATTGTCAAAGGGAATTACCAAGGCTAGTGTGTTACTTAAACATTCAGGAATACAGGTAGATATTAGATTAGTCAACAGCCTTGAATTTGGTGCCACGCTCCTCTACTTTACCGGATCAAAAGAACATAATATCAAACTTAGGTCAATAGCCAAAAATAGCGGATACAAAATAAATGAATACGGCTTATTTGATATCAAAACCGACAAAAGATTGGCTGGTGCAACCGAAGAGGAAATGTATCATTTACTTCATCTCCAATTCATTCCTCCTCAACTAAGAGTTGACAAGGGGGAAATCGAAAAAGCATGCTTATCAGGCAAGGAAACCATAGCACCCAATAAATTAAAAAAAAATCTTCTTTATGCAAATGACTGAGGATCAACTTTAAATTATAGCTTCAGAAATAAAAATCTATAATTCACCTATAGCTGCCATGCGAAAAAGAATTTACAGCAAAGGGGAATTAATTAAAATCTAATTCCCCACAATTCTATTCAATAAATTTTTTGCCGTATTCCAGCTCCAACCCTCCAATCTTCCACGCTGCACAACTAAAGAGTTATCTGCAGGTTGAAGTAAATAATAGTGAAATACAAATTTACCTAAAGGATCTTGCCAACCGATTACCTGACCAAAACGAAGATCATTAAAAACTAGGGTATCTCTCCATTTTTCCACCGTATAAAATTGCTGGGAAAACCGTATCAATTTTGGTAAATCTTCATCGCCCCTCAGCAGCCTTAACAAAGAATCATTGCGAGGAAAATACTGAAAATTGATTCCTTTTTTACGATCGAATGTGGACCTAAATCCAACATGATAGCCGCTATCATTACCTGCCACTACGTACCACAACCAATTTTGCAATGGCGCTGGACTAGTGAAATATCTTGAGTACGTAATCTGTTGTCGTTGTAAAACACTTTTCACTTCACGGTCAATTGTGGATTTATTAATCAGACAATATACCAAATACAATGCGCTTACACCCAGTCCCATCTGCCACCATTTTTTTCGCTGCGGCAATCTTTTTTTTAAATAAATAAGTGCTACACAGGCAATGGCTGGCCAAAGGGAGAAAAAGGGATCCGCTACATAAATGGCGTTAAAGGAAATACGTTGATGACTGAAAGGCTCCCACCAGCCTACCCCATAATTATTGAAAGCATCGATAAAAATATGGGTAAAAATAACGCCTCCAAAAAAAAGCATCCATTTTCTCAATCGAATATTATGAGGCCGATGTAAGTATTCGGCTAGCAAGGCAAGCAATGGAGTAATAAGGGCACAAAATAAAAAGGAATGGGTAAATCCGCGGTGAGCCAATAAGCCGGAGGAGGTGTCCATCCATAAGGCGCTAATGAAATCAATATCCGGTACACTTTGTGCAATGGCACCCCAGAGCATGGCTTTTTTTCCGAGGGTTTTTCCGGCAAATGCCTCTCCCATGCAGGCACCGAGCGCTAGATGGGTAATAGAATCCATGGGAACGATTTAAAATAATTTTACCAACAATTAGGCAGTGACGAATACCGTCAGATTGAATCGGCAGTGTTAACAAATGAAAACTAAATTTAATGCATTACTCCTTAAGTTTACAAAACAACTTAAGGAACAACTCCCATAACTAGCAATAGACCATCTAATGAATCCAATTCCAACATGAACTTGAAATTAATATAAAAGGCAGCATTACAAGCATTGCAACAGTGCTGTCTAATTATTTGAAACGAAAACTACATCGCAATGTTTATTTATTATGTGCTATAAACAAAGGGAATTTAACCTCCTTCATGAGGATATCCGCCATACTTTCTCTAAACCACCTGCTAACCGTACTCCGTTGGTAAGCTCCCATCACCACCAGCACATTATCGGAAATTTGGTGAAGGTGTCTTATAATTTCATCTTCTGCCCAGCCCTTCAAAATAGTATATTTTACTTTGGGGTAATGCCTTTTCATAAACTCTTTCATCAATTTATTATCCGGAAGGTGCAGCGAAGAATTCACTGGATTAACCGCAATTACTTCAATATCCAAATGCTTCATGACTGGAAGTAAATAACTGAACATTTTTATGGCATGTACCGATGAAGGCTCGCCGTCGTATAACAATATAATTTTTTGTATTGGTTTATATTTATCAGGAACCAAAAGTACTGGGCATTGCGATTCACTTAAGAGTTCTCGGATGAAACGGGTAGGTAAATTTTCAGGATAATGGGTTAGGGTTTCCTTAGCATTGATTACCATCAGGTCGGAATAGATCGTCTCATGCACCAGGTCGTGAATAGCAATTTTACGATCGTGATGCAGCGTAAACTGCAAACCTGCTTGCTTACAAGCCTGCTCAAAATCAGCTGCAGCTTCAGCCCGCAAAAGCTTATCCTTTTCCTCCTTTTTTTTCAGTCTTTCTTCTGAAACACCTTCCTTTGAAATCAAATCATACACCTTATAACTTGTGTAAGTTGGGTCATCCAAAAAAACACCTACCAAATGGGTATTGGTTTGTTTTGCGAGATTCAAAGCATAGTCTCTAGTGCTTTCAGCATATTTAAGTCCATCAAATGCTGCGGTAATTTTTTTCATGTTAAACTAATTTAATTGGCCAAATTGGAAAAGCAGTATGAATGGGGAAAATAAAAATGAGCTGGAATACACCAGCCCATTTGCAAATTCAAAATTTAAACATAGGGAAATTATTTGTGGGCGATAAAAACCGGCAAACTGTGTTCCACGATAATATCTTTTACAAAACTTCTTTTAAAAAGTAGCGACATGCCCGAACGGCCATAAGACCCACTCACCAGCAATGTCGATTTCTTTTGTAAAATCCATGAGCTGAAATATTTTTTTGGGTTAATATCCAACTTAAAAAGAGTGAGGTCACTGAAATGTCTTGCAGCCAATTCCTCTATTTGCATTTTGTCTGGAAAATCTTCCTCAGGATCTTCATTGGCATATACTAGTAGGGTTTGCTTTGCTGTTAATTCGGGGAACAAGTATGCAAACTGCTTAATTGCATAGACGGATTCCTCAGAGCCATCATAGGCGAGAATAATACTTTCGGGAAAATCAAATTTTTCGGGAACCAGTAAAACTGGACAGGCCATATCATGCAGGGCATCTTCTAAATAATCATTAATGGAACGAATACCTAAATTGCCATAAAACACTTCACTGCCCAATATCATCAAATCAGCATACCTACTTTCCTTCTTCAATTCAGGCAGTGCCAGATCATACAAATCCTTATGAACCCGATAGTCAATTCCATTACCCTTGCAAAGCTTCTCAAACTTATCAATATTTTTCTGAATCTGGTCTGTATCACTTCGCTCAATCAATGGAATATAAGGAGTGCCTACGCCATCTGCATAACTCCACAAATTAGATAACTCTGCCTGCGGTAAAAATACACCCGTCAGTAAAACAGGCTGTGATTCATTCAATCGTCGGGCAAATTCAAAAGCTCCTTCAGAAAAATGAACGCCATCAAAAGCAAGGATTATTGTTTTCATATTAAACAATTTAGACTAATTTAAAAATTAATAAATTTCTTCTTTAGATAATATAAAAGGGGAAATGTTAGCTTAACCCTCCTCCACCATCTTCATTTTAAAATAAAGTTCAAGTAAAATCAAGATTGAAGGTATTTAAAATACAATTTGTCAAAAATGACAGTTGACATGAAATTTACTGATACTAATCAGTGGTGGATTTTAACTATTTTAAAATTGATGGATATGAAGAGGGGAAAATAAAAATGATAGACAGCTGATAGGTAACTATTTATTACGAATAAGAGTAACTGCAAATCGATTTAGGGAATGAATCAATAGTAATTGTATTTGAAAATTTCTACTTGAAAAACCAGCAGTTAGTTTAGCCGCCTTTCTAATTCGAGTGCCTTTGGAAAAAGAATATTATTTTCAAGATGAATGTGCAAATGCAGGTCTTCTTCAAATTCTGCTAACATCCGGTAAAGCAAACTATAGCTTGCACAAGCATTTTCAGGTAAAGTATAACTACTGGATAGCTCCCTGATTTCAGCCAAATTATTACCTACCAGCTCATGTTCCATCTCCATCATATTGATTGGATGCTGAACAGTTCCAAAATGAGCAGCCTGGGGCGGTTCGGCTTAAAAAGATGCTCTGAGGTTCAACCCTGCCCAATGCACGAACAATACAAATCGATTAAACAACTATTGATTAAATTATTTACAAATAAATCCATTCAGCAACTTGCCAATGAAATCAAGGAGGGAGAAGTCTATATAAGTAACAAAATCAACTATCAATAATCCATCCTAAAAAGGGTACTTACGATCTAAAACGATCGATTTCTGACCAACTAATAAATACTATTAAATAATTATATGGCTATAAAACTATTGATTATCAACTGATTATATACATATTAAAAACTTACAATAGCCCATTAGTTAAAAATGGGGGATTCCATTTTACTTTAAATTACAGCGTAAACAATGAAGGATCGGCAGGAATTGTTGCTACCATGAATCAAAAACCAGTTGAATACTTTTAGGTAATTCCATCTAACTAATCTTTTGAAATAAAAAAATCAATACTTTAGCATATAATTTCTTTAACATCCTTTTTCGAGCGCTCACAAATTTTTGATTTGACAACCACTTGTATAATTATTGTTAGCCTTGCTTTCATTGCAGGATTTATAACTGCCTGGGCATTGCGCTCCATCACGGTAGTCAAAATAAAAAAATCAAGGAATAGTATTGAAGGTTTTCTTAAAAGTGAAAAATTGATGAAGGAAACTTTACAAAAAGAGAACAGCTTACTCTATCAATCGAAGCAAAGCACTGAAAATGATTTTTTGAAAAAACAGCATGAAGCGCTATCCATTATCCAAATGCAAGAACAGGATATCTTATTGTTACAGCGAAGCAATGAAGAAACAGAAGCCTTGATGCAGGCCGGATTACCAGGACTCAATGACCTAAAGCTAAAATTATTAGAGGCCAATAATACGATCGCTCGTATCAAAGGACAAATGGAATTAAAGGAAAAGGATTCTAAAAAATCACACGACTAGTAGAACGCAACGGCCTTTCATTATTTAGTTATTGTTAATATTAAGATCTATTAAAACTTAACATTGAAATTGACATCCGTATATTAAATTTGTATTATCTTTTACCCAATTTATATAAACATGTCTACCAAACAACCTACAGTAAATAAAATATCTACTTCAAAGAAAACCTTATTAACGGAAGTAGTGCTTCAAATTTCAAAGGCTGTGCCCACTTTAAAAGCATTGCTGGGAGAAAAGAAATTTGAAAAACGAATCAAAAAAGCTGCAAAATTGCTGATTGAAGGAATAAAAGCAAGTGAGCCAACAAAAGCAGCCATAACAAAAACTGCCCCCATTCCAACACCTGTAGCAAAAAAAATAGCTACCCCAAAGAAGAAGTTGGTGAAGGCTGTTCCTGTAAAAAAATCGTAAATAAGTAATACCCTACGCCCTGAAGGATTGGAATTGAAACTCCCTGTTATAGGTATGCTTTCTAACCAATACTTATTTTATGCTGCTGGTATAACCTTTTCAGTCAGGAGTGCACTTTTTCGTCTGTAAAAGAAGATTACGGTAAAAAAAAGGATCACTAATGAAACTGCGGATTGTGCATATGAAAAATTAATCAACAGCTTACTCCAGTTTAATCCGCTCATAAAAAATTCCTTATACAAAGTCAACCCTACACTTCCCAGATAACCAGTAGCATCGCAGATATAAACAAAAAATCCAGCATTGGCTTTCATCCTAAACAGTGCGATGGTTCTTTCAAACAAAGCTACCTGCATAGGGATGTATGCAAGAAACAATCCCATTCCTAACAACAGCATCCACCAAAAAGCGGAAAGTACATGGATTTGAAACAAGAAAGTAGACATTGCTCCCAATAAAAGACCAAAACCTATCAGGCCGGTAGTGACCCAAAAACCCTTGATATTACTTTTAATCAGTGATAAACTGGCTAGTACAATTAATACAATTAAACCAGTGATTGTTTCTGTTTGTGCAAAAACATCTTTGTTCCATTTCCCTTCTATCTCCTTCCATATTTCTACGGAAAAATTATCTCTAAAATCACGCATAGTAGCAAGCAAGGCGTATATGATAATAAACCCAAGTAACCCCAATCCATAATCACGAAGCACTTTTCTTTTATCCTCTTTACTCATTGGTGTGCGTGCTGATCTTGAAGCAATATCTTCTGGAGTGGGTGCGGGTATTACTGAAAGCATCCAAACAAAAAACAAAAACAGGGGAAGAAAAATTAAACCGATAACCGGTGGAAGCCAAAATTCAGAAATAGAAGGTACCCAACCATGTAAATAAAAATAAAATGTTTTTAGAATGCCGGAAGAGATGATCAGACTAATGCTTAAACCGGTACCTAATACTTCGGTAAATCTGCGCCCCTCTAGGTAACTAAAAACAACTCCCCAAACCATGCCCAGGGGCAGGCCATTTACAAACAGAAAAATAAAATTGTATGGATATGGAACCAGTCCAAAAAACAATAAGCCTACTTCTGCAATCAAAATGAGTACAATAATCAAATTCCTTCTACTAGAAGCTTTTAACTCAGATATCACTTTGATTCCTGCAAATTTTGACAACATGTATCCGAACACCTGCGCTATAATCAATACCGCTTTATAGTCGATACCCCAAAGCTTATACTCACTATAGGTACCGGCGCTGAATGGCTTTCTAAATGCATACATACAGAAATAAGTTCCGAAGGCAGCAATCATGCACCAAACAATAAAAAAACCTTTGGAGCTGGAAAGTAGTTGCTGGAGTTTAGATCCGGTAGTAGTTGACATGTTTTTTAAAATTTCAAATAGGATGATTTTATAAATATACTGGACAAGAAAATAAACCTCTTTTTCAATATTATTCAAAGTAGCATAATTCATGTATACTACCGAAGTTATTTTTGGAACCGCACATTTTCAACTAGCGCTCCCACCACCCTAGTTTTATACCAGTTAGCCGCTTCGTTTTTGTGATCTAGCCAGCGCACATTTATCCAGCCATTCTTTACTGAAAGGGTCTATTTTCCCTTACCGATTGATATTGAAATGAGTAAAATCAAATGGATTTGGCTTGCCTGCAATCATCTCTGCAAATGCAAGTCCCACACCTCCTGCCACAGAAATACCCGCACCTGCACAGCCTGTTGCAGCGAACAGTTGCTGCACTCCAGGAACAATGCCCATACTTAAATTATTATCCGGCGTATAGCCTGAAAAACCTGCCATATAATATTTGAGTCCGATATCATATACCCTTGGAAAAAAACGGGCAAGCTGATCTATGACCTCCGAGAGATCCCCCACCCCTTTGTCGGGGCTAAATAAAAATTCGCTAATATCAGCTGGTATATCAGATGGAGAACTTGTAAAAGACTTTGATTCGCGGATGCCAAAAAGCAAACTTCCACCTTCGGGCCTTGCATATGCTTGTACGTCGGGTAAAATAACAATGGGCGAATTGAGTGGAAAAAGGTCATTTCTTTCCGTGATCCAGTATTGACTTCTCACGGGTGCCATCGGCAAGCCAACGCCCACTTGCATAGCAAATATCGGCGACCAGGCACCTGCAGCTATCACCACCGCATTAGCATATATATTTCCAGCTGAGGTAGCAACTCCAACAGCCGTATCAGCTTCCATTAAAATTTCATTGACGGCTACTCCCTGTCGAATGTCAGCGCCCTGCATTTTTGCACAGCGAGCAAAGAATGTGCCTAGTAGGTAAGGGTCGCAATAGGATTCAAGGGGCATAAAGCCTGCCTTCAAAATATTGTCAGCGTTTATCCAGGGAGCTTTTTGGTGAACAGCTGATTGACTGAGGTAAACAGCGGGCTCATCGAATTCTGCGGCAACCTCCATCAAGGCATCTAATGCTTTCACGCTTGACTCGCTTGCTGCAAGGTGAAGTACCCCCACCTGCTTCATGTCCATACTTTCATTTAACTGTTTTTCCATCTGTGCAACTGCACGGTAGGTTTCCAATGAAAGGGGGATAAAATGTTTTTTCGTTCGGATACGAGTAACCAAAGCTGCTGCACGACTGGTAGCTGCATTGCAGATCTCATTGCGTTCAAGTACAATGACTTTTTTTCCGGGATTATTTTTTGTATAATAGTAAGCAATGGCACAACCAAATACGCCAGCTCCAATAATTACCGCATCTGCCTTTTCCGTATTTTGTACACCCATGGTAGATAAAAGATTTTTTTTTAAACAATCAATTATTGCATCACCTCTTTTACCGCAGCCACGAGTGCTTTCACATCATCGGGAAAAATCTGCCCAATATTTCCAATGCGAAATGCATCTGCTTTGCTTAGCTTTCCAGGATAAATAACAAATCCACGATCATTGAGCTGATTATAAAAATCATCAAAATTAAATGCCTTATCGGTAGGATATAAAAAGGAAGTAATAATATGTCCTTGTATTTCGGGACGTAAATATTGTTGATAGCCAAGCGCTGCCATTCCCTCATCCAACACTTTTTTGTTGGCTTTGTATCGGGCTTCCCTAGCTTTTACCCCACCTTCTGCTTCCAGCTCTTTCATTGCTTGGCGAAAGGCCATAATACTAAGGGTTGGAGGTGTAAAACGAAACTGACCATTGCTTTCCAATCCATTCCATTGATCATATAAATCAAGGCTCAAGCCTCTTCCTTGGCCTTTTGCTTTTTCTAATTCGGTTCTTTTACACAAGGCAAAAGAAAATCCAGGGACCCCTTCAATACACTTGTTAGAAGAAGACACTAGGAAATCAATATGCATTT
Source organism: Ferruginibacter sp. (assembly GCA_044357815.1). Classification (GTDB taxonomy): domain Bacteria; phylum Bacteroidota; class Bacteroidia; order Chitinophagales; family Chitinophagaceae; genus Ferruginibacter. Next base: position 16,415 of record JBIKOV010000023.1, on the reverse strand, counting down.
GCTGCATATCCATTTCCACGCCGCCAAAACTACTCATCGCATCCACAATAAAAATCTTGTTATTATTTTTACAAACAGCACCAATGGCTTCAATTGGATTAAAGAGACCAGTAGTAGTTTCGCTATGGATACATGCCACATGGGTTATGCTAGGATGTTCTTGCAAGTATTTTTCAGTGGCTGCTGGAGTAACGATTTCATCTTCTTCAAAACGCAACACCTCATGATGAATCTGGTTTATTTTAGCCATTTTTACAATCCGCTCTCCGTATGCACCATTCACCAAAATTAGCAAGTTGTCGGTAGCTCCTACCACACTGCCTATCACACTCTCCACACCAAATGTTCCCGACCCCTGAACAATTACACATTCATACCCTCCCTCCTTGGACACATGAGCCAGTTCCAATAACCCATTTCGGATATCTTTTACTGCCAGTAAAAATGCATGGTCCCTAGAACCCATATCTTCCAGCATGGCTTCCTTCACTGTTTTAGAAGTTGTAAGCGGTCCAGGAGTAAATAATAGTTTTTGCATATTCAATTTTTTAATAGTATTTTTTTAACAATGCTGCTTTATTTCTTTAAAATGATGGATAATATAAAATCTCTTTATTGAAAATCAATTCCATCAAGAATTATTCGGTTTCGAAAATATTACCAAGGCATAGAGAATGTTTTCACAAATGTGAAACATTTCATTGCTTCAATTACCCCTTCTTTTATACCCAGCCCGGAATCTTTGATTCCTCCAAAAGGAGAACTTTCAATTCGATAGCCAGGAACTTCATTAATATTAACGGTGCCTACTTTCAATTCTTTAATAAAGCGAATGGCATGCTGCATATTATTGGTAATGATTCCACTAGACAAGCCATAAGCTGTTGAGTTACTCAGTGCAATGGCGTCATCAATATCTTTAAAACTTAGAATAGGTGCCAGTGGACCAAACGATTCATGCATCACCATATCCGCATTGCGCGGAACATCTGTTACCACTGTTGGTTCCATCAAAGCGCCAGTGCGTTTACCCCCTAGTAAAATTTTTGCTCCTTGATCAACTGCCTTGTTTAAAACTGTTTCTAGGTAAATAGCTGAAGCGGCATCAATCACGGTGCCTACTACTGTTGCAGGATCAGATGGATCGCCACACAAATATGTTTTTGATTTCTCCACAAATTTTTGAATGAATTCATCCTTTATTTTTTCGTGCACAAGTATACGTTTTACTGCGGTGCAACGCTGTCCGCTATTTCGGTATGAACCCTCTGCAGCCAAATACACGGCGGTATCCATGTCGGCATCTTCCAAAATAATGATAGGGTCATTTCCACCCAATTCAAGTATTACTTTTTTATACCCAGCGGTAACTGCAATGCGTTTACCCACTGCTACACTTCCGGTAAAAGAAACAATTTCTACGCGGGGATCTTTCACTAGGGGTTCCGCTATTTCATTGGTAGGACCCAACAAGGTGCTCAGCATATAATGAGGTAATCCTGCCTCATATAATAACTCTGTAAATTTGATGGCAGTGAGCGGTGTTTTTTCTGAAGGCTTTAAAATTACCGGTGTACCCACTGCAATAGCAGGTGCAATTTTATGTGCCACTTGATTCAACGGATGATTGAACGGAGTGATGCAGAGTGCCAATGACAATGGCTCACGGGTAGTAAATATTTTCCTTGCCTTACCTGTTGGAGAAATATCACAAGAAAAAATCTGTCCATCATCCTTTAGACTTTCCATTGCTGCAAACATCAATACATCATGTACCCGGCCGGTTTCATAAATTGCTTCGCGAATGGCCAATCCCGATTCGGCACTCATGATTTTTGCAAATTCATCCTTGCGCTCCATCAGCAGTTGCCTGGCTTTATCCAAAATACTAAAACGGTCGTAACGGGTTAATTTTTTACCACCTTTCAAACCCGCTTCAACAGCAGCTTCTGCGTGCGATGCATTCGCCAATACGACCGTACCCACCACCCGATTATCGAAGGGACTTTTTACTTCCAATATATTTTGCGACTCCACTTTTTTACCAGCTACATAACAATGCATATGTACTGCCGGGATGATATTGCTGTTAGCAGTTGGATTAGCTTGTGGCATTTCTTTTTCACTCATGACTTTTATTTTTAGTTGGTTCCATTTACTGTAAAATCAAAAATATCAAAATTGCGAGGATCACCTGCAGCTTTCATTTTATAGGCCGAATTAAGTGGATGTGAAATAATCATCGGCACCATTTCTTCATATCTACCACCATGAGATCGAAGAGAGCCATCCAAAGCCGACAAGTCGTGATACTGCGGCCTTCTGCCCACTACGACATCTCTGCCAGATAATACCACTAGATCACCGATGCGATCTTCTGGTTGCTCCAAAACCCTTGCTGCAGTCGCCTTGTCATACACTTCAGTTATACCCGGCTGTAGTATCAACCAATCTTTAATAGCGCCCACTTTGGTGGTATCGGGTACATGCACCACCACATAAGAACCTAGTGCACCATGGTGTTTTACATATGGATCAGTGATGGGGCAAATTACCCGGAAACCGGCTCCAAACTGTGCTTCCAGCATATCTTCTACAAACAATACATTGGGAGTGCCATCGGCTTTTACTTTCGCATTCATTCCATGATCAGCAGTAGCACCCACAATTGCACCGAGTGCAATCATTTTCCCAATCTCTGCATCCATGGCTTCATAAAATGCTAGAGATTCTTCGGCCTCGGGCGCATAAGTATGCTGCATGTAATCCGTTAAAGACAGGTATAAAAAATCTGCAATACCCTTTTTAATTAAAGCTGTGCCAGCACGCAATACAAATAAACTTGCCGCTGCGCTGTAAATGGCTGGTGTTGGAAAGCCAATCACTTCCTCCGCATTTTCAATACCATGTGTTTCCTTGGTGGCCAAATTTGCTTTTTCGGCTGAGAAAGCAATGCCATTTAATTTGTAGGATAAAATATCTCGTAGTTTTTCTTTAGCGGTAACCACGGCTACTTTACGACCGGCATTAGCGGCAGCGGCAAGCAATGTTTCGGCACGCAGGTATTCGGATGAATTCATCATTACCTCCTGGTCGATGGCTGCATTATAAAAAAAGTTACCACTAATTCCATGCACAGCAGGGGAAGCGCCAGTAACAATAGAAGAGTTGTTTACATTGGTAAAAGAAGGTAATGCCCCTCTTACCATTCCCCTGTAACCATTCACGGTCATACTTTTCAAATTGGGCATACGATCGTGTGCCATAGTGATGTCTAGGTACTCATCGGCAGATCCATCAATACAGATCACTACAATTGGATGAGCTGATGGCTGGTAGGTTTTACCATTTACTGAGAAAGGATTGGTTGAGATTGTCATTTTTATTTTATTTTTATTGATCGAGTTTAGAGTTTAGAGTTTAGGGGTTTATAAGTTTAGGGGTTTATAAGTTTAGGGGTTTAGAGGTTTAGAGGTTTAGAGGTTTAGATGTTTAGGGGTTTAGACAAAAGAGTACCCATTTCAACATTTTTCCATTTCAAAAAACCCTTTCGATTGAGCTTCTACTATTTTGTTTGCTCAATTACCTTTTTATATCCGCAACTTATTATCCCGTTATCCTGTATTCATTTTTATAGTTATTTAAGTATCAATTTTACCAATTCGCAAACTGGGTAAATTGTTTTATAAACTGATTTGTATTCCAAGAGAAGTACTTCTTCCTACTCCATTAATACCACTTCCATGGGTTCTGTAATCTTGGTTAAAAATATTTTGAACCCTTGCATACAAGGATAATTTTTGAAATGTGTAATTGCCATAGAGATTCAATATGCTCCAGCCCGGTGTTCCTCCCGCTGGAATACGATTGTCGTCCTTATCTCCTTTTGCGAGACGGCTTTGCTTTGCGGCAAAAAGATTTTCCACATTCAAGCCCCATTTGCCTTTTTGGTAGGCCAATAGCACCCTTCCATTCACGGGCGGTATTCTTCGCATGGGTTCGTTGGCTGATAAATTTTGTCCGAAGGCATAAGCGATATTGCTTGACATGGCAAAGGAATTAGAAATCCGGTAATTGAGAGATAATTCGGTTCCCTTTACAAACGATTGCTGGCTGTTTTCTTTCGTGTACACGTTATAGCCCCCAATTTGCTGGCCAGGAAGCTGCACCCGAGTAATAAGATCGGTCAAGTGCATATAAAAAAATGAAAGGGAGGTCTGGATTTTTTTAGTGTTGATACGATAACCAATCTCCGTATTATACGTCTTTTCGGGCTTTAGTTGATAGGCGGGAATTTCATACCTGAAATCTACCAGCCCTAGTGAGCCCAAATCATCAATATTAGGAGCCCTATACCCCGTACTAAAAGAAGCATATACATTTTGTGATGAGCCGATATGATAAAGCAATGCAAGATTAGAAACCAAGGAGGACGGACTTACCCTAATATCGCCCAGTTTCATGGAACTAGTAACCGTATCGGGTATTCGAATGGCAAAACTATTGTAGCGAAGTCCAGTTTCCAGATCAAACTTGCCACTGGTAAAATGGTGTAGACTATACACTGAAAAATTTCCGCTAGTAGCATTATTGGGGTACAAACCACGCATATTGACTGTTTGGCCAGAAATAGCCGACAGTTGCTGCTTACCGCTATTCACTTGGTCATGGTAATATTCCACCCCTGAATTGGCTGTCCAGTTTTTATCGATTACTGAAAAAACATCCAATACATTTCCCCAGGTAATTACCCTGTCTTCTTCAGTAAATTGAATGGAATTCCCATTTTTTTGGTACGCTCTTCGCTCTAGGCTTTTTTGTAGGGAGGAAATAAAGGATATTTTGTCAAGCAATTTAGCTTTGCCAGAAACCACAAGTTTGGCATAGCTCATTTGCCGCTGCTGCGGATCAAAGAAATAGTAGGCATAATTTTCCAGCTTTACCTTATGGTATAACGGAACCTCTTTTTGACGTAGCCACTGGTGGGCAACTGTAAGTATTGCTCCTGGCGCCAGTTGATACTTTACTTTTAAATCAAATGCCCTTTGTTGGTAACCCGAGGGAGTTTGCCTGCCTGTTGTATCTCCACCCACCAGATCGCCAAATTTAGCACCGCTATACCCTGCAAGAATAGCCAAATTATTGGATTGGTATTCCAACTCTGCCCTGCCGCCATACTCCATATCCTGTGAAGTTGCCTTTGAACGTATGGTAGTGTGCAGTATTTTTTCCTTGCTAAAGTCAGGTGATTGGGTAAACAATTGTACCACCCCGCCCAACGCATCCGATCCATATTGAACCGAGCCTGTGCCCCTAGCTACTTCTATTTTTGAAATGATTGAGGCATCAATGGTATTTAAATATTGATTGGGGCCATACCGATAAGTAGCGTTGTTAAGCCGTATTCCATCCATCAGTAATAAGGTTTGGTTACCGGTCAACCCTCTAATAAAAGGAGCGCCTCCCCCATGATTGGTTTTTTGAACAAACACCCCTGCTGTGCCGGCCAATGCCTCCGGTGTAGTCCGAAATCCAAAGGCGTCCAGTTGACTTTTATCCACTACAGATACCGAATAAGGAACAGACCAATTCGCTGTATTTTTCCGAGTTGAAGTAACTGTAATAGCGGTTAAACTATTTGTCGAGTCGGTCAATAGTGCAGCGGCTTGTTCATCCCTCCTATTGGCTTTGTCTTGTGCAAAACCCACAAAAGTGAACATCATACTTAAAAAAACTACTGCTGCTTTTTTTGGCATAGGTAATATTTGTCCTCTACTTTATTGTAGTTGGCTTATAATGATTTTTTCGAATTTCATCTTCATCATCCATATCGGGACCCTGTAATATTTTTTTCCAGTCGATAGAACGGTTGTACTTTTTCATCGCCTTTTCCACATCAAAAACCCGCTCATCATGTTTTTCCAAAGTATAGGGCGTATAATCAGGTTTATCAGTAAAAAAATCTTGCAATAAAGAGGCCGTAACATCATATTGGTTGACATAAGGAACCCCTAAAATATTGTAAATGGTTTTTAAGATGGAGCCAAAATTAGCATGGGTATGACTAACATACCCCTTCTTTACATAGGGGCCGGCCATCATCAAAATACTGCGATGGGCATCGATATGATCTGAGCCACCTTGAGGGTCATCCTCAGTGATAATTACCAGCATATTTTTCCAATACTTGGTACGAGATAAAAAATGTAGGATCCTTCCCACTGCAAGGTCATTGTCGGCCACAAATGAATGCGGGTAATTATATCCATCTTCGGGGCGTACCCCAGCGCCATGGTCATTGGGAACCTGCATAGCAATCAAGGAAGGCATTGGCTGATTTCCTTTGATCCACATTTTGGTAAACTCAGATTCAAATTGGTTCATCCTAAACTGATCAGGAATATTCATGTTGAATCCTGCATAATTGTGACTGGTTCTGGTAAACAACGCTTTTTGCATTGGCACCATTACGCCATGTCCTGCACCGGTGGCTGTATCCATCCATTCTTCGCGCACATGCGCTGTTTCATTAGCCTCTCCAAAATTATAGAAATTGATTTTTTTTCTTTCCAACGCCTCCCACATTCCACCAATCTCGCCATAATCTTCAGGATCCATACTTCCTGTAGAGCCTGGAAAGCGACGCCCAGGGGCTTTTGAAAACAGTTTGGCAGTTTTGCTAACACTTGAATTGGTTTCTACCCATTCATTCGGAATCACCCCCACCATCCAGTGATGCCCATGAATAGATGCATCACTATCACAATAAAAATTATCACTGAAAGAAAACTGTTTGGCTGCTTTATGGTGATTGGGAGTAACCTTTACATTTTTAAATTTCGATTGCAAAGAATCTGGCAGCGTATAAGCACAATTTACCCCAAACCTTGCCAGGCTACTATCCCCACTAGCATTTTTTAACTGCCCAAACACTTCATCGTAGGTTCTGTTTTCCTTAGTAATATAAACAACATATTTTATCGGACTTTCATGTAAACCCGGCAATGCAGGCAAAGGATTTTTTGGATCATCTGCAACTTGAGTACTAACGAAAGTGTTACCGATGGTTTGAAGCGTATAAGCACTCAACTGATTAAGAGTTGGCATGGACACCTTTTGAAAACTACCCAATTGAATATCGCCAATATAAGTTCCCTGTGGTGGTGCTTTAAATCCCGCGCCACCATTTGGTCCAGCGCCCAGTCCCCTGCACGAAATAATATAGATTTCTTTTTCATCCTTTGATAACTGAACTCTTGAAGGTCCCCAACCTGCAGGGATTAATCCTTTGGTAGTTTGAGAGGCAACATCAATCACCGCCACCGCATTAAAACCCAGCAAGGCTACATACAAAGTTTTTTCATCTTTACTCAGGGTAATTCCAAAAGGCAACAATCCGCGAAAATGATCAATCCGCTTGTCTATCTTGATGGGTATATGTCCTAGGATTTTATGATTTTTATAATCGATGATAGCAATATTGTCATTGGTTGCATTGGTTACATAAATAAATTGTTTACCTACGGCTATTGAATTGGGACTTGCTCCACCCACTACCTCGGCTCCTTCAATCATTTCCCCCACTTGCAAACCTGTTTTAAATTTATCTACTACTTGATTGGTGGTAAGGTCAATGGTAAAAACACTCATTGCCTCGGGAGCGCTTGGACTTCCCACGCCTGGTATTTTTTTTCCTTCTATTTCGGTTCCCTCAATGGCGGCTTTCGTATTATCTCCATAAGGATGATGGGGGATCACCATAGAATTGTAATTCTCCTTTGTCATACCCGATACTAGCGGATACGAGTACATGCCTACGTTGGCGACAAAGGCCATTTTTTTATCTGCGCTAATTGCCAATCCAAAAGGCTGGCGGCCAGCGGGAATAGAAGCAGTAATTATTTTATTAGTAAGATCATAGCGAACGAGGCGAAAGTTACCTCTGTCTAAAATCAATAATTCGTTGTTGGATTCATTCAATAAAAGATCGGATGTAAAACTATCACCGAAATCTACCCCCCCGATTTTTCCATTGAGGGTAATAGAATCAATGCGTTGAAATTTTTCAATATCGTATACAATGACTGCGCCATTATCCCCGCCACTTAGGTAAACTGTTTTTGAATCGGCTGCAAAGGCTACACCCAAAAAAGAGCCTTCTGGTAAAACAGATGGGAGTGCATTGTTTTCCTTGGAATTAATTGCCGATGTATTTCCAGCTAAGGGCTCGTGGGTAAGGGGTGAATTGATGGTATTATCATATCCCGGCACCCGAGTAGTATGTAAAGTCTCCAAATTAATGACAGAAAAAACTCCATTGTGCAAGGTCACTGCTTTTTTACCATTGGGTGAGATGGCCATTCCAAAAGGATCATTGGTAATACGGATCAAATCTCCGGCGGGGGTTAGTAATCTTCCGCTGGGTAACACTGAAACGCCCTTTTCATTGATTACGCAAAACTGGTTCATTCCAGGAACCTGTAAAACAGTTGCCTGTTTTTGAGCAATTGTAACAATGGCCACCATAGAAGCAGCTAATAGCAATAGATATTTCTTGACCATGAAACCAGATTTATTGGATGATTAAAATAAGGCGAAACCGGTTAAAGTTTCGCCTCATTCCATTAATATTATGACAGTGTAGGAAGGGAATAATAAGCACTTCCTAATAATGTAATTACTTTATAATCCAAATTTTCGCATTAATGTCATCGATACCCCCAAATTGAGACTGAATTGCACTGTTGACATTCGCAAGATTGATAGATTTTTCATTATTTGGATATTGAAATCTCAATGCAATCCTTTGACTGTTTCCGGTACCAGGGCCTGTATGGAAAGTTGGGAAACCTGTACGACGCCAGTTAAAATAAGCTTCCCATCCACTATTTTGGTAAAAGGCAAGGTATTTTTGTTGGATAATTTGATCCAAAGCCGTAGCAGAGGTGGTTGATAATTTTACGGAAGGCTGGTTGTAGTATGTGTCCCAATCATAATTGATTGAATAAGTATTATAATCGCTCAGTGTGCCACCTGGTTTTTGGTAGCTAACGGAATTTGCACCGCTCACTATACCATAGAAACCAATGCTTGCCTGAACACCCTTTTTATACCAATCTTCAGCAACACCTGTAATCCATCCCCTATTGATGGCCTCCGCCATATTGAAACAAAGTTCAGTGTAGCCTACCTGGATTGTTTTTTCGGCGGTGTAGCCAGTATAATACCTTTTACGGTTGATGAAAGAATACTTTCCGGAGCCAGCATCTGCTGCCATACCTGCAAGATCATCCCCACTTCCCGCTCCAACAAATGCAGCAAAACTATTAGGAGCTGCTCCATTCGCTACCAAGGCGGCGGCAGGCTCTGCTACAAAAAATGTGCGAGGATCCTTAAGTGTTACCAATTTACCAAGGTAGGTAGAAGACATATTGATTCTTGCACCATCAAAACCGAAATTTTCAGGATTGGTAGGGTATTTATTGTATTGACTATTGAAGGTGTAAGACATATTGTCATCCATACTTGTGAATACAGGATACTTAGAAGGATTGCCCACAACGTCAGAAAATTTCGCTTTGATATTCAAATCGGCATCTGCAGATTGCTTGCTTAATTGAATAAGTACGCGAAGCTTGAAACTATTAACCGCCTTGCGCCATTTAGCCAAATCATTGTTATAATAAAAATCATTGGCCAATACATAATTTCCTTTTGTTATGATGGTACCCATTTCAGAATTAGCGTCTTCGAGCCAAGTAAGAATTTGCTTGAAAATATCTTTCTGAGTATCATACTTAGGCGAAAGATTGGTCAGCGATTTGAGTGCCTCACTTACCGGTATATCACCCGTTAGCATGGTAAGATTGTAATACATATATGCTCTCACATACTTACCAATTGCTGAATAAGGATTGGGAGAAGGAATACTTTTTGCAGCTTCCTCTTCCATCTTGATCACATTCTTCAAAGTATTGTAAGTGGAAAATGACACACCTGTCCAGTCATACAACTGATCACCATAATAGGCGTAATTAAACACATAAAACTGGTTCCAACGCTGGGTACTATTAAACGGCGCTGCATATATATCAGACAACACACTATTTAACACAAGGTTGGCGGGTACACTCGTAGCCCTGTTGGGATCCTTTTCGAGAGAATCGAAGTTTTTTGAACAGGAAACGGTGAATAACACGCTACCCATTATTATGATTGAAAATATCTTTTTCATTCGTAAAATTTTACAGTTGATTAAAAAACAATATTTAAATTAACACCGTAGCTTCTAGTAGTGGGTGTTTGCAAATCGATAGATGATTGGGTACCAGCATACTGATCAATATCCACATCATTGAAACGTTTATCCTTCATAAAATAAAGAATGTTTCGTGCTACGAAAGAAATATTTGCCTGACGAATAAATGTTTTACCAACAGGGATATTGTATCCGATTATGATTTCTCTCAATTTCAAATAAGACTTACTCATCATATTGGCTTCAGGAATTCCATTTAAACGACTAACATAATCCTGGGCATAAGTTGCAGTTGCATTTTTTGAAAACTTCAAAGCGCCATAGTTGGTGATTGCCCCAGTAACCGGATCATAATTAATTGCCTGACCATTGGAAACTTGAACACCTTCTCCTATATAAGCCTTAATACCCTTGGTGTCTTCAAACCTTGCTACGCCTAGAGCGCCTTCCACTGTTTCAATGTGTCGGCCTCCCTGCATAGTTTTCTTCCTTACATAATCCTCCATTACACCTCCAACACGGCCATCAAATTGGAAACTAAAGGTTATGTTTTTGTAATTGAATTTATTGTTGAAACCCCAAACCCAATCAGGTGTTGAGTAACCTGCAAACTCTGCCACTGTCTTTTGAATGGGCCTTCCACCTGCATCATTGATTAGCTGACCATCGGGAGTACGTGCAAATTTTCTTATATATACTTCATCCGTGCGACTTCCTACTTTATAGAAAGTGTATAAATTGTCAACCCCAGGAGGCAACTCGGTGTAGGTTTCCCTGAATTTGGACCAGTTGAACATCACATCCCAGTTAAATCCATTGGCGGACTTAATTGCTGTACCAACCAAAGAGATTTCCAAACCTGTTTTTTTGGTTTTGGTAGCATTGATTGTGTAATCGGTATATCCGGAAGTAGCCGATATTTGTTTGTTGAAGATCTGTGGACCATCGGTATAATTAAAGTACGCGATGTCAAGACCAAAACGATTCTTCATAAATTTCATATCAAGCCCAAATTCAATATTAGACCTGTTATCAGGTTGGATGTTTTCGTCAACAAGTTTATTGGTAAAGCCTGCCTGATTGGTATTGTTATACCCTATGGAAGTGCTGTAAACATTGTTGTAGGTGTAGGAAGGTCCACCATAGGAAGAACTGTATTGAGCTCCGTAACCAATTGGATAAGAACCGTTAGGAGTAGAACCGATGGTATTAGATACAAATGTACCTCCACCCCTTACCTGTGCAAAAGAACCGCGCAATTTCAAGAATGAAATAGCCGTTGGTATTTGAACATAATCACTGATAACAGAACTTACGTTAACTGAGGGATAAAAGAAGGTGTTGTTTTTACTTGATAAGGCAGAAAGTTTATCTACCCTTCCAGTAGTATTGATGTTGGCATATTTGCCCAATCCAAAATCAAATGAATAATAGGCACTTTGCACCTTCATTTCAGAAGCGAAATTAAATGCACGTACTGGATTACGACTGTTACTAAACGTGTATACATTTGGCACATTCAAATAATCTGTAGTTACAAAGCTAGAGGCATAGGAGAAAGTACGTAGATTGGCACCTATGAATCCGGTTGTACTCAAGAAATTAGCGACCTTGGGCGCCTTTAAACGAACCATCGCCTCGGTATTGTTTTCAAACAAGGAGCGCTTGTCTTCGCGATAATCTCCTCTTTCCTCTTCCCGTCCATAAGGATGTGCAGAGAAAGGCATTTTTTCAGATCTAGTAAGATCATAGGTGGTAACGGAAGTTCTAGCCATCAACTCTACAAATTCATTGACTTTATAATTCAGCGTAGTGTATCCATAAATATCATTTTTTTGGTGACCTCTCAGCCACTCATAACTCATGAAGTAAGGATTGTGATATCGTTGATATTCTGCATAAATACTTTGAACGCCCTCTTTGCCCGGCTGCCAGTAGTTGCGCATATCATCGATATTCCAGTCAGCAGCTCCCCAAATGGTTATGTTATAAATAACACTATTAGGTCCGTAGTTTACATCCGGAATATTATTGGTGTATTGCTTATTGAAATTAATATTGGCATCCAGGGTTAACCTTTTGCTGAATTTTAAAGTGGAAGCCAAATTGAAATTGGTACCGTTTAAGTCTGTATTAGGAATAATGCCCTGCTGGTAGGTTTGTCCTACAGAAAAGCGTAGGTCATATTTTTCACCACTTGCAGATACCGCCAAATTATTAGTAGACAAAACACCCGAACGTATAAAACGCTTCAGGTTATCTTTACCTCTTGCAGTCCATGGAGTAGCGGAACGAACACCCGTTACAGGGTTAACAGGGCTATCATATTGCTCAATCAGCTGACCGTCAAAACGAGGACCCCAGACATCATAGTCATTGTCGTTTACCCCAGCACCTCTTCCATTGACGAATTTATATTTACCATGATCACCAGGTCCATAAAGATCCTGTGTTCTTGGCAAAGCAATAAAGCCATTGTTGGCCATAGTACTACTATTGAATTCCACAGAGTACCCACGCTTATCTTTGGTGCCTTTCTTGGTATTAATAATGATAGCTCCATTTTGACCTCTGTAACCATATAGCGCAGAAGCAACAGGACCTTTCAGCACGGTATAACTTTCGATGTCATCCGGACTGATGTTCCAAGTATCCGAATTGATAGGAATACCATCAACTACGTACAAGGAAATAGCTCCACCCCGAAGTAGAACCTGCGGAGCCCCCAGCAACTCGGCAGAGGAACCAACGGTAAGACCTGCTACCTTACCCACCAATGAATTGATTGGATTAGACTCTCTAGCCTTAACAAGGTCGCTACCTTTTACCTCTTGGGTTGAATAACCGATAATTTTTTTATCTTTTTTTACTCCAAGTGCAGTTACAACTACATCACTTAGTTGTTTACTGTCGGCAACAAGGCTAACAGTTACAGCACCGGCTGCTACGGCAACCTGCTGACTTTCGAATCCAATAAAGCTAATGGATAATTTTTCACCCTTCGGTACAGAAATTTCAAAAGAACCATCCGCTTTAGAGATGACTCCATTTTTAAGTTTCTTTGAAGTAATATTTGCATTTTCGATTGGTGTACCGGTAACGGCATCCACCACTTTCCCTTTTACCGTAATGTTTTGAGCATTTAGTAAAAAAGGTAGACCCATCATTGCAAAAGCAATTAGTAGCCTGAATAATTTGTTTTTTGATTGTTTCATAAACTTTTTTTGGTTTAGTTTGCAAAGATATCTTTGCGATTTTAACAAATTGTAAACTGAAAGTTAAGTTAAAGTAAACAATTAGTGATTGTAATAACAAATTTATTTATTAACAGTAAACTAAAGTTTAATACTGTTAAAATTGAAAAGGGGTATTAAAGGAAAACTGGAGAAAAGCGAAAAACGAGTCCGGCAAGGCTTATTTATACTTAAAATGGAATGTAAAAGCAGCAATATAAATAGTAAAAATGAATTATAAGAACCCAATTAGCGAGTTTTTCATTTCTTTTCAAAAAAGTAAAAAAGCTACTTGGGGTTATTAAATATATAAATCGCTAATAATATGGCGTCGGAGTCCCCCATGTTTTTGGGATTGTGCGGCTCGGTAGCATCGAAGAAAATTGAATCTCCTTCCTCCATTAAATAAACTTCTCCGCTAATGGTATATTCCACTTTTCCGCTTAAAATGTATTTAAACTCATGGGCATCCGTTTGCACCATTTCTCTTTGTGCTCCTGGTTGAATGGTGAGTAACACAAAATCAAGATGGTAAGCATCCACAGTGGTGGATAGTATCCGATGATAATGAAATCCTACTGCATTTTCTTTTTCGAAGTATTGGTAATTCTCTTTCTTCTTAAAAATAACTTTACTTCCTTGCTCTTTATTGAAATCAAGAAAAAAATCATTGATATCTACTTTAAGCGACTTGACAATATTAAAAAAAACAGCCATAGAAGGAATCGTACGGTTGTTTTCAACCTGACTCAACATCCCCTTAGATACACCAACAGCTTCCGCTAATTCCTGCAGGGTAATATTCTTCTCCTTGCGGATATCTTTTAATTTGTGGGTTATTTGAACAAGGATATCTTCTTGCATGCAACGATTTATTACAAAATAATAATGAAACTAAATCAAACGAATGACAACCCATATTATCTTTTAGTTAACTCTTATGTTATGAATTTTTATACTATGCAATTTGAAATAGATCTATCAAGGCAGCAGGTAGGGAGCGATGATTTTTTGCCAAATGGCATACCCCTTTGCATTCATATGTAGATTATCCTTTAAGAATATATCTTTCATAACAATGCCATTTTGATCAAACATCTTGGAATACACATCTATAAATGAAGTGTTCTTTTTATTTTTGAGATAGTTTTTTATTAACTCATTTCCTTCCACCATTTTTGGCCAAAGCTTTTCTCTGCTAGGACTGGGTTTCATAGATACAAAGGCAATTGAAACTTTTGGCAATCGAGTTCGAATTATTTGAAACAACTGTTTGAAACGATTAAAAACCATCCTTGATGTAACAGCGTCTGCAGAAGCCAGATCATTTTCGCCGCAGTAAATTAAAATTTGTTTAGGGGCATAAGGAAAAACAACATCTTCGGCATAACGAATTACATCGGGCAGCGTTGATCCTCCAAAACCCCGGTTAACAATAGGAAAAAGCGGAAAGTAATTTTGCACATCCACCCACTTGGTAAAAGAAGAGCTTCCAATCAAAAGGATGGCATTTTTAACAGGAGGATGAATACTATCGAGCTTTTTGAATGCATGTACCTCTGCGTAAAAATCAGGTACTTGAGCAAATACATTACCATGGAAACAACCAATGCATATTAAAAAGATACAAATTTTTGAACTAACAAATGACAATATTCTATTCATGATTCTATTTTTTTTCAACGAAATTATTTTAAAGCTTCGTCCTTTTCCTTTTCCAAAAAGTTTGCCTGATCTATAATACCCTCTGTTTTCCATTCCATCAACGCCTCATCGGGTACGGGCTGCAAAGGCACTGTGCTTGATTTAGAGGGTTCGTTATAAGGGATATTGGATGCCCTATTATATACAGATATAATTGACCAACGTGCTTTTTCGGATAAATTAGCTTCGGAGCGGTGCAACAGATTGCTATGAAAAAACAATGCGTCGCCCGCTTTTATTTCAACATAAACTAGGTCCATTGATTTCAAAGCCAGCTCCACATAGTGCTGCGACGCACCTACCTGCTCTCCGGCAAAACCATGCTCAATTCGTCCCATTTGGTGTGACCCTCGAATTACCTGAATACAACCATTGGCCTTATTTGCATCTGTGATGGCTACCATTACCGACATCATCTGATTGGGAAATAGAAATTCATTTTTATACCAATAGCCGTAATCCTGGTGCCATTCCCATGCCCCTCCTACTTTGGGTGCCTTTTGGAGTAGCTTGCTATGGAAATGACATATCGGACTATCCCCTTCCAATAAATCTGCAACAGAATCCACGATCCTTTTGCTTTTGGTCAATAAACCATATGCATCATTGCCTGGTGTATACCACAACGTCAGCTTTGTTTTTTTTCCTGTTTGATCATTCAGATCAAACGCATGTTTTGTAAGGGTATCATCACTGGTTGCAATGCCATACAGTTTATCGACTGCCTCACTAGAAATGAAATTTTTAATAATCAGATATCCATCCCTGTTATAGGCAGCAATCTGTTCCGTTGTCAATTGAAATTTTTCCATTAAAAATAAATTACGGGAATGAATATTTTACACAATATAATTTAAACTACTAAATAATGAGTCATTTAAAACTGGAGAGCAAATTAATTCATTTGCTTCAATTTCAATCCTATACCTATGATGAAATGTTTTTACAAATGAAGTATAAGAACAACAACGGCGAGACCGATAACGGCGCAGAGGTGAATGGGCAATGGTGAATGGTGTAAATTTCTAAGCCCATGTTGGTCTTTTGACCAACATGCGAAGCGTTGAATTAGGGTAATTTCAGCAATGGATAACAGCACTGCTAAATTCGGTTGTTGGTCAATAAGACCAACAACGGCAAGACCAACAACGGCGGATGATGATATAATTTCCAAATGAAGTATAAGCCCATGTTGGTCTTTTGACCAACATGCGAAGCGT
>JBIKOV010000279.1:0-4113 GCA_044357815.1 Ferruginibacter sp. | reverse complement strand
GTGCCTGCAGCGTAACTTTAAAATTTTGAGCTCCGGCTGTAATGCCAATTAAAAGGGTTATCCAAAAACTAAGAAAATGCTTCATCTGATTATTTTATTATTGAATGTTCCTAGGCTTGATTGATTTACTATGAGACAGCAAAAGTATTTAAAAATCGATGGTTTATTGTCATTTATGCTAATGCACACGTTAAAATTACAAATCATTAACAAAAATAATAAATCTTTGTTTTCCAATATTTGATCGATCAGGCGTTACTTTTGTCGAGTGAAAAGAAAAAAATATTTACTCGAAAAAATATTGGTAACGGGTTATGCTGCCGAGGGCAAATCGCTTGCCAGGCAAGATGGCAAGGTGATTTTTATTGAAGGGGCCGTTCCGGGCGATGTGGTAGATGTGTTTGTGAGCACCAACAAAAAAGATTATGGCGAAGGAAGGGCCACTCATTTTCATGAATATTCAACCCAAAGAACGGAGCCATTCTGCCAACATTTTGGCACCTGTGGAGGTTGCAAATGGCAAATGCTGCCTTATCCAAAGCAACTAGAATACAAACAACAGGAAGTAGCTCAGAATTTTAGGCGAATTGGGAAAGTGGAATTGCCAGAAATGATGCCGATTGTGGGAGCGGAAGACACGATTCACTATAGAAATAAGCTGGAATTCACTTTCAGTAATAAACGATACTTAACTTCTGAAGAGATAAAGACATTGCCGCTTCCGGCCCACTTGCTACCCAAAGGGGCGGAACTAGCTCCTATAAACCCTGCTG
This sequence comes from Ferruginibacter sp., assembly GCA_044357815.1. GTDB lineage: Bacteria > Bacteroidota > Bacteroidia > Chitinophagales > Chitinophagaceae > Ferruginibacter. The sequence continues at coordinate 3,340 of JBIKOV010000279.1, read as the reverse complement.
ATGCTAATAAATTGGATACTCCACTGGTAATGCCATTGGTTGTAGATGCCGGCAATGGGGGTGCGCTAGGTTTTCACGTACCACGCATTTTTGACAAGATCATTGAAATAAAGGAATGCTTACTGATGGACGATGTCAACAACCAAATACGCAATAGTATCCGATCCTTTGCGCTGGAAAATAATTATTCCTATTACGATATCAAGCAGCACACCGGTTGGCTGCGAAATATCATTATACGCTATTGCCATACAGGTGAGCTGATGGTCAATATTTGCCTGGGTTACGAGGATGAGGCTGCTACAAAAAATTTGCTGGATTTTTTATTACAACAGGTTCCTTCCATCACCACTTTGCTCTACACCATCAACACCAAATGGAACGATACCATCTACGACCTTAGACCTGTCGTGTACCATGGCAAAGGATTTGTGATTGAAAAGCTGGAAGATTTTTCTTTTAAGATAGGCCCCAAATCCTTTTTTCAAACCAATACGCTGCAGGCTGAAAAATTGTATACCATCACAAGGGATTTCGCAGGTCTTACTGGAAATGAAATCGTATATGATCTTTACTGTGGTACAGGCAGCATTGGCATCTTTGTAAGTCAATTTGCCAAAAAAATAATTGGCGTAGAGGTGATTACGGAGGCAATTGAAGATGCAAAAGTAAATGCAGCCCTCAACAAGATTGAGCATGCTGAGTTTTTTGCAGGTGATGTTATCAAAATTTGTGATGACGCTTTTTTTACTACACATGGTCGGCCGGATGTAATTATTACTGATCCACCACGGGCGGGCATGCACGAAAAATTGGTGAAGAAACTACTGGAAATAGCCGCTCCGAAAATTGTATACGTAAGTTGCAATACAGCAACACAGGCAAGGGATCTAGGATTGCTGAGCGAAAAATATAATGTTGAAAAAATACAGCCGGTTGACATGTTCCCGCATACTCATCATATTGAATGTGTGGTACTATTGAGTTTAAAAACCCCTGCTTAATAGAAAAAGAAAGCTTTACCCATTCACCCTTTAAGCCCATGTTGGTCTTTTGACCAACATGCGAAGCGTTGAAACAGTATACTATTGGCAAAGGGTAAGCTTATTGTAAGCTTCGGTTGTTGGTCAAAAGACCAACAACGGCATCAAATTGTATACGTAAGTTGCAACACCGCTACACAGGCAAGAGACCTAGGATTACTCAGCGAAAAATATAATGTTGAAAAAATACAGCCGGTTGACATGTTCCCGCATACTCATCATATTGAATGTGTGGTACTATTAAAGTTAAAACTACCTGCCCAGTAGAAAAAGAAAGATGCAACTTTTCAATAATGTGTACCCTCCCAATTACATTTTTTTGCAGGTTTCATTTTCATTCCTATTTTGTAAATGCTTTCACAATTCCCTGCTATAATTTTAATAAATCCAATAACAAGTACGAAATTGCAGTATAATCAACCAATCAACAATGGCATTTAACAATTACGGCAATCGTTTTCAGCAAACTACTCCCATCGTACTTAACCTGGTTATCATTAATGTATTGGTTTACCTAGCACAAATGGTTACCGGCGGAGATCAAGAACCAAACGCTGCAGCAGACCTTTTTGCATTGCACCATTATAAGTCTATTTATTTTCAGCCCTATCAAATTGTAACCCACATGTTTATGCATGGAGGATTTTTTCACCTCCTGTTTAATATGTTTGCACTGTGGATGTTTGGTTCCATGGTGGAAAGGGTTTGGGGTCCAAAAAGGTTTTTGATTTTTTATTTTATCTGCGGACTGAGTGCTGCATTTTTTCAACTCGGATCCTATGCCTATGATTTTTGGCAGTACGACCATCGTGTACTGGGCGAAGATTTATACACCCTTTACCAAGCCAATTTAAGAAACGGCTATACGGTAGGAGCTTCTGGAGCTATCATGGGTATACTTGCTGCCTTCGGGTACTTATTTCCCAATACTGAAATGATCATCATCCCCATTCCGGTACCTGTAAAAGCCAAATGGGCCATTTCAGGAATGATTGCGCTGGATGTTTTTGGGGGGGTGGTAAAAGTGCAGGATGATAATATTGCACATTTTGCCCATGTCGGAGGGGCTGCTGTTGGCTTTTTGCTAGTGCTGATCTGGAATAAAACCAACAAAGAAACTTTTTATTAAAATTTAGTAGCTTTTTGTAAATGGTATTTGTAAATTTATAGTATAACCGAATTTTAATGGGAGAATCAGACAGATATCCGGAATACAAACTGCCTAAAAAAAGGTTAACCCTTGGCAATGATGGCAATGCCTTAGTAGCTTTATTCACGCTCAACGTGATCTTCTTTTTACTGCTGATTACCATTCAAGTGGTTTACTTCTTTTTCCAAGCCAATGAGGCCGCATTCAATTCACAAATTGTGCAATACTTTGAAATGCCCGCCCAGCTTACCAAATTAAGCGAGCGCCCTTGGACAATCATCACTTATATGTTTAGCCATACCAGTGTAATGCACATTTTGAGCAATATGCTCTGGCTCTGGGCATTTGGTTTTATTTTGCAAGAACTAACTGGTAATAAAAAAATCATTCCCATTTATATTTATGGCGGACTGGCAGGATCAATCGCTTTTATTTTAGCCTATTACCTGATTCCCCCATTACATCCATTCATTGGCAGTGCTTCATTAATTGGCGCCAATGCAGCCACCATGGCCGTGGCGGTGGCTACTACCACACTGGAACCCCAGTATCGTTTTTTCAGAAATTTAAACGGCGGTATTCCTATTTGGGTGCTTACCCTTATTTATGTTCTCATTGACATTGCAGGTGTAGCCTCTTTAGGCGCTGCCTTTAGCCTATCTCATCTCTTTGGCGGATTGGCCGGATTTGTTTTTATTTATTTATTGCGCAATAAAATTGATGGAAGTATTTGGATGAATAGCTTGTATCATTGGTTCATGCATCTTTTTAACCCACATAAAAAAAAGACTAAAAATCCGCTAAAAGAAAAAGTTTTTTACAACGCTGGCGGAAGAAAGCCGTTCTTAAAAACTTCCAATGTCACACAACAACGAGTAGACGAAATTTTGGATAAAATCAACCAAAAAGGGTATCATTTTTTAACCGCAGAGGAAAAAGATATTTTAAAAAGAGCCGCTGAAGAATAATAAAACGCAAGGCTTTGCTATCTTCCATCGGCATCCACATCAATTCCTTCAAAAACTCTCGGATACTAGTTAGTCGACCCTCAAAAAGTTGAAAAGTGCCATTCGATAAAGCTTTTGATCAATATGAATCAATAAAGAACGACTGGATAATCAACCGAATGATTAATAACCTTGCATTT
>JBIKOV010000278.1:0-4114 GCA_044357815.1 Ferruginibacter sp. | reverse complement strand
GATTGTAACTTCTCGTCTGCAAAATGCATTTAAAAGATTCACTTTTAGCGGCGTGTACATTGATACCATTCCTTTGCCTGGTGCATGGGTTTGTCGCCCTGTAATTAAAGGGGATTATTTGTATGCTGCAGTGTTGCAAACCAATACACAACAAGGTAAACAATCGGGTTTTGTAACGATTCTGGATAAAAACTGTAAAGTAGTTTCTAATCTGGGAGGATCTCAACCTCAATACGTAGACCACAAGCTGGATGAAATGTATCAAACGGTTAAGTATTTTCAATATCCACATGATGTGTGTGTGGATGATGAAGAAAACTTGTATGTTGCTCAGTGGAATTCGGGCAAGGTTTATCCTTATAAATTATCGCCTGTTATTTAATGCGTATACTACTTAACATTATTCTGGCATTGTGCTTATGCCATAGCTGCCTTGGACAAACACCTGTTCAGTTGGCGCCGCCTTTATTGAAATACTCCTCTGTGTTTTTTAAGCAAGCGGCTATAGTGGAATTGAAATTTGCACAACAGGGCACTCAAATTTATTATACATTGAATGAGCAGGCGCCAACAGAGAAAGATAAAATTTACAAAGGTCCGATTCAAATAAAAAAATCGTTGACCAAACTGCAAGCAATCACCACAGGATCAGCGTTTTTACCTTCCGAAATCGTATCGGCTACTTTTGTAAAAGATGGATTGGCAATAAAGTCTGAGCAACACAGCACTCCCAATGAAAAATATCAGGGAAATGGCGCCAATACCTTATTTGATAATGAAGGTGGATTCGCTAACATGAAGTCTACTACCTGGATTGGCTACCAGCAGGATACAGTAGAAATTACTGTAGAAATGAAAACTTCTCAACAGTTGCATTCGGTGTTGATTGATTTTTTGCAGGATTATAAAAACTGGGTTTTTCCACCTCAAATTATCAGCGTAGATTATTTCAACCAAAGCAGTCAAACATTCGAATTGTTTTCTGAAAAATCTTTCGAGTTAAATAAAAGTAACAGTGCTCCTGAATGCAGGCCAATCCTATTGACTGCAGAAAATAAAATTGTCACCGATAAATTAAAAATCAAATTGTACGGATTTACATCTTTGCCTGATTGGCTTGCGGGAAAGCGGAGACATGGATGGATATTCGTAGATGAAATAAAAGTGTATTAACATGATGCAACGATCTAAAACCTATTTATACAATGCTAGTTTTGCATTGAATTGTTTGTTGGTATTTCTTTTAATATTTGAGAAAGGGTTATTTGTTCCTCCTTGGGTGCAAGCAGTAGGTCGATTGCATCCATTGCTTTTGCATTTCCCCATTGTGTTATTGGTGGCCTGTATTTTTTTGGAATTTTTTTCGGGCTTTAAAAATCAGCACAAGCCGGAGCAAACTGTGTTAGGAGATTACCTATTACTCATTACTTCACTTACATCAGTAGTCAGTGCTTTGATGGGATTATTACTTTCCAAAGAAGATGGCTATGCGGCCGATATACTAGTTTGGCATAAATGGGGAGGGGTATTCATTTCTTTATTATCTATTGTTTGGTATGTGTATAGACAATCCATCCGAAGTAGCAAGTTATTTTTGGGCTTTACTTCCCTTACTGCTTTAGCGGGCATTTTGTTTACTAGTCATTTAGGTGCCAGTGTTACCCATGGAGAAAATTTTGTGTTGGCTCCGGTGATGAAAGAAAAGCAGCAACCGATTGTATTATTTGAAGATGCAGTGATCTATGCCAATATGGTGCAACCTATTTTACAGTCTAAATGTATCAGTTGTCATAATGATAATAAGGCCAAAGGTGAATTGGTAATGGAAACATTTGCAAAGTTGCTGAAAGGTGGTAAAAATGGTGTTTTATGGGATTCTACCCAACATGATTTTGGATTACTGCTTAGTAGAATTCATTTACCACTGGATAATAAAAAACACATGCCTCCTAGTGGAAAGCCACAGCTTACCGAAGAGGAAGCCAAAATCCTTTATCATTGGATACATAGTGGTGCTAACTCCACTGCTAAAGTGATTAACTTACCTGCAACAGACACCTTGAGCTTGCTGGCAAAGGCTTTATTCAATACCATTGAAACGGATAACTATAGCTTCAAAGCTGCAGATGAAAGTACAATTAAAGCATTAAGTAATAATTACCGCTTTATCACACCATTGGCAATTAGTTCGCCAGCATTGGGAGTAGAGTTTTTTGGTGCATCCCAATTCAAGTCAGCACAACTCAAAGAATTGCTTCCTTTGAAAGAACAAATTGTATCCCTTAATCTCAATAAGATTCCTGTGAGTGATGACGATCTTGCTACCATCGCACAGTTTACTAATCTGCGTAAACTCAATTTGTCTTTTACCAATATCAAGGGTACAGGATTAGCTGCTTTAAATCAGTTAAAATCATTGAAGCAGCTTTCATTATCAGGTACTGGTGTGGATATGACCAGTCTGGGCGTTTTATCTTCTCTGACTAAATTGACCGAATTGTTTATTTGGAGTACCCCTGCGCAAAATAAAAATTTGGCTGCACTCCAAAAACAAATGAAGAACACTCGTATCGAAACTGGTTTCAACAGTGATACGGTTATTATAAAATTAAACCAACCCATCATTGAAAATGAAGAACTGGTTGTGCTGGAACCTATCCCACTTAGATTAAAGCATTATGTAAAAGGGGTTGAAATGCGCTATACGCTTGACGGAACAGAACCGGATAGTATTTTATCACCTATCTATAAAGCGGACTATTTGTTAAACAAGGGCTTAACCTTCAAGGTGAAAGCATTTAAAGTAGGTTGGGCAAGTAGCGAAGTAGTTGAAAGGACTTTTTTCAGTGCTGGGATTAAAATAGACTCAGTCAGTTTGGTTAAGCCGTCTGAAGAAGATCCATACAAAAAATTCAGTGCTTCAATTTTGATCGATACTAAAAAAGGCGAGGATAAAGATTTTTCTAATGGGAAATGGATCGGTTTTAAAGACCAACCCATGGAGATCCTTATTTACCTTAAGGCGCCAGTAAAAATATCTTCAGTTTCCCTTAATACACTGGTTGCTATTGGTAGTAATATTTTTCCTGCTCAGCAAATTCAAGTTTGGGCGGGCAACAATCCAAGTAGTATGCGGTTAGTAAAAAAAATATTACCTGTTCAGCCTGAAAAACCAGCTCCTATTTATACCAAAGGTTTTGAAATTTCATTTAACCCCATCAATGCAGGCTATTTAAAAGTAGTGTTGATACCTGTTCATAAATTACCGATGTGGCGTAGTCCAAAAGGGTTTAAAGGTTGGGTCTTTGTAGATGAGGTTTTTTTAAATTGATGCCTTTTACTGATTGTTGGATGGGTAAAGGTATTTTATAAGCAGCTTACCCAACTCGTTTATCAATTGGCCCTGCTTTAGTATTTTTACCCAAATCTTACTACATGGATATTCCAATGGATATTTCTTGGAAAGCGGAGTTAGAAAATGAGTTAAGCAAATCTTACTTTTTGTCAATCATGGCTTTCTTAAATAGGGAGCGTGCAGCTGGAAAAATAATCTACCCACAAGAGCCACTTATTTTCAATGCTTTTAATCAAACGCCTTTTGATAAAGTACGGGTAGTAATTTTAGGGCAGGATCCTTATCACAATCCAGGGCAGGCCCATGGACTCAGCTTCTCCGTTCCGATAGGAACCAAACCACCTCGTTCGCTTGTCAATATTTATAAGGAGATTCAAGCGGATACAGGGATAGCGATGCCATTGGAATATGGAAACCTTACCCATTGGGCGGAGCAAGGGGTTTTATTGTTGAATGCTTTCCTAACGGTCAGGGCCAACGAACCGGCCAGTCATGCCAAAATAGGCTGGATGGATTTTACGGATGCTGTTATTAAAAAAATATCGGATAATAAAAATGGGGTTATTTTTTTATTATGGGGTAATTTCGCCCAGCAAAAACAAGTACTGATTGATGAAACCAAGCATTTTTTGCTCAAAGCGCCACATCCTTCACCTTTTAGTGCAAACAAGGGTTTTTTCGGGTGTAGACATTTTTCAAAAACCAATGAATTATTGATTCAGCAGGGGGGAGCTCCAATTGATTGGAAGCTGGTACGCA
>JBIKOV010000079.1:0-14744 GCA_044357815.1 Ferruginibacter sp. | reverse complement strand
CTAAAAATTCACAAATAAACATCCATGAGTAAAATTAAAGTAGCCAATCCCGTAGTAGAACTAGATGGCGATGAGATGACAAGGATCATCTGGAAATTCATTAAAGACAAATTGATTGTTCCTTACCTGGAACTGGAAATTAAATATTATGACCTGGGAATGGAGTACCGGGATGAAACCAATGACCAAGTTACCATTGATGCGGCCAATGCCATCAAGGAATTTGGTGTGGGTATCAAGTGCGCCACCATCACCCCCGATGAGGCAAGGGTGGAGGAGTTTGGCCTAAAACAAATGTGGAAAAGCCCTAATGGCACCATCCGCAATATCCTCGATGGTACGGTATTTAGAGAACCCATCGTAATGCAAAATGTACCCCGTTTGGTAACCAACTGGACTGCCCCCATTATCGTAGGTCGGCATGCATTTGGTGATCAATATCGTGCAACCGATACCGTTATTAAAGGAAAAGGGAAATTAACCATGACCTTCACACCAGAAGGCGGAGGGGAGGCACAAGTTTTTGAAGTATACAATTTCAAAGGAGATGGTGTGGCGATGGCGATGTATAATACCGATGAAAGTATTATGGGTTTTGCAAGAAGCTGTTTCAACATGGCGTTGAGCAAAAAATGGCCGCTTTACCTTTCTACTAAAAATACCATCCTTAAAAAATACGATGGCCGTTTCAAAGATATTTTTGAAACTATTTTTCAGGCAGAATTTAAAACTGCTTATCAAGAAGCCGGCATTACTTATGAGCATCGCCTGATTGATGACATGGTTGCCAGTGCATTGAAATGGAATGGTAATTTTGTATGGGCTTGTAAAAATTATGATGGTGATGTACAAAGTGATACCGTTGCACAAGGCTTTGGTAGCTTAGGATTGATGACCTCTGTACTGATTACACCTGACGGAAGCACTATGGAAGCAGAAGCAGCACATGGTACCGTAACCCGTCACTACCGAGATCACCAGGCTGGTAAACCAACCTCTACCAATCCAATTGCATCTGTTTTTGCTTGGACAAGAGGACTTGCCTTTAGGGGTAAACTAGATAACAACCAGGCACTCATTGATTTCTGTCTGGCGCTAGAAGCCGTTTGTATTGAAACGGTAGAAAGCGGAAAAATGACTAAGGATCTAGCCGTTTGTATTCATGGTAATAAAGTAAGTCATGGTGAACATTATTTGTATACAGAAGAATTTCTGGATGCCATTGATGAGAACCTGAAAAAGAAAATGAATATCGGATAAGCTTTCGCCAATATTGAATTAAAAAAAGGGCGACCCATGGTTGCCCTTTTTTTTAGTTACCCAATTGTATTTCAACTTGATCAAAGTAACGGTATGAATGAAATGAACGCCCCGCAAAAAAATAATCCGCTGCATGGTAAAACCTTAGAAAGCATTTTGCTTTTTTTGGTCGATAAATTTGGCTGGGAGCAGTTGGGTGAAATCATTCGCATCAACTGCTTTACTGATAACCCCAGTATTCAATCGAGCTTAAAGTTTCTCCGTAAAACCGAATGGGCCCGAAAAAAAGTGGAAGACTTGTATATTGAAGTTCAGGCCAATAACTACCCCTAATCAGCCCTCGCACAGCTAGTTATCACAGATAATCTTCCAGCAATTTCCCTGCCACCGAGGGGCCGATTCACCCATTTTATTAAGGAGCAAAATGGTATCTTTGCATCGAAGCATTTCGATATAGCCAATGTTAGGGAAATGATACTTATAAATGAAAGTCTTGATCTAACATTTTTAATTAAACACGAAAGACTAAAAAAATGAAAAAATTTATGCTTGATATCCAATTAGAAGGATTGGATAAAGAAACAAGAATGAAACTACTCCCAAGAGAACAGGAGGTTGTAAAAGAGTTGGAACAAAATGGCACTATTGTAGATACCTTTATTAAACTTGATATGTCTGGGATTTTTATTTTAATGATGGCGGCTGATGCTGAGGATGTGCACTCAAAACTTTCAACTTTGCCCTATTACCCTTATATGAAAATTGAAATTATTCCTGTGAGGGTGGTTAACAGCATTAATCAATAACACTAGCTATAACAGCAGCTTAACGTTAGTTTTTTTGAAGAAAAATAACCCGAACACCCAGCTATAAAACGATATGAGTAAAAAAGGAAAAGTGTTAATGGCCATGAGTGGTGGTATTGATAGTACCGTTGCCGCCCTAATGCTTCACAAAGAAGGCTATGATGTAATCGGTATTACCATGAAGACATGGGATTATTCCACCAGCGTAGGAACTACCGGCAAAAAAGAAACCGGCTGCTGCAATCTTGATAGCTTCAATGATGCCCGCCAGGCAGCTGTACAGCATGGATTTCCGCATTTTATATTAGATATCCGCGAAGAATTTGGAGATTTTGTAATCGAAAATTTTGTGGAAGAGTACATCGCCGGACGAACACCCAATCCCTGTGTAATGTGCAACACCCATATCAAATGGCGTGCTTTGCTAAAAAGAGCAGATGCACTCGGTTGCGATTTTATCGCCACCGGCCATTATGCCCAGGTACACCAACATACCAACGGAAGATATTTTATAAGAAAGGGGATAGACGAATCCAAAGATCAGAGCTATGTGCTTTGGGGGCTGCAGCAAGATTTACTAAGTCGCACCCTGCTCCCTTTGGGCACTTACCACAAAACTGCCATTCGTCAAATGGCGCATGATTTCGGTTATCCCGAACTGGCGAAAAAAGCGGAGAGCTATGAGATCTGTTTTGTGCCCGATAATGATTACCGTGGATTTTTAAAAAGAAATGTGGAAGGATTAGAAGCGAGAGTAAACGGTGGAAATTTTGTTGACAAAACCGGCAAGATACTCGGTCAACACAAAGGATATCCTTTTTATACCATCGGACAAAGAAAGGGGCTTGATATTGCATTGGGAAAACCCGCCTTTGTTACGAGCATTGACCCCGATACCAATACCATTGTGTTGGGTGAAGAAGAAGACTTGAAGGGCGATGAAATGACAGTGGCCAAAATGAATTGGATCAAGTATGAAGGCATTACCGAAGGAATGGAAATGCATACCAAAATAAGGTACAAGGACAAGGGTGCATTCAGCAACTTGTATACAACTGATAACGGATTATCAGTTCGTTTTTTTGAGCAGGTAAAGGGAATTGCGCCAGGGCAAAGTGCCGTATTTTATGAAGGAGATGATGTAGTGGGTGGTGGGATTATTCAGCGCAGCGCAACGCCTATCCTTTCCTAAAAATAGCCACAAACATACTGTCTGAACGCTGGTGATAACCGGGGAGCAATTGCTGATGCAGCAATTTGCAATTCAAAGAATCCGCTATATAATTTGCATTCAACTCATTTTCAGTTTTAAAAACAGAGCAGGTAATATAAACGAACAAGCCACCGGTTTTTAAATGAGGTAGCGCATTGGCAACAATTTTCTGCTGTAAGTTGACATAAGTTTGAATAGCTGTTTTTTTGAAAAAACTAAGCTGCTCCGGTGTTCTACTCCAAGTGCCGCTTCCACTACAAGGCGCATCACAAATGATAAGATCAAAATCCGACCTGGGTGGCTTAGTTACAGCGCTACTACTATCTGCTACAAAAGATCCGTAGTTGCTGATCCCCGCCGATTTAAAACGCTGTCGTAAATTTGCCAAAATGCTTTCTCGTATATCCGACACAGTAAGATCAATTTTTCGATCTAGCAAATCCATTAGCAAAATAGATTTACCTCCGCTTGCAGCACAACAATCCCAAACTGCCAGTTGATTGTTTCCAATAGCTGGCTCCAAGACTGCTGGTTGCTGTAAATAATCCAGCACTTGTTGCGAATTAGCATCCTGTATCACCACTTCTTTATCTAGCTCAAAAAAGTCGGCTACCTTATCTGAATTCTTTAACCTCACACAGTGGTCGTTCATGAGCTGCCACTGCAAGCCTGATTGTTCCAGTTTGATAACTACCTCTTTTTTTGCCTGTGGACGAATGCGAATAAAAAGATCTGGCTGAACCAGTAATGACCGGCAATAGGCTTCTCTATCAACGCCTGCACTCAGCAGATCCTGGAATGGAAAAATTTCCTGAAGAAGATTTTTTTGGCCTAAGAAGATGATTTTTTCATGAACCGATAGCGCTATTTTTTCGTTCCACTCGGGCCGCAAATTTTCCAGCAATAATGATGCATTGGTTTCACACAAAAAACTAGCGAGCAGTATTTTTTCCTCTTTGGAAATATCAGCGCAGGCTTTGCCTATTCTGAAATAATGGTAACAAAGTGAAGCAATGGACTTTCTATCCTTGGACCCATATTTTTTATGAGTGGCAAAAAACTGTTTCACAAAAATAGCAAAGGGTTTATCCCCGTGATAATTGTCAAGGATATTTTTAGCAGTATTGATATAGGAGTGAAAACGACTCATTGCTGATAAATATAAACGGCCGGATAAAATCCAGCCGCGAAAAAAAGTTTTATTACAACTTACAATTCCAATAAACTTTTTACTGGGTCTTTGCCAAACAAAAGCAAGGCCGGATTTTCCAATAGTTCTTTTACCCTTACTAAAAAACTAACGGACTCCCTTCCATCAATCACCCGATGGTCGTAACTAAGTGCTAGGTACATCATTGGCTTAATAACTACCTGTCCACCAATTGCCATCGGTCTTTCCTGAATTTTATGCATCCCTAAAATAGCACTTTGGGGAATATTGATAATGGGCGTACTCATTAAAGAACCAAAAACTCCCCCATTGGTAATGGTAAAGGTGCCGCCGCTCATTTCTTCAATAGTCAATTTATTTTCCTTTGCCTTATTAGCAAGGGCAACGACTGTTTTTTCAATGTCTGCCATGCTCAAACTCTCGGCATTTCTGATTACCGGCACCACCAATCCCTTGGGGGCAGAAACGGCAATCGATATGTCGCAAAAATCATGGTACACAATATTTTCCCCATCGATCATAGCATTTACCGCCGGCCATTCTTGCAAGGCGAAACAGCAAGCCTTGGTAAAGAAACTCATGAAACCAAGATTAACCCCATGCGCCTCCTTGAACTTGTCTTTGTTTTTAGCCCTTATCTCCATGATAGCACTCATATCTACTTCATTAAAAGTAGTGAGCATAGCAGTGGTATTTTTGGCTTCTACCAACCTACGACTAATGGTTTTGCGGAGATTACTCATTTTTTGGGTATTCTCATTCCTGCTAAATAAAGGTATTCCCGGTATCCTCCCTGGGTTGCTGATTGCTTCCAACACATCTTGCTTTACAATTTTGCCGTTACTTCCACTGGCCTTAACGGATGTGACATCTACCTTTTTATCCGCAATGATGGCTGCAGCTACTGGGGTAGCTTTTAGATCGCTGGCAACTTTGGAAGCGACGGATACTGGTGTAGCATCCTGCTTTGCAACTACTGGAGCCTCTGCCTTTCCCTCCGGACGGGTGGCGCTAGTGTCTATACTGCAGGCAATATCCCCAATTTTCAATGTATCTCCTTCTAATGCCACGATCTTCAAAGCTCCTGCCTGCTCGGCATTGATCTCAAATGTAGCTTTTTCGCTTTCCAATTCGGCAACCACTTCGTCCCGCTCTACCCATTCTCCATCCTTTTTAAGCCACTTTACCAGCGTAACCTCTGTAATGCTCTCTCCAACGGAGGGTACTTTAATCTCTATTGCCATTGTAATTGAAAATTTCAGCGAAATTCGGTTAAAATAAAGTATTAATAAAATCGTTTTTATCAACTACTCTCAACGCGACTACTTTTTTGCTTGGATATTTTTTAATCCCCCTTAACGATAACAAATAAATAATAAAAAAATCATGAAAAATGATTAAATTGTAAGGTAATCCGCAAACCCTACCTACCATGAATTTTAAAAAGCTATATACTGCTTTTACATTAATTTGTATGGCGGTATCTAATGAACTATCCGCCCAATTTATTTTTAATAATTCGCAGCTTGTGATTCAATCTGGCGGGGAAGTAATTGTAAAAGGTAATGCCACTAGTAATACCGATATAACAGGTGATGGTGTTTTAAAAATGAAAGGAGATTCCCTGCAAAACTTAAACATGAATGGTTTTGCCATCCAAAACCTTGCAATCGATAATTCGACGAATATTGCACTTGTAGGCGATGCCGTCATTACAGGAATGCTAACTTTTACTACTGGTAAAATTCAATTGGGTGCCAATAACCTAACAGTTACCGCTACTGGAAGCATTTCAGAAACAACAGGTGATAATAAATTTGCTGAAACCAATGGCATAGGACTGTTCAAAAAAGAGATCAATGCAATTGGTAATTACCTGCTACCTATTGGAACTGACAATAAGTATGAACCGGTTCAAGTTCAAATTACAGGTTCTCCCGTTTTTGCCAATGCCTTTATTACTGCTAGATCCATTGCTGGCAAACACCCAAACAAACCATACCAAAGTACAGATTACCTGAATGTATACTGGACCCTAAGCAATAGCGGTATCACGGGGGGCAGCATTATGGCAGAAGCAAGTTATCACCCCGAAATTATCGATGTAACCGGCCAAAAAGATTTAATTCGTCCAATTTATTGGAACGGTAGCGCTTGGATAACTGGAAATAACCTCAATCGTTTTCCTAACTCTGTTTCTATTCCAGTTATTGCTGGCGCAAAACAAGATCTGTATGGAATGAACCAATTTGTATTATTACAAGCAAAAGCAATGCTTCAGGGAGCTTACAATGCTTCTGCCAAACTTATGAATGACAAATTGCGAAATAGTGAAGCGAATTCAATTGGAAATTTACCAACGACCAATGTCATTCCTGCAACTGACCCCTATCGGACAGCACCCTATAATTTTATTCACACCAATAATGCTTTAACCGAATCGGTTGTGTCGAATGATTTTCCGAATCCTTTTATCGGCCAGCTTACTCCAGAAAATAATATTGTTGATTGGGTATTCGTAGAGCTAAGAAGCGCAGATACTCTAGGAAATACTGTCATTCAAACCCGTTCAGCGTTAATCCAAAGAGACGGAGATATAGTGGAAGTGGATGGCGTAAGTCCGTTGTATTTTAAAAATATTCCTGAAGCAAATTATACTGTTGCCATCAAGCACCGCAATCATTTGGCCATGTGCACCAATCCTGCCGCATTCACCCAATCTTTGTCATCTATTGCAAACACGCCAACACTTGATTTTACCAGTTTGGCTTCTGCAAATCTAATGGGTATTGCCGGACTTAATTACTTTAATCAAAACGGAAATAATTTTCTCTATGCTGGCAATGCAAATTTAAATGGGAATATCAGATGGAATGCACCTTATTCGGATAAGGATTACATATTGAATACTGTACTTTACAAAAATGCTGAAAATATATTAATGAACAGTTATAGTGAAGGCGATATTGATCTTGACAGGGAGGTTAGATGGAGAGCCCCTAATTCAGATATTGACTTCCTGCTTTCCACAACACTTTCAAATTCAGTAGCTGCAGTAAAATCTCAGGCACTGCCAAATTAGATTTCCTAATTCATGGCCGAAAGCCTTGCAATTTCCTATCTACAACCGAATTACATCAATGGGCATTCAATTGCATTTAATTGCAATTGGAAATCATAATATAAAAAATATGAAAAAATATTTTCACTACCCCCTGCTCCTATTGCTCCCTTCTGCAATATTTGCACAAACGTTTCAGGCTTCCATCCAACCTGTTGATTCAGCTGCAGCCATTACCATAACCTTACAATCATCTGCAAATTTTAGTGGCAAAATATCCAATGTAGCCATCACGCTTGCTATACCCGTTACTGCTGGCACTCGACCTCAAATCAATACTATTGACAATTCAGCCAATCCATTTATATCCTATACCACTTACAACGCAACCAACCAATTGATAGGTGGAACCATGCACTATATTTATACTATTTTAGGGACTGGGGATGTAGTACCAACAGCTTCTTTGCAGAACTTTAAAGCCAATACCTCTACTGCCATTGCAAGAATTAATTTTAAATCTTTTCCAGCTATCTCTTCGCAAGTAAAGATGGTGAATTTGCCGAATGGGGGAACTGATATTAACCCTAATGCATTCTTTGGCTTAAGCTTGGATGGGGCCGATATTGTAAATGAACGCGCTATGTTTTATAGTCTACCCTCCATCTCTTCAATCGCGAATGACGGGAATGGATATCGTGGTATTTCTTATGTGCAAACCATTCAAGTGATAGAAACTCCTCCTGCAAAATTCGTTGGTTTTAGTGCTGTGGCAAACAATGGTAATGGAAGTCTCAGTTGGCAAATGGAAAACGAAAGCTCCAATACGGACCACTACGAAATTGAAAGAAGTTTAAATAGTATCGACTTTACAAAAATCACTACAGTAGGCGCAAAAAACAATGGCAACTCCAGCAATAGTTATGACACTACAGATTTTAATTTATCAACAATTAGTTCTGCGGGATTATTTTACTACCGCATCAAAGAAATTGATAAAAATGGGGAAATCATTTATTCCGAAACAAGAAAAATTCGATTAAGTGGCAAAGCACTTGCAATACTGGCCTACCCTAATCCAATCAACGATTTTGTAAACCTAACCATTGACATTGAGCAGGATGCAAATGGCATTCTTACCATTTATGATGCAGCCGGTAAGGAAATACAATTGATGCAACTGCAACTATTAAAAGGAGCCAACACCAAAAAAATAAATACGAGTACCCTGGCTGCTGGCATCTATTTGCTACAACTTACAACACCGAAAGAAAACAAGGTCATTCGGCTTATTAAATTAACTAACTAGTCGACCCTCAAAAAGTTGAAAACTGCCATTCGATAAAGCTTTTGATCAAAATGAATCAATAAAGAACGACTGGATAATCAGCCAAATGATTAATAACCTTGCATTTCAACTAGTTTTTTTGGTAAAAAAAGGGAACTATATAGGCTTGGAAACCTACACGGAATAGCGATCCTTTACTTTTTTGCCTTGATGCAAAAAAGTAACAAAAAAAATCAATCCGCCGCGGCGGATTGATTTTTTAACGGCTGATATTGAAAATTTCTAGCACTTTTTATTCAAGGGCACAAAACACCTAATTTGCTAAATCGCCAAATCAAACTTTTTGAGGTTCGACTAACTAAGCATTTCAATAACACCGGTATTTTGGGAGAGTTCAATTTTAGCCTGCCTTCAATTAAGGAAAATCTGGCAACTTTTATTTTACGATGGAGCAAAAAAATACCAGCAAAAGCTGGTGTTTTTTTTTAAATTTGAAAGCTACTTCGAGAAAGCTTTATCAATAATTTCTGTTTGTTCCTTAGCATGTATTTTTGCATAACCGGTTGCGGTAGAAGCGCTGGATGGCCTGCTAATGATATTGAAATTTATATTGATTAAATTCATACGCAAAAATGTTGCCGCACCCATATTCAATGGTTCTTCCTGAACCCAATACCAAATAGCCTTGCTGTATTTTTGATGCAACAAATCCAATTGTTTTTGGGGTAATGGATGAATCTGCTCCAATCTCACCAGCGCTGTATCTGTCCTGTTGTCCTTGAGTTGTTTTTCTGCAAGGTCAAAATACATTTTTCCACTACACAAGATTACTTTTTTAACATCGGCTGCATCCTTTACAAATTCATCATCGATTACTTCTTTAAAGGATCCAGAAATGAATTCACTTGCCAAGCTATAACTTCCCGGATGGCGTAAATTTGCCTTAGGTGAAAAATTAATCAGTGGTTTTCTAAACGACCAAGCTAACTGTCTGCGCAGCACATGGAAAAAATTAGCAGCAGTTGTTACGTTGGTGATCACCATATTTAATTCGGCACACATTTGCAAGAAACGTTCCATCCTGGCGCTGCTGTGCTCAGGCCCTTGGCCTTCATATCCATGTGGAAGCAGCATTACCACAGCATTCATTCGTTGCCATTTAGTTTCGGCTGCTGCGATAAATTGGTCAATCATCGTTTGAGCTCCATTGCAAAAATCACCAAATTGTGCTTCCCAAATTACTAGTGCATTTGGATTGGCCATAGAATAACCATATTCAAAACCCAATACTGCATATTCGCTCAACAAAGAGTTATAAATGCGGAAGGGAGGCTGTGTTTCGGTAAAATGATTTAAGCGATTATATTCTGTATTGGTATTCTCATCATACAAAACTGCATGCCGATGACTGAACGTACCCCTTTTTACATCTTGCCCACTCATGCGCACATCCTTTCCCTCTAATAATAAACTTCCATAAGCCATTAGTTCACCGGTAGCCCAATCTACCTTTTGCTGGTCGGCATACAACTTCACTTTATCTTGCAATAATTTCTCCACTTTTCTTAGTGGTTTGAAATTGGCCGGCCATTTCATTAAGCCATCAAATAAGGCACTGAAATCTTGTTGGCTAATAGCTGTAACTGGAGAAGATTCGAAATCCGCTGGAACAGCTCTTCGTAGATTTTTCCACCAAAGCTCCGGCTTTTGAAAAGTATAGGGCAAGGGATTCTGTTTTACCTCATCTAGCCTTTCCTGCAAATCCGCCAGAAATTGTTGTTCCATTTCTTTTGCCAATGCTTTTGCATCGGATTCCCCATTCTCTATAAGGTACTGCGTATATACTTCCCTTGGATTAGGATGCTTGTCAATCAGTGCATACAATTGAGGTTGCGTAAACTTAGGTTCATCCCCTTCATTGTGACCATGCTTTCGATAGCAAACCATATCAATGAATATATCACTGTTAAATTCCTGTCGATAACGAGTAGCGATTTCTACTGCTTTTACCACCGCTTCTGGATCATCGCCATTCACATGCAAAACGGGCGCCTTCACCATTGCTGCTACAGAAGTGCAATAGTCAGCGCTGCGGGCATCATCAAAATCAGTGGTAAATCCTATTTGGTTATTAATAACAAAATGAATGGTCCCGCCTGTATAATACCCTTTTAAGTTTGACATTTGCAGCACTTCATACACAACTCCTTGCCCAGCCACAGAAGCATCCCCATGGATCAGGATAGGCAATATTTTATCAAAATCACTATCGTACATTACGTCTGCCTTACAACGTGAAAATCCCAACACTACAGGATCTACTGCTTCCAAATGCGAAGGGTTGGGGCAAAGTTTTAAATTGATTTTATTTCCGGATGCAGTAATGATATCACTGCTATAGCCCAAATGATATTTAACATCGCCACTTCCCATGGTAGTATCCGGGGTAGCTGTTCCTTCAAATTCACTAAAGATCTGCTCATATGTTTTACCCAAAATATTGGCCAAGATATTCAGCCTTCCCCGATGTGCCATACCGATCACTACTTCCTGCACATTATTGAGCGAAGCAATATCAATAATGGCATCCAAAGCAGCAATGGTAGTTTCTCCTCCTTCGAGAGAGAACCTTTTTTGACCAATATATTTGGTATGAAGGAATTTTTCGAACATCACCCCTTCATTGAGTTTTTGCAATATTCTTTTCCTTTGTTGCAATGCAATTGGTTGAAGCATGGTTTGTTCAACCGCCTGAATCATCCATTCCATTTTGCGCGTACTGGTATCTGCCCGAAATTCAACCCCGAGGCTACTGGTATAGCATTTTTGCAAATGGGCAATAATCGCTTGAAGGGTGGCTTTTCCTAAGCCTACAAATTTTCCTGTTTCGAAAAAGGAAGAAAGGTCTGATTCGCTTAGGCCAAAATTTTCAAGACCAAGATTTGCTTTTCGATCCTTGCGCTCACGGATAGGATTGGTAGTAGCTGCAAGGTGTCCTTTCCTTCGATATGCCTGTATGAGCTGATAAACACTTATTTCCTTTGTTAAATTAAAAGAACCTTCCGAAACGACTTTTGTATTTTTTGCAGTTCCTTCCGATTCACTTGACATGCTGACGGCAAAATCAAAGCCTTCAAAAAACTTACGCATTTCACTATCAATACTAGAAGGGTTTTTTATAAAATCTTGGTAAAGACTTTCGATATATGCCGGATGCGCGTTGGTGATGTACTGGAAATCCTTCATTGTAGGTATAAAATTGTATATTTTTTTTTAATTAGAGATTGCAAATATCGGGCATTTATACATTCCAAAAAGTACGCATTGGATAGTGGAATGTTAAAAAACTAACAATAGCTTCGCTCTGAAAAAATAATCCAAGGAAAGATAAAACTCACTGTTTACCAACAAATTAATATTTCAATGTTCCAGTTGCAAGTTAAAGTACAAATGGCCCCACAAAAATGTTTAGTAAAAATGCCCATTTAGCGATTATTCCTCGTCCTATTATTGGCTTAAAGAATAAAAAAGGCTGGTTCTAGGAAAATATATCCATCTAAATATGGGTTATTGATAGCTAAAATGGACTTTTTAGCTTAAAAAAAATGGATTTTTTAAATTCCTTCCTGAATAATGCCAATTTCTTATTTCAAATCCCTATCTTTGCAGCCCTAAAATAAGATTTAAATGGCAAACCATTCAGCAACTAAGAAAGATGTGCGTCAGAGCAGCAAGCGGAACGAACGTAACCGTTATTATGGTAAAACAACCCGTAATGCTATCCGTGACATCAAAGCAATAGAAGATAAATCAGGTGCTACTGAGAAACAACCGATTGTTGCATCTATGATTGATAAATTAGCGAAGCGTGGAACAATCCACAAAAACAAAGCGTCTAATTTAAAAAGCAAGCTGGCTAAAAGAATCAATGCACTGACAAAGTAATTATTACTTTTCATTATATTATTACAACCCGTTAGGTGATACCTAGCGGGTTTTTTGTTGCAGCAACCCCTATTGCACGTTAGTTTTTGGTAACCGGCCAATGAACTCCCTGTTGTAAAGTGAAAAAATGGGTTAAAAAGCTTGATAGTTTGGGGAAAAGCAACGCTTAAAACAATAGTAATATATTTGTTTTCCTAAAAACGCTTTCCATGGAAAAAGAAGTTTATGAAATTCCGCTACGATATCGAAAAATGGAGAATTTGCATATTGTATTTTGGCTATTTAAAGACATTAGCTGGTGTATGATTTGGCGGCCACTTGGGATTGCCATGATTTTTCCTACCCTGATTATTGCCATTATTATCATGATACGTACTAGGCAATTTATGAGTGAGGTATGTCATAATATTGCGATAGTGCTTTGGATTTCAGCGAATTCCTACTGGATGATCAGTGAATTTTTGCATTTTGACAACCTACCCCTCATTGGGGACATCACCTATAAGCAGTTGGCCATCATACCCTTTTCAATAGGCATAGTGATACTTGGCTATTATTACATATGGTGGAAGCCAAGGCATAAGGACTTGCTAGAAACGATGTAGCCCTCACCCCTCACAGAGATGACATCTTTTTCTTGAGAGATGACATCTTTTTCTTGTGAGATGACATCTTTTTTATCCGAGATGTCATCTCGGTCAACCCTCTTCAATTTCCACCTCACTGCAATCAAAATCTGCTATACCCTTTTTATGAGCATCCATAAATGGTTGCAGGCCACCAAACCAATCCAATACTTCTTGTCGGCACAACTGGGTAGGTTGGGAACTTGTAATAGTATGCCAGGATGACCAGGGGTAGCTGGAAAAGTCTTTACAAAGCAAATGGCGCTGGGCATTGGTATGTATATAAATATTAGCTTGGGTAAAATGATTTTCCTTTAAAATTTCCAACCTTTTAAATGGGCGATAGAAAAAATTTCCTTTCCTTTGAAACTGCCGATTAATGTTCATTGCGTAAGAGGTAAAGAATCGTTTCCATTCAAACTCAATGAGTAATTCCATTGCTATTTGATCTTTTAGATACTTTTTTTCCAGCGGTTGAATGAGCTGGGGAGAAAGGTCAACTAAATGTGTTTTAATTTTTTGTACTTCTTTCACCCGAACTAAAAAATGAAAATGATTGGGTAACAAACACCAGCAAAAAGTATCTAGGAAAGGGTATAGATATTTGGAATATTGCCTTAAGAAATATCGCCGATTTTCCTCGGTTCTAAAAAGTAATTCTTTATTATTAGTCCGGTTATATACGTGAAAAATGCCGCCATCGTAAAAATCGGCTAGATATTTCTTATTCATAAAAGATGTTTTAAAAGCGGATTAAGAACATTTTCGTTTGTTGAGATGACATCTCCCAGTCAAGGAGATGACATCTTCCATCCCCAGAGATGTCATCTCAATAAACTACTGATAATCAATATTTTATCCTTCCAACTGCTTGATACGAATGTCAAAATAGATAATTTTAGCATTAATTAATATGATTTTTATTGCTTATTTCACCGAGATGACATCTTTTTTGAAAAAGATGTCATCTCGGTAGCTCGGTATCTCGGTGACTCACCCCCTAATTGCCAGTTCCCAACAGAAGGTTGCCGACTCTAAATTTTCTCTGTGTATATTTGCAACCGCTAATTTGCAGTAATCCCATTGGACGAAGACCCTCAAAAGCCTTCCAAATTAAAACCATCGGGTCACTATTGTTTACAAAATATAACTATCCACCATAAACTGTTTTTCATGTATCGTTCTCATACCTGTGGCGAATTAAGGATTGCCGATGTAAAAAAAGATGTGACCCTCAGCGGATGGGTACAAACCGTCCGGAAATTTGGCAGTATCACTTTTGTAGATATCCGTGACCGCTATGGCATTACACAATTATTGTTTTCCGAAGCCCTGAATGCACTGCTTGATGCCAACCCGCTGGGAAGAGAATTT
>JBIKOV010000078.1:0-14761 GCA_044357815.1 Ferruginibacter sp. | reverse complement strand
GTGTAACCGGTAATTCTTTAAAATGGTATGGTACCAACGCAACCGGAGGAACGGGCAGCACTGCTGCAATAGTTGCCTCCACCATAGATACTACAACAAAATCATATTATGTATCACAGATAAATAATACTTCTGGTTGTGAAAGCCCAAGATCCAAGATTACTGTGAAAATAAATCCGGTAATAGCAAATCCAATTGTAAGAGACACGGCGTATTGTCTTACTGTAAATGCTGATACGTTAAAGGCCACCTCATTAACAGGACACAGTTTACATTGGTATGGTACCAATGCAACAGGAGGAACGGCAAGTACTTTAGGAAACAAACCTAGCACATCGGTAGTGGGTAATTTTAGTTATTATGTAAGTCAAAAAAATAATACTACTGGTTGTGAGAGTCCAAGAGCTATAATAGGGGTTATCATTAACCCCTTACCAATTGCACCTATAGTAAAAGATACCGCTTATTGTAATAATGTAAATGCAGACACACTAAGAGTTAATGCAATTACAGGAACTAAATTATTATGGTATGGTACCAATGCAACAGGAGGAGTAGGAAATAGCACTGCAATTAAGCCAAATACAGCAACTATTGGCACTGTGAATTACTATCTCAGTCAAATGATTACTGCAACAGGTTGTGAAGGGCCTAGATCTAAAATAGTAGTGATAATAAACCCTATGCCTTCCACACCAACCATCGCTTGGAATGGAACACAGTTCACAGCAACGACCACCTCAACAGGTGTAAACTACCAATGGCTCTTGAGCAATAGTTCAGTTTCAGGAGCCACTAGCGCTACCTATAAGCCTACTGCAATCGGTAGTTATAAGATTCAAATTACGGATGCAATTGGTTGTAAAAATGTAAGCGATAGCTTTATGTTAGTGGTAACTGCTGTAAATCTATCCATTGAAACATCCGCTGATCATATTGCTAAAATAGCACCTAATCCTGCATCGACTGATGTACTGCTTTACTTTCAACAAAAACCAACTAAGACTTTAACCATTAAGTTATTGAATTTGAAAGGGCAGGTGTTGAAACAATTAACTACTAATAGTCAAAGCACTCATATCTCACTCAGTGAAATCATTTCTGGTAATTATATCATCGAGATTATTGGAAAAGATTACAACCAAACGCAACAATTATTAATCATCAAGTAGATAAATTTGAAATGAAAAAAATAATCGTCTTACTGCCAATCGTAATAGGTTCCATTATTTCCTGCTCTAAGTCAAGTGGTGGAGGATCTACTCCTACAACTGCACCGGTAGAAACCGCTGTAGCCTTTACCATCAATGCTACCAATAACAGTATCTCCTTAACCAATGGGTTTGCAGTTACTGCCACGCTTACTTCTACCATGCCCTCATCAAGAGGTATCACAATTGAAACTACCCTATTGGACCAAAGCACAAGCGCCAATATTACCCAAAATGCAGCTATTACCAGCACAACAGCTGCCAATAACCTGCAACTCATTGGTCTGCCCCAGCAACATTGGTGTACCGCCACCATTAAAGTGTCATCGGTGGCTACCCCTTCCAATAGTGCTTCGCAGAGTTTTAAGGTGGTGTACAAGTAATTATATCGTAAGATAATTTCATGTAATGCCGACCGGGCATTGCACTCAATTGCTTTTAGCGAAGGCGCTGCTTAGAATAACAAAACGGTTGCAACTCAATCAATTATTCACTCTACCGACGCAACGTCCCATGGAGCTATGGTGATGAAACAAAGGATCCACTATGGAGACGTTGCTGGGAATGAGCGAACTTGCACAACGAAACTTTGCCCATTCACCATTCACCATTCACCATTCACCATTCACCATTCACCATTCACCATTCACAAATTCCATTGATAAATATTTACAACCCTAGCTTTTAGTTTATATTTGCTATATCAATGATGTCTGGAAAAAAATATAAAATATCCACTCTTTTAATGGCATTTTTGCTGGCAATTTCATTCGAAAGCTATGCCCAGCGAAATTATGTTGGCAACTCAGTTTTGTCAACTGGCAGTTGGTATAAAATTGCGATTACAAAGGAAGGGATGTACAAAGTGGATGCAGCCTTTTTATCTCGACTCGGTATTAGTACCTCCCAACTCAACTCTTCTTCCATACATTTATTTGGAAATGGCGGCGCCATGCTAGCAGAAAAAAACAATGTTCCCATTGCCGATGATCTAATCGAAAATGCAATTGAAGTAATAGATGGCGGTGATGGCATCCTAAATGGAAATGATTACTTTATTTTTTATGCTCCCGGTCCGCACAGATGGTTGAAAGATAGCGCCAATAAAAGATTTCGGCACCAAAAGAATTTGGTAAACGATACTTGTTATTATTTTTTAACGATTGCTCCTAACGGCAAAAGGATTGCGCTACAAAAAAATATAGGAACACCTAACCTTCAAGTCAATAGTTTTAATGACCGTTTTTTTTATGAAAATGACTCGCTCAATCTCTTAAATAGTGGTAAAAATTGGTATGGAGAAAGTTTTGACAATACGCATTTATCCCATTCCTTTACCGTTACAATACCCGATCTTGAATTGCAACAGCCGGTGCACATCAGCACCAGTCTGATTGGCAGAAACACTGGTACACCTGGGAAATTTTCCATGGGCATCAATGGACAGACGCCCATTACGATCAGCATCGATCCGGTTAGCGGCAATCTAATGGATGCTTATGCTAAGACTGCTGTTTCCGAAACGGATGCCATAGTTGGATCGAATGCTATCAACCTACATTATAATTTTTCGGCCTCCACCTTTTCTTCGCAAGGCTGGCTCGATTGGTTTGAAGTACAAGGCAGGCGTCCATTAATATTGCCCACGCTGCACCAACTTGGATTTAGAGACTGGTCATCGGTAGGCCCCAGTCGGATTGCTGAATTTACAATCAACAATGCTAGCGCCGAAACAGAAATATGGGAAGTGACGCAGCCTTTGCAACCCATCAAAATGAACCTGGCTTTAACAGGCTCCCAATCTAAATTTGTAAATGAGGCAACAGATTTAAAAGAATATTTTGCCTTTTCTAAAAATGAATTGCCAGCTCCCATCGCAATAGGAAAAATAGCCAACCAAAATTTACACCAATCTACTTCAGTTGATTACTTAATCATATCACCGACTATTTTTTTATCAGCAGCACAAAGGTTGGCTAGCTTTCATGAACAACAATACCATTACACAGTTAAGGTTGTTTCGGCAGAACAAGTCTACAACGAATTTGGAGGAGGAAATAAAAGTCCGGTTGCCATTCGAAATTTTATTAAAATGTATTACGACAAGGCAGTTGCAGATACTACCAAAAGGCCCCGCTATGTATTGCTATTTGGAGCCGGCGCATTTGATTTAAAAAATACTGTGAATGCCAAAAAAAATTTTATCCCTTGTTACGAAAGTGCCAATTCATTAGATCCGCTTTCCACTTATACTTCGGACGATTTTTACTCCTTGCTGAAAGATGAGGACGATTTCAATGCAATGGCTTCCCCCGACAATATGGATGTGGCAGTGGGTAGGTTGCCCATAAAAACTGCTTTCGAAGCAAAAACAATTGTAGACAAAATAATTCATTACCATGCCAAAGAAAGCTTAGGTGACTGGAGAAATAACCTCCTCTTTGTTGCAGATGACAAAGATGGAAATACCTTTTTAAACGATGCGGAAAAACTCTCCAAAGATGCAAATTCCACCAATGCATTATTCAATGCTGCCAAAATTTATGTGGATGCATTTCCACTAAAAACCATTTTAGGAAACAGCACTGCTCCGCAAGTCAACCAGGCAATTGTGGAACAATTGTTTGCAGGGAATCTATTGTTCAACTTCAGTGGCCATGGCAATTTTCAGCAATTTTCAGCTTATGAAATTTTTTCAAAGCAAGAAGCGAAGCTATTAAATAATGCAAACAAATTGCCCTTGCTAATTACTTCCACTTGTGATTTTGTTCCTTATGATGACCCTACCAAATCTTCCTTAGGCACCAGCCTATTGCTTAACAACCTCAATGGGGTGATCGGCCTGCTCACCACACCCCGACTGGTATTTGCATCTAGCAATGTGGTGATACACGATAACTTCATACAATTTGCTTTGCAAAAAAATGTATCCGGTAATTATTTAACACTAGGAGAATCTTTTCGCAGGTCAAAAAATTACACCAGTCAAACCTTATCGGATATCATCAATAAAAGAAAATTTGCATTGATCGGCGACCCAGGTATCCAACTCGCTTTGCCAAAATATTCCATCTCCATTACTACCATCAACCAGCATCCCATTTCGGAAAAAGATAGTTTGCAGGCAGGAAAAAAATATGAATTTTCGGGTGAAATACACAATGAGTTGGGCTTGCTCAAAGACGATTTTACAGGAATAGTGTATCCTAAAATATTTGATCTGCCCGTGATCGTAAAAACTTTAGGCAACGATGCGTCCAGCATTGTAACTAGCTTTTTGCAACAAACCAATGTTTTATATAAGGGAAAGGCAACCGTAAACAAGGGAAAGTTTTCGTTTACGATGATTGTCCCCAAAGACTTGCCAATTAAAACTGGCAGAGGGAGAATGAGTTTGTATGCCGAGAATGGAATAATCGATGCCAGCGGAATTGACACCTCCTATTTTATTGGAGGGGCTGGCATCAATACCACAGCGGATACCAAGGGTCCTTTGATTCAGCCCTTTCTAAATAATTATCAATTTATCAATGGAGGCTCTGTAAATGACTGCGCCCTATTACTGGTAAAACTGTCTGATAGTTCCGGCATCAATACCATCGGCAATGGCCTTGGTCACGATATTACTGCAATCATTGATGGAGACGACCGAACGATCTATGTGCTCAATAATTTTTATGAAAATGAATTGGACAGTTATCAACGGGGAAACGTTTTATTTCAGTTGCCTTCGCTCACGGAAGGAAAGCACCAGATAAAAATAAAGGCTTGGGACAACCATAATAATTTTTCAGAGTCAGTGATGGATTTTACCATTTCAGAAGAAAAGCCTTTTCAAATCAGTCACCTAATAAATTACCCCAACCCATTTACTAGTAAAACCAATTTTTCATTTGAACAAAACCAGCCCGGTGAGTCACTGCAAGTATCGATTTTAATTTATAACGCAGCAGGAATGCTAGTGCAAAAAATTCAAAAAAACATACCCAATGCAGAAAGCAAAATCAATGAGATAAGTTGGGAGATGCCTTTTTTAAATGGGGGTACATTCAACAGGGGCATCTATTTTTATCAAATTGCCGTCACCAATTCAATGGGACAGGTAGCTACGGCAGCACAAAAAATGTTGATTCTTTGAGTGGAAAAAAATAAAAATATATCCAAATAGTAAAACTATTTACTAAATTGGGCGACATTTAAATCTATCCCATGTCACAATTATTTAGCCGGTCACTTGTAGTATTATTTTTTTTAAGCCTCTCCTTTGTTGGGTTTTCTCAACGGCCTGAATCTAGCCGGTCAGATACAGGATCCAAATCAAATAATAGCCAGGGCGCATTGGCTGGAGCCCCCAAAGATTATAAAGAGATCATCCCTTCCAAGGCCATTTCTAGTAAGGGTTTCTTTTTGGTGCACAAAGTGGGTGAAAAATATTTTTTCGAAATCCCTGACACAATGCTCGGCCGAGAAATTTTAGTGGTGAACCGACTTTCCAAAACACAGGTAGGCATGGGCTATGGTGGGGATCAGATTGGTCAAAATGTGATTCGCTTTGAGAAGGGGCCAAAAAATAAAATATTTCTGCGTACCATAACTTATGCTGTATATGCAAAAGATTCTACCTCTTCTATGTTTTCATCCGTTAACAATTCCAATGTACAACCCATATCTGCTGCATTTGATATCAAAGCATTTTCAAAAGATTCTTCAGGTAGTGTAATTGAAATCACTGAATTTATCAATGGTGATAATGAAGTGCTGAACTATAGCAGTGGTGCTAAAACAGCCTTAAGAATTGGTTCCATTCAGGCTGATAAATCCTATATCAATAGTGTACGACCCTATCCCATGAATATTGAGATTAACACAGAAAAAACTTTTAGCAGACCCCCATCCTCGCCTGGAAGCGGAGCGGGAGGAGGAGGACGTGGTAGTTCTCCTTCAGGAAATCTTACCGTCGAGATGAACAGCTCCTTTGTTTTGCTTCCAAAAATTCCAATGCAGGCAAGACATTTTGATGCAAGAGTAGGGTATTTTACGGTAGGCTATACCGATTTTGATGCAAACCCTCAAGGTGTAAAATCCATCAGCCTTGCCAAACGCTGGCGAATGGAGCCTAAAGAAGAAGATATTGAAAAATATAAAAAAGGTGAACTCGTAGATGCCCAGAAGCCCATCATTTTTTATATTGACCCAGCTACCCCAAAGAAATGGATCCCTTATTTGATTCAGGGAGTGAATGATTGGCAGGTTGCTTTTGAAAATGCCGGATTTAAAAATGCCATATTTGGCAAAAAAGCACCCACCAAGCAAGAAGATAGTACTTGGAGCCTGGAAGATGCCCGCAACTCTGCCATCGTATATAAACCATCTGATATTGCCAATGCAAGTGGCCCCAGCATTGCCGATCCTCGAAGCGGGGAGATTATGGAAAGCCATATTAATTGGTACCACAATGTGATGGAGTTGATTCGCAACTGGTACTTGATACAAGCTGCTACCAGCGATCCACGTGCCCGTCAAATGGTTTTTCCAGATGAACTGATGGGAGAATTGATCCGCTTTGTTTCCTCGCATGAGGTAGGTCATACCTTAGGGCTTCGCCACAATTTCGGCTCTAGTTCTTCGGTACCGGTTGAGCTGCTTCGCAATAAAACCTGGGTGGAAGCCAATGGCCATACCCCTTCCATTATGGACTACGCCCGATTCAATTATGTAGCGCAGCCTGAAGATAATATTTCGCCAAAAGGATTATTCCCTCGAATCGGTGATTATGATAAATGGGCCATCGATTGGGGCTACCGACTTTTTACAGAATTCAAAAGCCCGGAAGCCGAAAAATCACACCTGAATGAATGGACCATAAAAAAATTAAAAGAACATCGCCTTTGGTGGGGAGATGGCGAAACCAATCAGGATGATCCAAGGTCTCAAACAGAAGACTTATCAGATGATGCAGTAAAAGCCAGTGGCTACGGAATTAAAAACCTTCAGCGAATTGTTCCACAACTGGTAAAATGGTCAAAGGAAGACAATGAAGATTATGAAAACCTAGGCGCTATTTACAAACAAATTAGTACCCAGTTTAACAGGTATATGGGGCATGTTTCCAGAAACATTAGTGGTATCTATAAAACACCCAAAGTAGTGGAAGATCCCGGACCAGTTTATCAATATGAGCCTAAAATAAAGCAAGTGGAATCCGTTGCTTTTCTGAACAAGCAATTGTTCAATACCCCTAACTGGCTAATCGATCAAGATATTTTTGCCAAAACAGGTATCAACCCACTTACGATTATCGGTAATATTCAAGATGGAACCCTTAGCCGCTTGATGAGTGCAAATACCCTAAGCAAATTGATAGATGCCGAAACTGCCGTAGGCGCCGATGCCTACAAAATAACCGATTTGTTGAGCGATCTGAAAAAAGGAATTTGGTTGGAACTAAATAGCCAACAACCCATTAGTGTTTACAGAAGAAATCTGCAAAAATCATATGTGGCTATTTTAAATAATCTGTTAAACCCTCCTGCTGCCAATGCTTCCCGCGGAGTCGTAACTTTTGGGCAGCCAATGGTGAATACAGATAATTCAGATATCAAAAGCGTAGTGAGGGCTCATCTTATATCGCTTAAACGTGACGTAAATGCTGCAGCAGCAAGTAATGCAGACCCTATGAGCAAATACCACTTACAGGATGTATCCAACAGGATTACTAAAATACTTGACCCAAAAGAATAAATAAAAAAATTGTCGCACAATGAGGTAAAGATCCAACACTTTACCTCATTGTGTTTATTTACTGCTTATCACAAGTTTAGCTTACATTCACTGAGCTATCCGTAGACAACCATTCCAATACTACAGTGGATGGTATACTCGGTGAAATAATCAATACTGCAAACATTCTTTATACATTGTCCTTAATTGTATAGTATGCCAAAGAAGCTGCACATTGTATTTCAAAAAGAATGATCCATACACAATGAAAATATTGCATACCGCCGATTGGCATTTAGGAAAAAAACTCGATCAGTTTTCCCGACTCGAGGAACAAAGAGAAGTGATGGCGGAGATATGTGAAATCGCCGATCTGCAAAAAGTGGATGTGGTAATTATTGCAGGCGATCTCTTCGACACTTTCAATCCACCTGCCGAAGCGCAAGACTTATTTTTCAAAACCGTACATCGTTTATCCAACAATGGAGCAAGAGCGGTGATTGCCATTGCGGGCAATCACGATATGCCCGAGCGGATAGAAGCGCCCCATCCTTTAGCAGAAGCCAATGCAATTATGCTCTGCGGTTTACCCGACACATTGATTCAACCTTTTACTACCGAGGCCGGAGTAAAAATATTGCAATCCGAACCTGGCTTTGTAGAAATACAACCCCTAAATAGTGAAGCTTCGCTCCGAATGCTATTTACTCCTTATGCAAACGAGCTCCGATTAAAAACTTATTTGGGAGGCGAAGACAGTGAGGAAAATCTTCGAAATTTATTACAAAAACGTTGGACAGCATTAGCAGATAAGTATTGTGATGAGAAGGGTGTTAACCTACTGATGGCTCATTTGTATTTTATGAAAAAAGAGGGTGCGGTAGAAGAAGAACCGGAAGGAGAAAAATCCATATTGCATGTAGGTGGAGCACAGGCAATTTTTTCTGAAAACATCCCTCCACAAATTCAATATGTAGCACTGGGGCATTTGCATAGATACCATTGCATTGATGAAAAACCCTGTCCAATTGTTTATAGCTCCTCGCCCTTATGCTACAGTTTTGCTGAGGCCGATCAAATAAAAAAAGTCGTTATCATTGACGTTGAACCAGGACAAAAAGCCAATTACCAACCAATCAACCTAACAAAAGGAAGGCCACTAATCAGACAAGAGTTTGGTTCGGTAGAAGAAGCCGTAGCATGGCTGGTTGATAATCCGGAACAGTATGTTGAGATCACCATAAGAACAGAAACCTTTTTGGATGGCACCGCCCGAAAACAATTGGCAGATGTACATTCCTTCATTGTAGATGTAATACCAAAATTAATTACAAAAGAAGGCGCAATCGCTTCTACAGATCCATTTCAAATAGATGATAGCAGAGATTTAAATGCGCTATTTATAGAATATTTTAAATACAAAAATGGCCCTGAAGAACCCTCAGAAAATATTAAAAGTCTATTTAGAGAAGTAATCAGTCAACATACAGAACTATGATTCCTATTACCTTAAAAATAAAGGGGCTTTACTCCTATGTAGAAGAACAGATAATCGATTTTAAACGATTAACGGAGGCGGGACTATTTGGAATTTTTGGAGAAGTGGGCAGCGGAAAATCAACCATTCTAGAAGCGATTGCCTTATCGCTGTATGCAAAATCAGAACGGTTGAATGTGTCTGGTGACGACCGTTATTATAATATGTTGAACCTGAAAATTAATGAAGCGATTATTGAATTTCAGTTTTCTGCCGGTGTTCAAAATCATGTTTTCCAGTCAACCCTGCGCCTTGTCCGAAATAAAAAGAATTTTGATGAGGTGAACTTAAAGAGTCACACATTTCATCGGATAGTGAATGGGGCAACGCCTGAACCGGTCGATCCTGAAATTGTGCTCGAAGCCGTGGGCATTAGCTACGAAAATTTTAAGCGTACCATTATCATACCGCAAGGACAATTTAAAGAGTTTTTGGACCTTAGCTCCACAGAAAGAACCCGGATGCTCAAAGAATTATTTGGTTTGCAACGGTTCGAACTCTCTCCCAAACTTGCATTGATTGATGGTGAAAACAAAGCCGCTTTGCAAAGAATAGAAGGTGAACTCAAGGCTTATGTAGATATCAATACCGAATCGATCGAGTTAATTCAAGCGGAATGGCAACAGCGTAAGGGGGAAGCTGAAAGACTGCAGAAAGAAAAAAACGCTTTGGAAATCACTGTATTGGATTTACAGAAATTGAAAAAAAATATTGAGGAGCTGACCAACAAAAAAGAGAATCTTCCACAAAAGCTATCACAGGAATCCATCGATTTAAAACAGGAAAAAGATTTAGCAGAATATGAGGCTTTGATGGGTATTTTTCAGCAACCCTACCTCGATCTTCGCAAATACAAAGACGCCATTGAGGAAGCCGAAAAGCAAATAGAAGAAGGCATTAAAATAAATGCAGACATAGAAAAGGAGTTGACAGAAGTTAATAAAAACCTACATGCAATAACGAACAAGGCAAACCAAGCAGAAAGCTTTCGCAACAAATCCTTAGAACTTGATAAAGTAATTGTAATCAATACTGCTAGGGAAGAATTAAATGCCATTGAAAAGAAGATCTTAAAAGCCCAAAAACTAAGCGACGATTTAAAGGCAGCGATTAATCAAAAAAAAGAAGAGCGGAATAATTTAGTAGAAAAGAAAACAGCGCTTGGTAAAAAAATTATTCCAGAGACTATTTTATTCGCCACTAAAAACTGGTTTAGAGAAATCACTCAACAAGCAAATGAAATTGAATTGCAAATACAAGAATTAGCTGCAATCAATCAACAAATTCAAGACATCGATGTGCAGCTAGGCTCCTATCATTTAGACAATTTCAGTAACCAAGCTGAGTTTGAATTGATCTACTTGAAACATAAGCAATTGACTGAATCAGAAAAGGAAAATGCTACCAATGCTTTTAATACCATCCATATTCAAAAAGAATTACAGCAACATGCGGCTTTGCTTGTAGACGGACAACCCTGTACACTCTGTGGCGCAGTTCATCATCCCAATCCGGTATCAATGAAGGATTTTACATCCGATATTGAACAACTGATACTACAAATAGAAAAATCAAATGCGCAATTAGAAAAACTGAGTGACATCCGCGTAGCTGTTACTGGACTGCTAGAAAATAAAATCAGACTTAACCACAATTGGAAATCAGTCAGCGATAAATTGGAACTGCTAAAAAGTAAACACGCAACCACTAAATTGGCCCAACCCAATAAAACATACGGAATAGGGGATATTGATTTATTTACTGCTAACGAAAATATTTCGATAGAAGCCAAGATTGATTTGGATAAAATTGAAAAATTAATTCAAGATGCCTTTTCATTTATTGAATTAGAAACTGAAACGTTAAAAGAACTGGATATAGCGCTTGCTAATTTGCAATTAAAACAAGGCATTCTTCAAACTACCATCGCTAACAATGCAGTAGGGCTGAAGGAAATTACTGCTGAAGCCTATGCAAATAAAACTGCTCAAGCAATAGCAATTGAAAAAAATCAACTCCTTGAAGACATCGAATCCAATGAAGCGGCACTAGTTACTACTCAACAAATAGCCACTGAATTAGAAAAACAACAAACCTTACTCGTTGGTAAAATGCAGGGTATAAAAGAGACAATCAAAAACAATGAAGACCTTCAAGCGCAAACCCGAGAACAAATAAAATTGCTGGTAGCCAAGGGGGATTTGAATGAAACTGAAATCATTGCAATCATTCGTACAAAACTCGATGCACCTGCACTACGGGCAGCAATTTCGGAAAACAGAAAAGCATTGCATTTACTCCAGGGAGAAATTACTACATTGGAAAATCTAATAGCAGGAGCCAGTTTCAACGAAACAATTTTTATAGAAAAAACAGCACTGCTAAACCAAACCAATGAGCAACTTACCAAAGCCACAGAAAGCAAGGGAAATTTGGAAGGCCAGCTAAAAAGTCAACAAGCAGCTTTGGATAAAAAGACGGTGTTGCAAATACAACAGCAAGCATTCACCATCCGTGCTGCAGATATTGCCACATTGAAAAAACTTTTTAATGCAAGTGGTTTTGTAGAATTTGTTTCCAAACGTTATTTGCAAAATGTGGTGGCACTGGCAAATGAACGCTTTAAGAAAATGGTGCGACAAAAATTTGGAATGGAGCTATCGGAGAAAGGCGATTTTATGGTGCGCGATTACCTCAATGGCGGTAAAACAAGATTACTCAAATCGCTCTCCGGTGGACAAACTTTTCAGGCCGCGCTTTGCCTGGCTTTGGCGCTGTCTGAAAGCATTCAACGAAATGCGGGTATTGACCAACATTTCTTTTTTTTAGACGAAGGATTTGGCAGTCTGGATAAGGAGAACCTGCAAATCGTATTAGCAACTTTACAATCTTTGAGACATGAAAACAGGGTGGTGGGCCTAATTTCGCATGTAGAAGAATTGCAACAGGAAATGGACGTATTTTTAAAAGTTGAAAATGACCCGGTAAGAGGCACGATGATAAAAGAGAGTTGGAAAAATTAAAGTACCCTTCATTGAATCAAGGAGGTGCTAGAAAAATATTGTATGATTAAAAAAGTTGTTATCATAAAAATAGCTACCATGAAAAAACAATTGCTCATTGCCCTACTCCTATTTTCCTATACCCTAAGCATGAGCCAAGTGATTGTTAGGGATATAAAAATTAACAAGCAATACATCAATTTTCCTATTGAGAAATCGGAGAAACGGCAAATGGTAAAATTTGTATCTGGCGATGACACCTTGACTTATTCGGTGATCTGTATTGCTGATAAAGTCACTGACTACTGGGTCTATAAGGATGTTGCTTCGCTGAAAGGAAAAACGATTCGATTGGTTTTTAGCAAACAGGTGAAGGGGTTAGATATGATTTATCAATCTGATAGTTTTGCGGGAGAGGACAGCATCTACAAGGAGTTCAATCGCCCCCAATTTCATTTTTCTACTAAACGTGGGTGGGTGAATGATCCTAACGGACTGGTGTATCATAATGGAGAATACCATTTATTTTACCAGCACAATCCATTTGAAATCAATTGGGAAAATATGCATTGGGGACATGCCGTTAGCAAGGACTTATTGCATTGGGAAGAATTGAACGATGCACTATATCCAGATACACTAGGCACAATGTTTTCGGGTTCTGCTGTGATAGACAAGGAGAATGTTGCCGGCTGGGGCAACAATGCCTTGGTAGCATTTTATACCGCTGCCGGAAAAAAAATGACCCAGAATATTGCTTACAGCAACGACAATGGCAGAACCTTTACCAAATTCAAAGGCAATCCAATTATTGGTCCGGATAGAGATCCTAAAGTATTTTGGTATGCACCTGCTAAAGTTTGGGTAATGGCCCTGTACAATGAAAATCACATCGCCATTTATAACTCCACCGATTTAAAAAAATGGGAATTTAAAAGCAAAACAAAAGGTTTTTATGAATGCCCTGAACTGTTTGAATTGGCAGTAGATGGTAATCAGCAAAATAAAAAATGGGTCATGGTGGCCGCATCGGGTTCCTACATGATTGGGTCCTTTGATGGCGCTGCATTTACGCCCGAAGCGGGCAAATATTTTTATACCTGGGGGGCGCAATATGCTGCCCAAACTTATAACAACCTGCCCAATGGCAGAAGGGTGCAAATTGGCTGGGGCAGAATTGATCAATTGGGTATGCCCTATAATCAAATGATGCTATTCCCCAATGAATTAAGTCTGAGAACTACCAGAGAAGGGGTACGTTTATTTTGCGAGCCCATCAAAGAAATCAACCAGCTGCATGGAAAAAAATATAGTTGGAATGAAATAACCGCTCCAGCTGTAAATGATCAATTAAAAAAGATCACGGCTACTTTATACCATATCAAAATGGATGTGGAGATAGATAAAGGATTGGGATTGGAAATTCTATACAAGGGCAATCCGGTTATATATTATGACGGCAATTACAACCGCTTTAATGGAGCGCCCTACATTTGTCAAACCCCCGGCAGCTTCCGATTTACCATTGAAATGTTGATTGATAAAAATTCGGTGGAAGGCTATATCGACAATGGTAAATTACATATTGCAGAGGCGCTTAAAAAAAGCAAATCGGAAACCGGCATTCAAATAAATGGAGATGTCGTCATTCATTCCATGGAATTATATGAAATGAATTCCATCTGGTAAACAAGTTTTCCAAATCGAGCTGACAGGATTACCAACTAAGTTGAAAAAAAGAAACCCCTTGTACAGGAAGTTTCATCTTCAGTCAATTTTTACTATGAATATTGCTCCAACTTTAAATATGGTATCGCTCAAATCATTCGATGAAAAAATGAATGATTTGAACTATTGGCTATCACAACCCCTAATAAAAAGATTAGAAGCTGTAACATTTTTAATCTCCCAAACAGTAGACTTAGAAACTACCCGAATGGATAAAACGCATGTTGTAACAAGAAAATTGAAAGCATGACACTAGCAAAAGACTTTGAAGATTTTGTGAAGTTGCTTAATAAACACCAGGTTAATTATATGGTGGTAGGGGGATATGCATTGGCATTTCATGGCAAACCTCGTCACACAGGAGATTTAGATATATGGATTAATAATTCAAAAGAGAATGCTGAAAAATTAGTATTGGCTATTATTCACAATTCACCATTGCCCCCCCCCATTTCCCAGCAACGTCTATCCTGCCCGCCGAATTAAATTACTACAATCGGGGACGTTGCGACGAATCCTTGAACACTTTCAACTCGAAAAATAAAGCCCATTATCGACGCAAC
>JBIKOV010000077.1:0-14769 GCA_044357815.1 Ferruginibacter sp. | reverse complement strand
TTGCCCATTGCCCATTGCCCATTGCCCATTGCCCATTCAGCTGATTATTGTATTCATTTATTTTAGAAGCAGTAACTTTCCATTGGTTATTTCAACCAATTCAACACTTTAAGAAATATAGGTATGAAATATTTGAAAATTTTGTATGTACAGGTTTTAATAGGTATCGCGCTTGGGATATTAGTGGGATGGCTTTATCCTTCTTTTGCTCCTACGGGAAAAATAATTAGTGAAAAATTTATTGATTTGATAAAAATGATCATTGCCCCGATTATTTTTTTTACCATCGTATTGGGTATTGCCGGTGCGGGGGATATGAAAAAAGTGGGAAGGGTTGGAGGGAAAGGTCTGTTGTATTTTGAAATTGTAACTACCCTTGCGCTGATCATCGGGTTGATAGTAGCTCATTTTGTGCAGCCTGGCGTAGGCGTTGCTGTTAGTAATTTAAAGTCTGAAAAACTAATTAAAATCACCAGCCAAGCCAACGAATTAAATTGGGTAGATTTTTTTACCCATATCATTCCAGATAATATTTTCAAGTCTTTCGTTCAAGGGGATATTTTGCAAATATTATTTTTCAGTATTTTATTTGGGGCCGCTCTTAGTAAATTGGGAAATTATGGTACCAGCTTGATTGCCAGTTTTGAAAAAATAAATAAGGTGATTTTCAATATCATGAAGCTGATTATGCGCCTTGCACCACTTGGTGCTTTTGGCGGCATGGCATTTACCATCGGACAATTTGGTTTTGGCACTTTGTTACTACTAGGAAAGTTGATGCTCAGTTTTTACATTACCGTTTTTCTGTTTATTTTCATTGTACTCAATTTGATCTGCAAGTACAATGGGTTTAGTTTATGGAAATTATTAATCTACATTAAAGAAGAATTACTGATTACATTAGGAGCCAGCAGTAGTGAACCTGCTTTACCCAATATCATGCTGAAGCTAGAAGCTGCCGGCTGTGATAAATCAGTGGTGGGGCTATTGATTCCAGCTGGTTATAGTTTCAATCTGGATGGAACTACCATCTACCTGAGTATGTCTATTATATTTCTGGCGCAGGTTTTTAGCATTGATCTTTCACTGATGCAACAGTTAACCATTATCGGTATTTTAATGATAACCAGTAAGGGGGCTGCAGGTGTTACCGGAAGTGGTTTTATTGTATTAGCTTCTACACTAGCTGCCATCAAAGTAATTCCGGTAGAGGGGCTGGCGCTGTTACTGGGGGTAGATCGGTTTATGAGTGAAGCAAGAGCTATCACCAATATTATTGGCAATACGGTGGCTACCGTGGTTATAGCCAAAAGTGAACACGCGATTAACGAACCGTTATATCAGGCAGTAGTAGAAAATAAGTCAATCACAATAACTGCTGGAATATAATGCTACAAAAAGGTATAATTGCTAATTATTATACCCAGCTGATTAGTGTTTACTGTATTATTTTTCATTTAATTTGGTCTATAAAAATTAAAAAATGGCTGCTAGGGAAAACGCTATTCAATTATTCAATACTGCAGTTGCTGCTGTTCAACCTCAAAAATTAATTCCTGAATACCTGTTCATTGAGCAGCATCAGCTACATATTTTTGATCAGCAATTTAATATTAGTGAAATACAAAAAATTTATTTAGTTGGTTCAGGAAAAGCCAGTGCTGCTATGGCTAAAGTGGTGCAGGATTTACTGGGAGATTTGATAACAGCAGGACTAGTGGTAACAAAATATGGCCATTCGATTGCGTTAGAAAATATCATTTGTCTTGAAGCGGCTCATCCCGTTCCTGATCAGCAGGGAGTAGCAGCTATGAATGACACGCTTCAATTGCTGAAGCAAGTAGAAAAAGATGACCTCGTTATCTGCCTCATCAGCGGTGGTGCATCCTCTCTATGGATCGATGTCCCGGAAGGATTATCGCTGGCCGATATTCAGCTCACCTTTCGGTTACTCCTCAACTGTGGAGCCTCCATTGATGAAGTGAATACCATTCGAAAACACTTGTCTGTTGTAAAAGGGGGACAATTATTGCAATATGCTCCAGCTGCAAGGTGGTTCACTTTTATAATTTCGGATGTACCTGAAGATGATCTAACGGTAATAGCGAGTGGACCAACGGTACCCGACAACACTAGTTTTGATGATACGCTTCGGATAATATCTCGGTATAATTTAATTGATCAACTACCCATTTCCATATACCAGCGAATTATGGATGGGTGTAAAGGGATGCTTCCAGATACGTTTAAAGAACAGCATCCTGTTTTTGATAAGGTAAGAAACAAAATTATTGGCAATAATAGTTTAGCGTTAAAAGCAGCTGAGTTGAAGGCAATCCAACTTGGTTATCATATCTGCAGAGTGGAGAGTGGCCTTACTGGAGATGCTGAACAAGTAGGCCGTTCATTACTCCATTTCTGTAAAAACTACCAGGGGGTTAAACCAGCCTGTGTATTGCTAGGAGGAGAAACTACAGTAATGGTTACTGGTAATGGAGTTGGAGGACGTAATCAGCAAATGGCGCTCAGTGCCCTGCTGGAATTAGCTTCTGTTGATGACAATGTGTTTTCAAATAAAATCACTTTTTTATCTGCGGGTACTGATGGTACAGATGGACCAACCGATGCAGCTGGTGCTATGGTAGATGTTGGTATTATTTCAGCGGCCAAAGAATTAAACCTCGATACAGCCAAGTATCTATTAAACAATGATGCATATACTTTTTTTGAAAAAACTGGGGGCCTGTTAAAAACAGGGGCTACCAATACCAATGTGATGGACCTGGTTGTAATCCTCATTGAATAGGTAAATATTTAAATAGCACAGAATTTTTCTGTTAGTAGATCCTTGATAGATTTCCTTCAATGGCTAGCCATAGTTCCAATAAAAAAAGGATGACCAAGAAGGGTCATCCTAATAAATAGTTTTAAAAAATGCTACAAGTTGATAGTAAAGAATTACTCAACTCAATTCAGTTAATATTTTAAGCTTTATTATCGAAACTGATGCATTCCTTCAATTCCCTTTCGCTGTAGGATAAGTTGTGCTCCTTTAAAACATCATCTGGAACTCCGTTCCATTGATTGGGAACATTGCCCATATAGCCAACATCCGTTACGCCTATTTCTGAAGTATAAAATCCGGTGGTGGTCAAGTTGCGTATAAGGTTAAAAAAAGCCACTCCCTGTTTCATGGTTGCTTTGGCCTTATTAGGATAAGCAATATCATCTACTATTTCAAGTCGCTGTTTTTCGGTAATGTTGGCAAAAGAATTGCCAAATCTTTTTAGAGAATTCAATTCTAGCCAACGTAAACCTCCCCTCATGGGTGTTTGGTGTTCGGGCATATCTTTTACAATAAACTCAATAAAATCTGGCACTTTTGCATCAGAAGCACTTCCGCTCACTTTGTCTCTTGGAATAATAATATCTCCTAAAAGGGTAATCGTAACCATTTCGGCGGGGGTAAAAAACACTTCTTCATTAATTTTTTTCAAAGCAATTTTTTCCTCTACCATTCGGTCATCCTCATTGACTACTGTGGTGGAAGTGGTTGATCCTTTTTTATCGGTAGTTTCACATGATTCAATTAGAACGGAGGCTACAGCAGTTCCTACTAATAATGTTTTGATTGATTTACGTCTGTCCATATAATTATTTTTAGCTTTTCAAACCGCTTTAAAAATCCATAAAGGGGCTTTAGTGCATGATAGTTTACAAATTATTCTTTTTAAGTTGATCAATTATATATTCGGAGGTTCTCATTGAAAGTGCTAAAATTGTCCAAGTGATATTTTTATCTGCTTGAGATACAAACTGGCCTCCATCTACGTTGAATAAATTTTTACAATCATGGGCCTGACTCCATTTATTGAGGGCAGATTTTTTAGGGTCATTTCCCATCCTAACGGTTCCTGCCTCATGAATAATATTGCCCGGATTAGCAAGTCCGTAATCGCTTTCCGGACCTTCGTTATCACCCCAGGTGATAACAGCACCCATATTGTGCATGATCTCTCTAAAGGTTTCCTTCATGTGTTTGGCCTGCTTAATCTCGTGCTCACTATTTTTAGTATTAAACCGAAGTACAGGAATTCCGTATTTATCCACTACTGAAGGATCAATTTCACAAAGATTTGATTCCATGGCAATACTTTCACCACGGCCCGCCATTCCTACATTAGCGCCGAAGAGATAGCGTACATCTTCTTTTAAAGAAGCGCCATATCCGCCAGCTTCCTTCTTTTTTCCATTGATGGGGAACATGCCGTTTTGAGTTTCCATGTCAAATCCAAATCCATAGGAAGGCTGGCTCATACCACCCCAATATTCAATATGGTAGCCACGTGGAAAATCTAGTTTTTTATTATCCAACCACCAAGGTGAATAAACATGTAGTCCACCTACACCATCTTCATTGTATCTTTTTCTTCCAATTAAATTCGGCAAAACCCCACCCATAGCCGCTCCGGTAGAATCATGTAAATATTTACCCACCACATTGCTTGAATTGGAAATACCATTGGGGTGCTGATCAGATTTTGAATTCAACATTAACCGGGCACTTTCACAAGCACTAGCCGCAAGGATGACTACTTTTCCTTCTACCTGATATTCCTGCATATCATCCTTATTAACATACGAAACACCTGTTGCCAGCCCTTCTTTATTGGTGAGCACTTCGCGTGCCATCGCATTGGTAATTAGGTCTACATTCCCAGTAGCAAGCGCTGGTTTAATCAATACAGATGAAGATGAAAAATCTGCATAAATTTTGCAAGACCTTCCGCATTGGGCACAATAAAAACAGGCACCTCTTTCTTTATTGATTTGTTTGGTAAGAATGGATAAACGAGAAGGAATTACAGGTACACCAACTCCTATAGCCGCCTTTTTGATATATAATTCATGCAAGCGCGGTTTGGGTGCTGGTAAAAATATTCCATCTGGATCATTCGGTAGTCCTTCATTGCTACCAAAAACGCCAATTAGTTTATCTATTTTATCATAATACGGTTTTACATCTTCATAACCAATCGGCCAATCGT
Organism: Ferruginibacter sp.; assembly: GCA_044357815.1. Taxonomy (GTDB): domain Bacteria; phylum Bacteroidota; class Bacteroidia; order Chitinophagales; family Chitinophagaceae; genus Ferruginibacter. The sequence continues at coordinate 9,721 of JBIKOV010000077.1, read as the reverse complement.
CACCTAGTCCATCAATGCTTTTGCGTTTAAAATCTTTTGGTCCAAATCGTAAAGAAATTCTACCCCAATGATTGGTTCTTCCACCTACCATTCTTGCCCTCCACCATTCCCATTTGGTTCCGGGAGCGTGAGTATAAGGTTCTCCGTCGATTTCCCATCCCCAATAGCATCCGTCAAAATCGCCAAATGGCCTATATTTAGTACTGGCGCCTCTTCGGGGAGAGTCCCATGGATTTTTTAACTGGGAGGAGTTTTTTGCGGGATCATAATCAGGACCAGCTTCGAGCAGACAAACTTTTAATCCGGCATTTGCTAAAACATACGCCGACATGCCACCTCCAGCTCCGGAGCCAACTATCACCACATCGTATTTCTTTGTTTGTTTTTTAATTTGGAGTGTATCTCCCATAAAAGATATTTTTAGATAATCACATAATTTGAATTATCAAATATAATCATTCGCAATTCTACAAAAAAAAACATTTGATAAAGCTTTCACAATTTATAAGGAATTTACTTATAATTTTACTTTCAAGTTTGAATAGGAAACCATCTGAATCGGAAACTTATTATCAATAAAAACAATCTTCATTAAAAACGACTATTTGTATGAAAAAAATCTTCTTTTTGTTATTGCCAACTGTTCTTTTTTCTTTCCAACAGAGTTTTGCCCAGAAGCCTGACCCTGCTGCTACTGAAGTGTGGCAACCTGAACCTAAAAAAGTTACCCCTCCAGAGGGAATTCAGCCACCATCGGATGCTATTATTTTGTTTGATGGCAAAAGCCTAAGTGAATGGGTATCTGTTGAAGATAATTCACCCGCACAGTGGATTGTAAAAAACGGAGTATTTGTTGTTAAAAAGGGTACAGGCAATATTCAAACAACAAAGTCTTTTACAGATTACCAGTTGCACTTAGAGTGGAAGATACCAACCAAAATTACAGGAACTGGTCAGGGTAGGGGAAACAGTGGATTGTTTTTGGCCTCTACCGGTGAAGGTGACTCCGGGTATGAAATTCAAATTTTAGATTGCTTTGAAAACAAGACCTATGTTAATGGACAAACTGGGAGTGTGTACAAGCAAGCGATACCATTAGCCAATGCCTGCAGAAAACCAGGTGAATGGCAAACTTATGATGTCATTTGGACTGCACCTCGTTTTAATGATGGAGGCGATCTTTTATCCCCTGCACGCGTAACCTTGATTCATAATGGAATTTTGCTTCAGAATAATACTGTTTTGAAGGGAGGAACCGTTTATATAGGGCAGCCAGCGTATAAAAAACATGGACCTTCTCCAATAAAATTGCAGGCACATGGAGATGCAAGTGAGCCGATTAGCTTTCGCAATATTTGGGTAAGAGAACTTTAATAATAGATTGATATTCTTATGCCGTATCAGCTATCATTTAAAATTTGCTGAAGTGTACATTAAAGATCCCACAAAAAAAGCCAATGACTTCGAAGTCATTGGCTTTTTTTGTGGGATTGTTGTTTGAAATTATTTTTTCAGAGCGTATTGTATTCCTCCCAGTAAATGTTGAAGAAATGCAGGTTCTGAATAGGTTTCATCGGTATGACCTAATTCGGTATAAAATGCTCTTCCACCATCATAGGAATGATACCAGGCCATTGGATGATTATCACCATTTTTACCACCCTCGTAAGAAGTCTCATCTATTTTTATCAGTACATGTACATCCGGATTCATGTTTTTAAAATTGTACCACTCATCTTTTCTTTCCCATACATCCGGCAAGTGTTTGGTGGCAATGAATTTCTTGTCTACTACCATTAATTTTGCCATCTGTTGACTTGGGTGTGATAGAAAGCTAGCACCTACCATTTTCACATACCAAGGCCAGTCATATTCACAATCAGTTGCAGCATGAACTCCTACGTAGCCGCCTCCTTTTTGAATGTAATTTTCTAGCGCTTTTTGTTGTTCCTCACCCAATACATTTCCAGTTGTGCATAGAAAAATAACTGTTTTGTATTTAGCCAGATTATCAGTGGTAAAAGCTAGAGAATCTTCAGTAGCATCTACTGTGAAATGATTATCCAGTCCCAGTTGCTTAATTGCTTTAATGCCTAACTGAATGCTTCCATGTCTAAAGCCACTTGTTTTTGAAAATACCAATACTGCTGGATCTTTCTTTTTAAAGGCGAAAGAAATACAGATCAGCAAGAGTAAAGGAATGATGTTTTTTGTGATAACCCGGATTGTATTCATGGTTGTAGTTTTTTAATTAGATTGATAGTTTAGTATTTAAAGGATAATTGCTTATGATCAACAAGCGTATTTACCATCCGTTAAAATACAATTGGTTAGTTTAATAATCAGAATAAGAGGTTGTATGAAGGAAAGTCTGTTCATTTTTTGAAACATTACCTTGGTATTCCGGCATAGCGGAAAGAATTTTCCATTCAGGAGCTGCACTGAAACTTTTCCAATGCTCATCCCTGTCAGCCTGGTTTTCATAACTAGTCATGTACATTAGATTTGGCATGCGGCTGCCGGAGATCACGGATGCATAAAAAACAGCATTAAAATTTAGCCGTTTAAATAATGTGATTTCACCACCTTCGTTGAACATTTTTACTTTGCTTGTAAAATAGTTTTCAGTTGGACTTTCGTAGCTCCTTAGTTCATAAAACCTTTCTGCTTTTGGGGAAGAAAGCTTTGGAAGGTTCATAAATGGTGCAAGAGGGAAGGCCTTTAGCAGTATATTTTCTAGTCTACTGTAGGGAGGTTTTTTGGAGGGAGCTTCCAAGTATAATTTCCCGTTTGCTTGATAATCGGCATCTTTTTCAAGATTTTCTTTAATAGTAACCACTTGTTGCAAGGACTGAACAGGAACAATTACGTATATTCTTTTATCAGTAGCCGTATCATTTGCAATGCCTGTAAATACACCTATGTTTTTTATCTTCTGCCTGTGTAGTGCTGGTAAATAGGCGTCTTTGAGGTATTGCTCAATAAGTGCTTGCTGGGCTGAATTTGCGAAATGATAAACGGTTATTTGATAAAATTCACCTCCCTTCGTTGTCGGATTGGCAATGCAAAAAACAGGAGCGATTAAAGTAATCAATAATAAAATTTTTAAAAGCAATTTTTTCATTTTTATTTTTTTGTGTAATGGATAACTAGCCATATCTATTCAGTTAGTTTTTTTAAATTTCAACTTGGCTAATTAGGTGAAATTGGTTTTTCAATTCTTGAAGGTAGGGTATTATGTAATCGGAACGAATTGAATTATGTTAAAATTGAAATACTAAATGTATGCTTAAAAAACAGCAGGTGATGGAGGAAAACCCTCAATCACCTGCTTTAATCACTTTTCAGCGATTGTAAACTGTATTGAATTTTAAATTAGATGCCTAGCAGATTCCTATTAAATTGCTCATTATTTCCAGCACTTGCAAAATCGTCAAATGCCTTTTCTGTTACTTTGATAATATGGTCTCTGATAAAAGGAGCGCCTTCTGCTGCTCCATCCTCCGAATTTTTTATCGCACATTCCCATTCCAATACTGCCCAACCTTTGTAGTCATAAGCAGAAAGTTTACTAAAAATGGATTTAAAATCGACTTGTCCATCACCTAGTGAGCGGAAGCGCCCAGCACGGTTTGCCCAGCTTTGATATCCTCCGTAAACGCCTTGTTTTCCAGTTGGGTTAAATTCAGCATCTTTTACATGAAAGGCTTTGATGCGCTGGTGATAATAATCAATATAAGCAAGGTAATCAAGACTCTGTAAGACGAAATGGGAGGGGTCATACAATAGGCATGCACGTGGGTGATCGTTTACCTTTTCTAAAAACATTTCGTATGAAATACCATCATGTAGATCCTCACCTGGGTGAATTTCGTAGCATAGATCTACTCCGCACTCGTCAAAAATATTTAATATTGGCAACCATCGTTTAGCCAATTCTGTAAAGCCTGTTTCAACTAGTCCTGCAGGACGCTGAGGCCAGGGATAAACAGCTTGCCAGAGTAGGGCACCACTAAAAGTAGCATGTGCATTCAATCCCAAATTTTGAGAGGCTTTTGCAGCATATTTAAGTTGTTGTACCGCCCAAGCAGTTCTTGCAACAGCATTGCCATGAACTGCTGCAGGTGCAAAACCATCAAAAAGTTCATTATAGGCGGGATTTACTGCAATCAGTTGTCCCTGTAAATGGGAAGATAGTTCCGTTATTTGTAAACCTGCTTGTTGAACAATGCCATTGATTTCATCTGCATATGTTTTACTTTCAGCTACTTTCTGTAGGTCAATAAACCTGGCATCCCATGAAGGGATTTGTATACCTACAAATCCTTTATCCCTTGCCCATTTACAAATATTGGGTAGCGAATTATAGGGAGCAGTATCTCCAGCAAATTGAGCTAAAAATATGCCTGGTCCTTTTATTGTTTGCATATAAAATAATTTAATAATTGATGAATTGATTTAGGATTTTATTTATTTCTAATAACGTACGCTTGCTTACACAACAAAATCCGTCCATTTTTTGTCTGATTGAGCAGATAGCACCACATTGTCAATAAATGCCATCCCTCTTATTCCGTCTGCCACTGAAGGGAAGTCAAGTGCTTCTTTATTTGCCACGTTGCCATTCATTTTGGCTAATAGGGTGGTAGCAAAATTTTTGTAAATATTGGCAAATGCCTCTAGGTATCCTTCGGGGTGACCTCCAGGAGTTCTACAGTTACTGGTAGCATAAGAGGAGAGACGGTCTCCATAGTTTGATCCGGCACGAAGTATTTGGGTAGGAGCATCCAGCCATTTTACCAATAATGTATTTGGTTCCATTTGCGCCCATTCGATGCCGCCCTTTTCTCCATAAACCCTTATTTTTAGTGAGTTTTCCTCTCCAGCGGCTACCTGTGAAGCCATCAATACACCCGCTGCACCGTTGTCAAATTTCAACAATACATTTCCATCATCATCTAGTGCTCTTCCGTCAACCATTATATTTAGATCAGCACAAAGTTGGGTGATTTTTAATCCAGTAATATATTCGGCCAAATGAGCAGCATGTGTTCCTATATCTCCCATGCAACCACTCTTTCCACTTTTTGTTGGATCTGTTCTCCAAGCTGCTTGTTGATTGCCTTCTCGTTCTGATAATTTACTCAACCAACCCTGAGGATATTCAACCCATACTTTTCTTACCTTACCTAAAACGCCATCGTTTATCATCGCTTTTGCCTGTTTAACCAATGGATACCCTGAATAAGTGTGGGTAAGGCAAAGCACCAAGCCTGTTTGTTCTACTAGTTTTTTCAATTCTTTCGCTTCCTCTAATGAAAAAGTGATTGGTTTTTCAATCACCACATTGAAACCATTTTCCAAAGCCAGTTTTGCAGGTGCGAAATGGGCAAAGTTGGGTGTTACAATGGTTACAAAATCCATTCTCTTGTCTGCTGGTTGCAAACTTTCCTTTTCTATCATTTCCTGGTATGTCAGGTAAATTCTGTCTTCTGGAAGAAATAATGACTGGCCGGAATCTTTTGCAATTTCCGGATTGATGCTTAATGCGCCACATACCAATTCAACCAAGCCATCCATATTGGAGGCATAGCGATGAATTGAGCCGATAAAAGCGTCTTTACCACCTCCAATCATGCCCATACGTAATTTTCTTTTCATACTAGTAAATTTAAAGTTTGATTCTTATTATGTAGGTTTATTTTTTTACAATTTTACGGATAAATTGCAACATAACTTTAATAAAATATTTCAAGTTCAATATCCAAACTTGTTTTCTAACGGTATTGGCTAATTGTACAGACTATCCCTTGCTATTTATCCCTCCTAAAATGACTCTTTTAGCCAATGATCGGGCCGTTATTTCTCAAGTTGCTGTTTAGTTCCTATTCTAAGATTTCTAGGTATGAATAAGCTGTTTAAAAAAACAATTGTTAATTTAACTATTTTAAATTAAAAATCAATAATATTACATTTCTCTTTTTTGCTATCCTTTTTTAACCTTTATAAAATCAACGATTATGCTAGCCAATGTTCATAAAAAACAATTATTCTTAGCCAGTTGCTTGGCACTTTTGGTAACCTCTCTTTCATTTGGAATTCGTGCCGGTATACTTGGCCGACTTGGAGTTCAATTTGAATTAAATACCCAGCAGCTCGGAACAATTGCGGCTACTGCATTCTGGGGTTTTCCGCTTGCAATAGTAATAGGAGGAATGGTGGTAGATTCAATCGGGATGAAAAAATTATTGGTTGCAGCTTTTGTATTCCATTTAGCAGGAATATTGCTTACCATCTTCGCTACCGGTTACTGGAGTTTGTTCATTTCAACACTGTTGGTTGGGATTGCAAATGGTACAGTAGAAGCGGCTTGTAACCCATTGGTGGCTACTATTCATAGTGATAATAAAACAACTAAACTTAATCATTTCCATTTATGGTTTCCAGGTGGTATAGTAATTGGAACCCTTTTGGTATTCTTTTTAGATAAAATAGGAATCGGCTGGCAGGTGCAGGTGGGCTTGATGATTATACCAACCGTTATTTACGGCTATTTATTCAGTAAGCTGGAATTTCCGGTTACAGAAAGAGTAGCGAGTGGTGTTTCTAGTGCAGAAATGTATAGGGCATTGCTTAATCCATTATTTATTTTAATGATCGTTTTAATGTTTGGAACCGCTATCACCGAATTATTTACTGGTCAGTGGATCGATGTGTTATTAAAAAATGTTACGGATAATGCTATTTTGTTATTAACATTGGAAACAGGTGTAATGGTTGTTGGACGTGCTTTTGCAGGCCCAGTAGTTCATAGGTTTTCTCCATTGGGTGTTTTATTAATGTCATCTATTTTGGCAGCAGCCGGTTTATACCTTCTTGGACATACTTCGGGAAATATGCTTTTTGTAGGTGCAATTTTATTTGGCATGGGAGTATGTTATTTTTGGCCTACTATGTTGGGTTTTGTATCCGAAAATTTACCAAAGACCGGAGCTGTCGGGATGAACCTAATGGGTGCTGCGGGTATGTTTGCCGTATCGGTATACATGATTTTTATGGGCGGTTATTATGACAAATTATTGGCGGCACATATGGAAAATGGATTGGACGAAGCAAAAAAAGCGGCAGGCCCTGAAATTATTAATGTTACCCTCATTATTCCAATCGTGTTGATTGTTGCATTCGCAGGATTATTTCTGTTTATGCGATCTAAAAAAACAACCGCTGCATAAACTATTTTTTATTTAATCATTTAATAATTTACAAATGTCGGATCATCAAAACAGGCGAAATGCCATCAAAAATATACTGGTAGGTTCAGCAGCGCTTGGATCAACTTCTATGTTAACCTCTTTCAAAGAGAAAGAAAATATAAATGACAATCAATTGAAACTTAAAGGAAACATTAACCATTCAGTTTGTGCATGGTGCTACAGCAAAATGACCATTGAAGAATTATGCTTAGGGGTAAAGAAAATTGGTTTTTCAGCCATTGATTTGGTAGGCCCCAAAGACTGGCCCATTTTGCAAAAGCATGGAATATTTTCTTCTATGTGCAATGGAGCAGAAACAGGTTTAACCAATGGTTTCGCTGAAAAGAAATTCCATGAAAAGCTGATCCAGAATTATACAGAAATGATTCCGATGGTGGCTAAGGCGGGTTATAAAAACCTGATTTGTTTTAGTGGCAACCGAAGGGGAATGGATGATGAAACTGGCTTAGCTAATTCTGCCGAAGGATTGAAAAAAATAATTGCATTCGCCGAAAAGCACGGCGTTATTCTTCAGATGGAATTGCTCAATAGCAAAACCAATCACAAAGATTATATGTGCGATCGATCCAATTGGGGAGTAGAGTTGTGTAAAAGAGTAGGTTCTGAAAATTTCAAGCTCCTCTATGACATTTACCATATGCAAATTGATGAGGGAGATGTAATTGCTACCATTCAGGCCCACCACCAATACTTTGGTCATTACCATACCGGAGGTGTTCCGGGAAGGAATGAAATTGATGACACCCAAGAGTTGTATTACCCTGCCATCATGAAAGCGATTGTAGCAACCGGATTCAAAAATTATGTTGCACAGGAGTTTATTCCTGCAAAAGAGGATAAAATGCAATCGCTGAAGGAGGCAATAAAAATCTGTGATGTATAATCCTCTTTGAATTAGTTTAATGTTTTCATTTAGCATAAAAAATTAAAAATGGCTGAAAATAAGTATGACGCAATTGTAGTAGGCTCTGGCATCAGTGGTGGATGGGCAGCAAAGGAATTAACTGAAAAAGGTTTGAAAGTATTGATGCTGGAAAGAGGTAGGAATATTGAGCATATAAAGGACTATCCGAGTGCTTCCAAAGCACCCTGGGAATTTCCCCATGCTGGTGGAAGAACCCAACAAATGATTCAAGATTACCCCGTTTTGAAAAGAGATTACCCACTTAATGAAATGAATCTTGATTATTGGGTCAAAGACAGCGAGCATCCATATACTGAGGTGAAGCGTTTTGATTGGTTTAGAGGATATCAAGTAGGTGGTCGTTCACTCATGTGGGGGCGTCAAAGTTATCGGTGGAGTGATTTCGATTTTGAGGCTAATTCAAAAGATGGCTTTGGAGTGGATTGGCCCATTCGCTACAAGGACATAGCTCCATGGTACGAGTATGCTGAAAAATTTGCAGGTATCAGTGGATCTATGGAAGGTCTACCTCAGTTGCCGGATAGTCATTTTATGCCTGCCATGGAAATGAATTGCGTGGAAAAAGATGTTGCAGCTAGACTAAAAAAACATTACAATAACAGTCGTACCATGATCATTGGACGGACTGCTAATATTACGGTTCCTCATGAGGGTAGAACTAATTGCCAATACCAGAATAAATGTTGGCTGGGTTGTTCTTTTGGTGCTTATTTTAGTACACAATCTGCAACACTTCCTGCTGCTATGAAAACAGGCAATTTAACCGTTCGCCCATTTTCTATTGTTACCAAGCTTATTTATGATAAGGATACTAAAAAGGCAAAGGGAGTTGAAATTCTAGATGCAGAAACCAATCAAACCTATGAGTTTTTCAGTAAAATCGTTTTTGTAAATGCTTCTGCTTTAAACTCAACTTGGTTACTGATGAATTCTGCCACTGATATCTGGCCAGAAGGGCTCGGTAGCAGTAGCAATGCATTAGGACACAATCTGATGGATCATCACCTTGGTGTAGGTGCTAGTGGAGATGTGGACGGCTATGAAGATAAATATACTTATGGACGTCGGGCAAATGGCATTTATATTCCACGTTACCGTAATTTATTTGGAAGTAAGAGTGATTATTTACGTGGTTTTGGTTACCAGGGTAGTGCAAGCCGTGAAGGATGGAAAAAACAGGTGGCAGAATTGTCTATTGGTGCAGATTTTAAAGATGCATTGTCTGAGCCTGGGGATTGGAAAATGGGTATTGGAGGCTTCGGAGAAATTCTTCCTTATGCCGAAAATAAAGTAACACTGGATAAAACCAAAAAAGATAAATGGGGGCTTAATGTGTTGGCCATTGATTGTGAGTTGAAAGAAAATGAGTTGAAGATGCGCAAGGATATGATCAGTGATGCTGTCGAAATGCTGGAAGCCGCGGGTGTTAAAAATGTTAAAGGACGCAATGGAGACGGAACACCTGGAAGAGGTATTCATGAAATGGGAACAGCTCGTATGGGTAAAGATCCTAAACATCGGT
>JBIKOV010000075.1:0-14915 GCA_044357815.1 Ferruginibacter sp. | reverse complement strand
AAATTTCCTCCTGCCCATATCCTTGTGTTTGGTATATTTTGCCAATTCTATACAGTGCCCTTGCATAGTTAGGATCAATATTTAGGGCAGCCTGATATGCTAATTGTGCGTTTCCCCCATCCAACAGTATTTTGTAGGCGTCGCCCATATATATATATACTGCAGGTTCCTTGAACTTTTTTAAGGTAGTGGCAATTTTTAGTTTTTCTATCGCATAAGTAGGATCTGCAAATTTATTGTCAAAGTCAGAATTGGCCATCCCCACAGCAGCAAGGACTCCCAAGTCTTTATTTTGACTGAGAGAAAGCGCTGTTTCAAAACGATTGCGGGCATCCTGAGTTTTACCTTCGCGTAACTCGATGTTTCCCATCGCTGCAATCAACAATGCATTGTTACTGTTTGTTTCTAGCGCCTTGCGATAAATTTCCTTAGCTTCTTGCAATGAATTAGCAGAATAATCAGCCCCAGCCATAATGGAGATGCCCGTCCAATAAACGGTTTCTGGGCTTACTGGGGTAACCGCCATCAGTTTTTGAAATACATTTTTAGCACTTTGGTATTTTTCAAAATACATAAATTTCTTACCCTCTTCAATAGTTTGGGCTTTCACTGTACTTGAAAGCAATAGGGTAACTACCACCAGCATTCCAAATTTGATACTATTCATTTTCCTTTTCAGTTTATTAGTTTTTGCAATGATATTAATTTAAAACCAAAACTATTTCAAATGTCTGCTTTTATTTTGCTAATTTTTCATTGATTTTCACATTGCGAATACCAAAACCTATTTTACTAGGACCTAAATAGGCTCGTCTGAAAATCAATTGCCCCCTTTCATACTGTAAAAAATTTAGAAACCCCGACCCTAGGCCTGAATAGTTTTCCTTCAAAATAAAGTACAAACCACGAATCAGGGGATACCTTTTGGTCATGATTCCATACTGTGTCGGTTTCACATAAGGAGAATCGGAACAATATTCACATTTAACATATACCATTTTAACCTTCTGTAACATTTTTACCTGGGCTGTATCTTCGGGGTTACCAATCCAGCTGATTCCCACCAATCCAATGGCATTGTCATTGGCTGCAACATAATCCAATACCGCTTGGCTATTTTTAACCGCTCTTACCACACCCGTATCAAATTTGGCTCCCTTCAATATGCTGTCAATGGCAAACCTGACGGTACTGGTGGCATTTAATCCGTCAAAAATGACCTGTTGCTTTTTTCCCTTTAAGCCAGCCAATTGCTGTTGCAATCTTTGGAGGGTAAAAATGGTGTCCGTGCTTTTTTTATTTACCACGATGGCAATCGCATCCGTTGCTAGCTCATCCCAACGAGGAAAATAATGCAAAGATTCCTTGAAATATTTCTCTTCCTTTCTTGTCAACCCTCTGGTTACAATTACCATTTTGGTAATGGAATCATTAAAAATGTCTTGTAAACAGGCTGCCTCCGATTTGTAATGGGCTATAATTTTAGCTCCCCGATTGGATCCTTCAAATACTTTTATCTGCTCATCTATTATTGGCTTGAACGACTCATCCACACTGATGTGTATAGTACCGCTGGTAAGAGTATCCGTTACTTGTTCAGCCTTTTTGGTATTGCATTGAATCATTCCAACACAAAAAACGAATAGCCATCCAAAATTAACAATGCTGTTTTTTTTGCAATCTATGTTCATCAGTCTCTGAAATAATTTTTCTTATACCCCCTATAGATTCTGAAAGTACCATACATCCAGCATATCACAGCAAATAATTTTATCAATGAAGCGTCATACTGATTGATAAAGCCTTGAGTCAATTTAACCGGAAACATGAAAAAAAATCCAACTAGTACCATAAAAACCCCCATGCCATAATTGGTAATCGAACGCATGCGAACAAATCCCTTCTCTCTTTCGCTTAGCTTTTCCTTTTCAAATTCTGCCATTGCCATTGTATAGTTTTTAGAACCAATCCAAAGGGAGATTGGTACCCCCTCGATTAAAAGAGCAAATTACAAAATAAATTACTTAAAACTACCCTTGTATAATAAACTTAACTGGAATGTAAACTTAGCTACGAGCATTTATCACTTTGGACTTGACTCTTAGCAAGGCCTACAGCAAAAAAACTGAGTACTTACCACTCAAGAGCAGTCAATTTAGTTCGATTGATTGAAATGTATTAGAAAATTTCGAGCCTTTACCCCTTCAGCTAACTGCTTTTACCCCTAAGAGCTTATATTTGCTGCATGACTATTTTGATGGTATGCCTAGGCAATATTTGCCGAAGTCCACTGGCAGAAGGAATACTGAAGGAAAAGTGCAAAAAAGCAGGGTTAAATTGGAAAGTAGAAAGTGCTGGCACCAACGGATTGCACACCGGTGAGCCTCCCCACCCTCTGTCACAAAAAGTGGCAAAAATGAACGGTATCGATATTAGTGGGCAGCATTCCAGAATGCTAGTAAATGAAGATTTCGGTCGCTTTGATAAAATTTATGCAATGGCTGCTGACGTTATGGAAGAAATGGAATTAATAGGAAAACAATCATTTGAATTAGCCAACGTTGATCTGCTACTCAATGAGTGTTTCCCCGGAGAAAACAAAGATGTGCCAGATCCTTGGTTCGGAGAAGAAGAGGGATACCACAAAGTATATAACATGATTGAACTGGCTTGTGAAGCAATTATAAAAAATCATGCTAACGCAACCATTTAGTGCCAGTATGCACCAATATCATACTGGCTATTCAATAAAATATTTTAATTAACAAATCATGGCCAAACCAAGCATTCCTCAGGGAACTAGGGATTTTTCAGCAGCGGTAGTATACAAACGCAATTATATTTTATCCACCATTCGCAGTGTGTTTGAATTATATGGGTTTGAACCACTTGAAACTCCCGCAATGGAGAATTTAGAAACCTTGATGGGAAAATATGGCGATGAAGGCGATAAGCTGATCTTTAAAATATTAAATAATGGCATTAGTAATCCGAACAATATTGACAAAGCGAAAATAGGTTTTGAAAAGGCCTTAATGGGAAAAAGCAGCAGCGAGCTAACCGAAAGAGCCCTTAAGTACGACCTTACCATCCCCTTCGCCAGATATGTAGCGATGAACCATGGCAAACTCACGTTTCCCTTTAGACGCTACCAGATACAACCAGTTTGGCGAGCCGACAGGCCTCAAAAGGGTCGTTACCGCGAGTTTACACAATGCGATGCCGACATTGTAGGAAGCAATTCCCTACTCAATGAAGTAGAACTAGCGAATATTTATCACCAGGTTTTTATGCAATTGGGGCTTTCAGGCTACACACTGAAAATTAATAGCCGTAAAATTTTAAGTGCTTTAGCCCAATTGTGCGGTGGCGCCGAAAAAATGATGGACATCACCATCGCCATTGACAAATTGGATAAAATTGGTTTAGATAAAGTAAAAGAGGAATTGACACAAAGAGGCCTCACCCAAGAACAGATTGCTACCATTGAAAAATATTTATTGATTACCGGCAACAATCAAGATAAATTAACTCAAATAAAATCATTGGTAGGTAACCTAGAGGTAGGTAAAGAGGGAATTCAAGAGGTAGCATTTTTATTTCAGCAAACCAGCAATATCCACCTAGCAATTGATTTTACGCTCGCCAGGGGACTGAATTATTATACCGGAATCATATTTGAGGCAAAGGCTCCCCCCGAAGTTCAAATGGGAAGCATTGGTGGTGGTGGAAGATATGATGACCTTACCAGTTTATTTGAAGTGCCTGGTATCGCTGGGGTTGGTATTAGTTTTGGGGTAGATAGGATATATGATGTGTTGGAAGAGCTCCAGCTTTTTCCAAAGGATGTCCAAAAAGGATCAAAAGCGCTCTTCTTTCATATGGGTGAAGTTGAGTCCATTTTTGCATTTGGCATAATGCAGCAATTGAGAGAAAAGGGTATTTCCTGCGAAATGTATCATGAATTTGCAAAAATTGCCAAACAGTTCAGTTATGCGGAGAAAAAAAATATTGAATATGTCATCATTATTGGCAGCACGGAAATAGCACAGCAACATTGTCTGGTAAAAAATCTGGGTACCGGGCTGCAGGAAGTGGTTGAATTTGAAAAATTAGCCGCTTACTTTCATCTATAAGAAATACTAATTACCAGACCAATCGCATACCCTTTTTCCAAAAGCCGCTGCTAAATTTTAACGCGAGCAATGAAACTACTTTAAAATCATTGCAGCAAAGGAGCTCCATTGGGCAATACCGTAAGTTACGGTATCTTTGCACCATGATAGCAGTAAAACAAAACATTCGAAACCTGAGTTTGGAGGAATTGACGAAACATTTTGAGACCATCGGCGAAAAAAAATTTCGTACCAAGCAAGTGCATGAATGGCTTTGGAAAAAAAATGCACAAAGTTTTGAGGACATGACAGATATTTCCAAAGAACTGCGCTCGCACCTCGCCGAAAAATTCGACTTACCCTCCCTAACCGTAAATACCACCCAATTTAGCAGTGATGGAACCGTTAAATCCAGATTTATGACTTTTGACGGACACATGATTGAAGGAGTGCTGATTCCTACAGAAAAGCGCAACACCGCCTGTGTATCTTCCCAAATTGGTTGTAGCCTGAGCTGCAAATTTTGTGCAACCGGTACCATGGAAAGAAAAAGAAATTTGGACTTTGATGAGATTTACAACCAGGTAGCTTTTATTAACCAGCAATCAGAAAAAACATTTGACAAAAAACTTTCCAACGTAGTTTTTATGGGTATGGGCGAACCCCTTTTAAATTATAAAAATGTATTAAAAGCCATCGACAAATTAATAGCCAATGATGGCATGGCGATGAGCCCAAAACGAATCACCGTTTCTACCGCTGGGGTGGCCAAACAAATCAAACAATTAGGCGACGACAGGGTAAGATTCAATCTTGCTCTTTCACTGCATGCTGCAGATGATAAAAAACGCAACCAGATAATGCCCATCAATGAAACCAATAGCATCCATACATTGGTAGAGGCCTTGAATTATTTTTATGATAAAACTAAAAATGATATTACCCTAGAGTATATTCTTTTTAAAGACCTCAATGACTCCATTGAAGATGCAGAGGCACTGACAAAAATTTACCGCCAGATACCTACCCACTTGGTGAATGTGATTGAATACAATCCGATAGAAGGTGCAAAATACACCAAGCCCGATGAGGATACTACCCAACGCTTTACAGATTATCTTGCCAAAAACAGGGTAAACGTTCGGGTAAGAAGAAGTCGTGGAAAGGACATTGATGCAGCCTGCGGACAACTTGCCAACAAAGGAAAATAAAATTGCTTCGATTCAAATAAATAACACTTTGTATAAAAGACCCCTTCAAAAAATGAAGGGGTCTTTTATTATACGCTCATGTAACCAAAAGAATTAGTAAGCAGCTTTGATCAGTAACTCAAAATGCAAAACTGTAAATTAAAAAGATATATTTCCATTTTTTTATTCCAACCGATTAAACCTAGTAAACTGTTCATAGTCTATTTAACTGAACCATTTAAATAAAGACATTATGAAAAAGATTTTAATCGGTGCAATAGCCACCACCCTATGTTTTTCAACTCTTTTTGCACAAAAAAAAGAAAAAAATAACCATCCTGCCCATAACCAGCAAGCTGGTAAAAGACTGAAAGAATTGAATCTTTCTGCAACCCAAAAAGAACAAGTGAAAGCCGCCAGACAAAACACCGAAAAACAGTTGGCCGAACTTAAAAAAAATGACCAACAGACGGTAAAAGATTTTAAAGCCAGTAAAGACGCAATCCTACAATCTCAGAAAGATCAAGTATCAGGAATATTGACAGATGAACAAAAAAATCAGTTGGCACAAAACAAACCCAATGATCGGCAAGGTGACAATGCTGGAAAAAACATTGGGAAAATGAAAGAAAAATTGGGGCTTTCCGAACAACAGGTAACACAAATTAAAGCAAACCGAGATGCTGATCAGGCGAAAATAAAGGCTGTAAAAGAGAATAGCCAGTTAAGTAATTCGGAGAAAAAAGAGCAGCTGAAAGTGATCAAGAAAGATCAAGAAAATAATTTGGCCCAGATTTTATCTCCCGAGCAAATCAGTAAAATGGAACAATCCAGAAAGAACAGGAAGTTTAACAGATCTGGTGAATAAAAGATTAAATCCCTATGTCGTAGTGGTCAACCAATTGGTTGGCCACTTTTTTTGTCCACTCAGCAGTTCTATAACTGAACGAATTCCAAGTACCCAACGATCACAGAAAAGCCAGCCACCACTATATGTTAATATTGTATAAAATATCAACCCCGCCAAAATAAAGGTTACCTTTGCAACTCACCCCTGTTGAAATAACAGTAAAACACTTCAAACATGAGCCAGGCACCATTCCAGAAATTTGTTCCAAAAAAGAAGAACAGTCTAATTAAAGAAGAATTCAAACAAGCCAAAAAGAAAGCAAAAAAACAAAGAGCTGCTGCCATCGACAAGCGATTTGAAGAAAAAAGGCAGTTGAAAGCCGCTGCAAGAAATGCTCCGACCCAAGCCCCACCAAGTAAATCAATTCATTCTAGAAAAGAAGATAAGGTAAAATCGATTGAGGCCAATTTTACCCATACCAAAAAAGTAGAGGGCATTAAAAAAGAATATGAACCTGCGCCCGTTAAAACGGCTCCAAGGATTGTACGGCCTTCCGCTCCTTCAACTGCAGAAATGCCACTGAATAAATTTGTGGCCCATTGTGGAGTGTGCAGTAGACGCGATGCGGTTACCCTCATTAAGGAAGGAAAAGTAAAAGTAAACAATGAGGTAGTGAAAGAGCCGGCCCACAAGGTAACCGAGCGAGATGATGTGCAATTCAATGGAAAAAAATTATTTGTCAGCAAGAACCTGGTGTACATTTTACTCAACAAGCCCAAAGATTATATTACCACTACGGATGATCCACAGGGAAGAAAAACCGTATTGCAATTAACCAAAATGGCTACCACAGAAAGAATTTATCCCGTAGGAAGATTGGATAGAAATACTTCGGGCGTTTTGCTGTTAACCAACGACGGAGAATTAACTCAGAAACTTTCTCATCCAAGTTATAACATCACCAAAGTATATGAGGCAAAATTGGATAAGTCGCTTACCAAAGCTGACTTTGACAAAATTTTAAATGGTGTAAAATTGGAGGATGGTGAAATTAAAGCGGATTCACTGGCCTATGCGGATTCGAAAGACAAATCAGTAATTGGCATAGAAATTCACAGTGGTCGTAACCGCGTGGTTCGAAGAATATTTGAGCATTTAGGTTATGATGTAAAAGGGTTGGACAGGGTAATGTATGCAACCCTTACCAAAAAAAATGTGGAGAGAGGCAAGTGGCGTTTTCTGAGTGAAAAAGAAATCCGCTTGTTGAAATACCTGAACATTTCACACAAGAAAATTCAAACCAATCAAAAACCCGCAACCGAAAGCAAATAATGAGCGAAGCCCCTAATATCAATAAAGACAACCCTACCAATAGCAAAGCTTTGGCAGCAGTTGTTACCATTTTTGAAAATGACCATTTTATAGTTCTCAATAAACCCGCTGGTGTTCTTTCTATCCCCGACAGAATGCAATCTGAACCATCCTTAAAAGATATGTTGATCAATAAGTATGGCAGCATCTTTACCATTCATCGCCTTGATAGGGAAACCAGTGGCATTATCATTTTTGCAAAGGATGAGGCCACACACAAGTTTTTTTCCAAACAATTTGAAGAACGAACGGTAGAAAAATATTACCTAGGACTAGTGCATGGATCAATGCCCGATAAATTGGGTAGTATGGATGGCCCCATTATGGAGCATCCCGTTTTTAAAGGACAAATGGTCATCAATAAAAATGGAAAACCTTCTCTGACCGATTATGAAGTAATAGAAGAATTGGGCAAATACAGTTTAGTGAAATTTCAAATACATACCGGGCGAACACACCAGATCAGGATCCATTCCAAAAACATTGGACACCCTATTGTCTGCGATCCATTGTATGGAGATGGCAAACCAGTATTGCTTTCCTCCATCAAAAAAAGATATAAACTCAGTCAGCACGACCATGAAGAACGTCCGATGCTTAACCGGGTGGCACTGCATTCCTGCCAGTTAAAATTCAAGGATGCGGAGGGAACCGACTTTAATCTGGAAGCCGAGCTACCAAAGGATATCAGGGCATTGATACAGCAGCTGAAAAAGAATTTATACAATTAAGAGCTGTCTTTTGAACAGCTCTTAATTGAAATAACTCAAAGAATATTTAATCAATATTTGGCTGCGGTGTATACCTCAAATAAGGTTTAATTTCTTCCACTCCCTTAGGGAATTTCTTAATCGCATCTGCTGTACTGATAGAAGGTACTACAATTACATTTTCACCTTGTTTCCAGTTGGCCGGAGTGGCAACACTGTAGTTGGCAGTTAATTGCAAAGAGTCTACCACACGCAATACTTCCACAAAATTTCTTCCGGTAGAAGCTGGATAAGTGATAATTAATTTTACTGTTTTATCAGGAGCAATGATCACCAAAGAACGAACAGTAAGGGTAGCTGAGGCATTGGGATGAATAAAATCATACAGCTCAGCTACTTTTTTATCTTCATCAGCAATGATGGGAAAATCAACCGACACATGTTGTGTTTCATTGATATCCTTGATCCAACCCACGTGCTTCTCCACTGGATCAACACTTAAGGCTAATACCTTCACGCCTCTTTTTTCAAATTCTTCTTTCAATGCCGCTGTTCTTCCTAATTCGGTAGTACATACGGGTGTGTAATCAGCTGGATGTGAAAACAAAATACCCCAAGAATCCCCTAAGAATTCGTAGAAAGTAAGATCACCCAAAGATGATTTTGCGGTAAAATTGGGAGCGATATCCCCTAAACGTAGGCTCATAATTATAAGTTTTATAGTGCAAATATAATAGTCTATTATTTAAGTAGACTTATTTTTTTTATTTTTTTTATTTTTATACGTAACTTTCTGAAATGTTATCGAAAAAAACACAATATGCACTGAAAGCACTGGGGTATTTGGCTGGTAAATTTGGCCAGGGTCCGGTACTGATTTCAGAAATTGCTAAAAACAAACAAATCCCTATTAAGTTTTTAGAGACCATCTTGTTGGAACTCAAACAAAATAATGTGTTGGAAAGCAAGAAGGGAAAAGGCGGTGGTTATTATCTGATTGAATCCCCTAAAAAAACTACGCTTGCACAAGCCATTAGACTCGTAGGAGGCCCTATCGCAATGATTCCCTGCGTGAGCCTAAATTTTTACGAAAAATGCAAAGATTGTGACGAAGCAACTTGTGGCTTATATAAAACCATGCTGCAAACCAGAGATGCTACTTTGAAGATATTGGAAAAAAAGACTTTGGCTGAGCTAATAGATGGCTAACCCGTGTATTGCACAGAATGGAACTAATTTTTACCCAAATCTCTGTCCTAGCAAGGCTACGCAAACAATCCCATTTCTGCCCTACCCAATCCGTCGGGAGTGGTATAGAACGGTCTTTTTTCCACTAGATAATGTGTATCCTCTGCAATCCCTAAGGCACGATAAATGGTTTGATGAACCTGCTCAATCTTAATGGGATTCTCAATAGTTTTGCAAGGGCGTTCATCTGCCGTTTTTCCAAATACATTCCCCTTTTTAATGCCTCCACCAAACATCAACATAGAACATCCATCTGTAAAATGGCGGTGCATGCCATAATTTTTGAGCTCTTGAATAATATCCGGTTGTTGCACCTGCTCCTGTACCTTAAGGTCGGGTCGCCCCTCCACCATCATATCCCGACTGAATTCACTTGCCAATATTATTAAGGTGCGGTCAAGATGCCCCGAACGATCCAGGTCTTTTATTAATTGTGCTACAGGTCCGTCAATTTGCTTCTTCATATCAACCAATCGCGTGTGTCCATTATCGTGCGTATCCCAATTTTTGAAGGGCACATATTCGGTGGTAACACTAATAAAACGTGCACCTTTTTCGGTTAAACGGCGAGCCATTAAGCACCCTAAACCAAATTTTCCTGTGTTATAAATATCATAGCTAGCCTTGGGCTCTTTACTCAAGTCGAATGCTGCAGCCTCAGGGGATTTCAACAACATATAAGCCTGTTCCATCGACCTCCTCAAAGATTCCTTTTGATAGTCGCTGCCCAATTCACCCATTGCGCCCTTATTCATCAGCTCATTGTACAACTGGTTTCTTTTTTCAAAGCGACTGACAGTCATCCCCACCGGAGGCTTTACACTTTCTAGGCCAGAAGTTGGATCCGGGATCAAAAAGGGAGCATATTCATTTCCCAAAAAACCTGCGGTGTGAAAGGCTTTCAACTCTTCGCCTTCACCTAAGGTAAAACGCTGGCCGATATCTATAAAAGCAGGTATTACTGAATTGACAGGCCCAAGTTGCTTAGCAATCCAAGAGCCGATATGTGGCGCAGCAACCGACTGTGGCGGTTTGTAACAGGTATGCCAGTGATATTGATGTCGCGAATGCAATATATGACCCATATCAGCTGCCACATAGGATCTGATTACGGTACCCTTATCCAATACCTTCCCAATGGATTCCAGGCCTTCAGAAAAGTATATGTCATCCAATGCAGTGGGTACCGACTTAAAAGTGCTTAGTACATCATTGGCTTTCATTCCCTTGGTAAAGGGAGTAAATTTTTTTGGATCAAACGTATCCGTATGGGCCATGCCCCCACCCATCCAAAGTAAGATCACCGTATCGGCGGTAGCAGTTATTTTGGATCGGTTGCAGGAAGATAAAAAACCAGCCATCGGCGCACCTGCCGCAAGCGCTGCTAGGGTGGCGGCACTGCTTCCTCTTATAAATTCCCTTCGGTTCCAACGAGTACTCATAAATAATAATTTATTATCGAGTGATTTAATAAATAATTTGAAATTCAGGCAATAACAAGATAACCCAAAACAGGTCCTCAATCGCATCAGTAGCCGGTTGATCCCCTAATAATTTTTTAGCGACCTGGTACTCTGCCAATTTAGCCTCTCTGCCCAATGCCCTTTTATAAATTTCTTTAATAATACGGTCACCGGTAACATATTTATTCTTCCAGGTTATAGCGCCCTTTTTGATCATTGAGCTAAAACGGTCACCATTGGTAAGTTCCAGTGCTTGCAAAAGATTTGCTTGCGATTCTCTACTGGTAGCAACTGTCTCCCTGCTAGGCCTTCCCAACGCGGTTAGAAAAGGGTTATTGACTACTAGCGAAGCGCGTACAAATGGAGGATGCAAAGAATCAATTACCTTGTTTTGAATAGTATGATACTTGACCATGGCATCAGAAAAAATCGGTCCCACAATATTTCCTGCAGCATCTGAAAACTGTTCAGCTGACATTCTTTTGCGGAGCATTCCGGTAAATTGGTATTGCTGCGCCACGATGATACTGGCATCCTTGAATCCTACAGAGGGAAGCTGGTAGGTTTCAGAAGTAGTGATCAAATAAAGAAGTTCCTTGATGTCCGACTTTTCTTGCTGAAAATTAAATGACATCCAATCCAGCAAATCCTGGTTCCATGGTTCATTGTCCATCACATCCACCGGTTCAACAAGACCACGGCCCATTAACTGTGCCCATAGCCGATTTACGATGGTTCGGTACAACCGTCCATTCGCAGGTTGAATCATATTCACCGCTAGCTGAGCCTGCTTAACAGATCGAGTGGCACTACTATCAATAGTACCTAGCTCTTTCCAAAGAATTCTTGCCCCGGTGAATTTACCTGTAGGTTTATCGCAGCGATTGATCTCCAGAGAACTATCAGCAAAAATATTTGCAAAGGCATACGCATCCGTCAGTTTCCAATCACTGATAAAACTATTGTGGCAGGAAGTACATTTTAAATTGAGACCCAAAAATACCTGAGAAATATTTTGTGCGGCCTGCATCTCCGTCCGCTGACTTGCATTGACCACTCCACGCCATTTGATGCCTTCTACAAAACCCTTGGAATCATCGGTAGGACTAATGAGTTCCTTTACAAACTGGGTATAGGGTTTATTCGATTGGATAGACTTATACAACCAGTCGGTAATATTGTGCCTGCCGCCAGTAATATACCCTGTACCTGTATAATCATTTCTCAAAATATCATTCCAGAAACTAAGCCAATGAGTGGCGTAATCATCCTCGCGGTTGAGCAGTTGCCGTATCCATAAGGCCCTTTTATTTGGTCGGGTATCATTGATAAACTTCTCCAATTCTTCGGGACTTGGTAGCAAGCCAATCAGATCCATCGAAACTCTTCTTAAAAAAGTTCTATCATCGACCACCTTTGGCCAGGCAATTTTATTTTTTAAAAAATATTGATTCGTCCACCGATCTACAGGATTGGAAAGATTATCAGTAGCGGGAGGAAGTGGAGGATTTCTAGGCTGGAGTGCCGCAACCCTGAAAATATTTTTTTCCGTTCCGTCGGGCCATGGAGCCCCTTTTTGGATCCAAAAATTAATGATTGCAATATCTCCATCCGACAGTTTTTTACCTTTGGAGGGCATGGCATCCTTATGATTGGAAGGCAGGTTGATGCGGCGAAATAACTCACTTTCAGCAGCATTGCCAGGTACTAGCACCGGACCATTTTCACCGCCTTTAAAAATCATATCCTTTCTATCAAGCCGAAGATCTCCTTTGATCTTTTCTGGCCCATGGCACTTATAACAATTGTGCGCCAATATAGCCCTTACCTGCACGTTTAATTCGGCAGACTGCTGCTTGGTTAATCGGACCGTATCATTTTTAAATGGAGACAAGTCGAAATTTGCTTTTGAAGCAGCGGCATAATCCGCACTCCAAGGCAATGTGGAAGAAAGATAATCTTTTCCATGTGTAAGGGATGCACCAAAATGCCCTGCCACAGCAACTCCCAACCCACTCATCAATAAAACGAAGCGGTAATATTTAATTAGCTGCAATTGCCCTTTTATCAATATCCAGTTTAACAATAACCAAGCTAAACTCGCTAGAAATGCAGTGGCAATGGCTACCCATTGATGGAGACTTACTAAGTCTTTTTCATAGCCCCCTTCTTTTGCGAGCAGTAAGCCCACAATGGCTGAAAATATTGCAGCGAAACAGCCTGCAGCAAGTAGCAGTTTAATTCCAGCACGAAGGGAAGCGTTAAAATTTTTGAGCGTAAAAAGTTCCAATATTGCAGCAAACAAAAGCAAGGTTACTGGAAAATGAACAATTAAAGGATGAAGTCTTCCAAAAAATCTCCAAAGCCAAAAACTATTCCCTACAACAGTGGGGGCAGAAGATTCCGCAAAACTTGGGAAAGTGGCTTGCAATAGCACTATCAAAAGTATCAAGGTAATACTAATGACTGTCTTTTTTCCGGGAAATAAATTTTTCTTTAGATCTTTCATAAGCTTAACAGAATTAAAGATATAGAAAAATTGTTATCAAAAAAAAAGGGAGGAGATATGTAATAAAATGGCAGTCGAAAATACTGGCAACCAATTGAAAAATAGCCATGCTACTATTGTGACTAGCCTCCAGACGCCCTTCTGAGCTTTACTTTTCCAAAACGATTTTTAACATCGTCGATTGCCTTGTACAAATCACTTTTTCTGGCAGTATTGTCAAACAAATTGGTTTGTACGGCTACATTGGTAAGTTCGCTTAGTTTTACACCCAATAAGCGAATAGGAGTTCCTTTTTTATATAATTTGTGAAACAAATCTTTTACAATAGGGATGATCTCATCATCTGCACAGGTAAAAGACACTGTGGTTTGTCGGGAGGTAGTTTCAAAATCGGGATACCGAATTTTTACTGCAATGCATCCAGCTACTTTACCTTCTTGCCTTAATTCGAAAGCTATTTTTTCTGAAAGCCGAACAATCTCTCCCATCAAAAAGTTGATATCGGTTTTATTTTCTTCAAAAGTATTTTCTGAAGAAATGGATTTGGCTTCATGGTATTGGCATACTTCAGCGTTGTGAATACCAAAACTTTTTTGCCATAAATCGGCACCCCATTTACCTAATCTTTGTTCCAATTGCTCTGAACTGAATTGATTGACATCTCCGATGGTAAAGATTCCCATCGACTTAAGTACTTCGTTGGTATGCTCCCCTACGCCTGGTATTTTATTGACTGATAGGGGCGATAAAAATTCTTGTTCTTTTCCAAAGGCCACCTGCAGGTACCCGTTGGGTTTAGCCTGGCCCGTAGCAATTTTAGCAATCATTTTATTACTACCCATGCCAAATGATATGGGCAATTTGGTTTCCTCCATAATTTGATGGCGTAGATCAATGGTCCACTGTAGCGGTTTAAAAAAATGATCCATTCCGGTTAGGTCAAGATAAAATTCATCAATGGATGCTTTTTCAAATAAAGGCGCCTTGGAAGCAATGATTTCGGTAACCCAACGACTGTATTTGCTGTAATCTGAATAGCTGCCCTTTACGGCAATTGCCTGTGGGCAAATCAATAAAGCCTTTTTGGAAGGCATACCGGAATGGATGCCCAATTTTCTTGCTTCGTAGCTACAGCTCGCTACCACTCCTCTTTCGCCACCTCCTACAAAAACCGGCTTGCCTTTTAGCGAAGGGTCATTCAATACCTCTACCGACACAAAGAATGAGTCGAGGTCGAAATGAGCGATGATACGTTGGAGATTATTTTCCACCTGGTAAATTTACAAAATTACCTGATGTGCAAAGTAATTAGAATGGATAGTGATGTTAATAAATTTATTTTACATTTACCTACCTAGTAGACCCTCAAAAAGTTTGTTTGGGCGATTTGTCAAAGTAGGTGTTTTGTGCCCTTGAATAAAAAGTGCTTGAAATGTTCAACATCGGCCGTTAAAAAATC
>JBIKOV010000074.1:0-14930 GCA_044357815.1 Ferruginibacter sp. | reverse complement strand
CTCAAATTTATATTGTTTTCGGTTGCTATTGCTATTGGTATCATTGCCTTGGCTAGTCCACGGTTGCCCTTGGGTAACAATATGGTTAGCCGAAGTGGGATAGACGTAATGATTGCCTTAGATGTGAGTAAGAGCATGCTGGCACAGGATATCAAGCCAGATCGATTAGAGCGGGCTAAGCAGTTTTTATCTAAACTAATTGATCAATTGGGGGATGACCGAATCGGTATTGTTGTATTTGCCGGAAGGGCGTATTTACAAATGCCGCTTACCACAGATCATGCAGCTGCTAAAATGTATTTGTCATCATCAACTCCCGCAGTAGTTCCTACTCAAGGAACGGTAATTGGGGATGCTTTGAAAATGTGTTATGCTTCCTTTAATTCAAAGGAAAAAAAATTCAAATCAATTGTACTTGTCAGTGATGGAGAAGATCATGATGAAAATGCGCTTACGCTTGCTAAGACCATCGCAAGTGAAGGGGTAATGATTAACACAATTGGTATCGGTTCTCCTGAAGGCGCAATCATTCTTGATCCAGAATCCAATGGGCCAAAAAAGGATGCAGCAGGTAACCCAGTCATTACAAAATTAAATGAAACTGAATTGCAAAGCATTGCAGCAAATGGCAAAGGAATCTATCAACTATTTACTAGTACAGATGAGGTGGTTGCCAAGTTGCAAGCGCAGTTAAATGGGATGGAACAAAAACCAATCACTGAAAAATCATTGGTAAATTACCAATATTTTTTTCAATGGGCATTGGCACTCGTGTTATTGCTACTCGTAGCTGATTTTTTTATAACTGAAGTTAGTTCAGCTAAAAAAATCCAGTCGATCAATTTGCTTAAGCAAAGCAAATTCCCTTTCTTTATGCTTTTATTGTTTTTGATTCACTTTGAAGGATCTGCTCAAAATTCAGATGGGCTTATTAAAAAAGGAAATGAGGCCTATAATAAAAAAGAATATGAAAAGGCACAGGAAAATTACAAAAAAGCACTCAATAAAAATCCTGTTAATCCAAAAGCACAATTTAATTTAGGCAATGCATTGTATAGAAATGAAAAGCCAGTAGATGCGGTTGGGGCATATGATGTAGCAATACAAAACAGCAAATTGCCGGCTGAAAAAGCAGGGGCGTTTTATAATAAGGGGGTGGTGCTGCAGCATTCAAAAAAAATTCCAGAATGTATCGCTGCTTACAAGGATGCTTTGCGTTTGAATGCTGCCGATGAAGATGCAAGGATCAATCTTCAAAAGGCTTTACAACAACAGCAGCAACAAAAAAATAAGGAAAATCAAGATCAAAAAAAGCCAAAAGAAGATCCTGAAAAAAAGAATTCAAAGGAGTCTGATAAAAAAAAGGATCAAAATGAGGAGCCCCAAAAGCAACCATCAAAGATGACTCAAAAAGAAGCGGAAGAAAAATTAAAAGCCTTGTTGGAGCAGGAGAAAAAGCTGCAAGATAGGCTGAGAAAAGTAAGTGCGGCATCACCTGAAAAACCAGAAAAAGACTGGTAATTTTCATAGTATCAGGAAATTGGTATTCCAAAAAATGAACCATCAAATCATTTCCTCGCAATTGTCAATGTGAAGCAAGAAATGTAGTTAATAGCCCTAAACAATAGCCGAAATAAAATCAACTGATAACTGTTTACTACTTGGAGCATTAAAATAAATGGGTAAATGGTCAACAACCCCCTCCTATTTGTTGTTATTTTGAAGTAATTTTAAATTTATGCAATTGTATTGTGAATCAATGACGGAATACAAACGTCTTAAGACAAGGGAAGTAAAAATTGGGAATCTCTTATTGGGGAATAACCATCCTGTGCGGATACAAACCATGACGACCACAGATACGATGGACACCATGGCTACAGTAGAACAAACCATTCGTTGTATTGAGGCAGGAGCAGAGCTTGTTCGAATTACCGCTCCTTCTAAAACGGAAGCAGAAAACCTAGCGAATATAAAAAATGAATTAAATAGACGGGGTTATCATGTGCCTTTAATTGCAGACATTCACTTTACTCCCAATGCGGCTGAAATTGCAGCGGCTATTGTTGAGAAAGTAAGAGTGAATCCAGGCAATTATGTGGACAAGAAGAAGTTTGAACAAATCGATTATACCGATGCTGAATATGCTGAAGAAATTGAACGAATTAGGGATCGGTTTACCCCACTGGTAAAAATTTGTCGGCAACATGGAACTGCTATGCGGATAGGCACCAACCATGGGTCGCTCAGTGATCGGATCATGAGTAGATATGGAGATACGGCGATGGGGATGGTAGAGAGTGCAATGGAGTTTTTGCGGATAGCCAGGGGAGAGGATTTTCATAATATCATATTGAGTATGAAAAGCAGTAACCCGCTGGTGATGGTGCAGGCATACCGGCTTTTGGTGAGCCATATGAAGGATGAGTTTGGCGAATGCTATCCTTTGCATCTAGGTGTAACCGAAGCAGGCGATGGTGAAGACGGAAGAATCAAATCGGCGATTGGAATTGGCACTTTGCTGGAGGATGGAATAGGCGATACAATAAGGGTAAGTCTGACTGAAGATCCAGAATTGGAAATACCTGTGTGTAGGGATATTGTAAAGCGGTATTCAGATAATCGACTATCCGATAGCGTTAGTAAACAAATTCCTCAAATTGAAAAGCTGCCTTATGCCCCCTTTGAGTATAAAAGAAGGGAAACTTTTGCTGTAGATAATATAGGAGCCAAGCAAGTTCCTGTGGTGATTGCAGATCTAACTAAAATTGAAAAAATTACAGCAGCCCATTTGCAATCGGTAGGCTATACCTATGACGAGATTTCAGATAAATGGGCCATCAGTGATATGGCAGCTGATTATATTATTACAGGTAACCAGCTGCTGGATTTTGCATTACCTGGCACTGTCAAGGTGATTGTGTATCCAGCTACTTGGCAACTGGCAATTGACAAGGGCACCTATTTCCCCTTGTTTGAAGATAGCGGTTATATGGCATCGGATTCAAAATCCGAACAGCTTAATTTTGTAATGGTTGATTGCTTTAGTGATCATTCGCCAATCAATGACTTTACTTATTTGGAGGAACTGTCAAATGACCCCAAAGTTGTTTTTTGCCTTAGTTCAAAAAATACACTTGCCATGCAATCTGTAAGGCGAATGATGATCGAGTTCATGAACCGAGGCATTAACAATCCGGTTGTTTTTATTACCGATAGCAACTGGGCTACAGCCGATGAGCACCTCATTCATTTTGCCACCGAAACCGGCGCATTATTTTTGGAAGGAATGGGCGACGGTATCTGTTTGGGAATGTCATCGGGAGCGTACAGTGCTGCAGCCAATATAGCGGTTAGTGGTAGAAATTATATCGCCAATGCTTCTGTTGAGCAATTTATCAATAATACTAGTTTTTCGATTTTGCAGGCTACCCGAACAAGGATTTCGAAAACAGAATATATCAGTTGTCCGAGCTGTGGCAGAACATTATTTGATCTGCAGGAAACCACAGCAAAAATTAGGAGTGTTACCAATCATTTGAAGGGTGTTAAAATAGCGATCATGGGATGTATCGTAAATGGTCCCGGCGAAATGGCCGATGCAGATTTTGGATATGTGGGAAGTGGTGTTGGGAAAATCACCTTATACAGAGGCAAAGAAGTAGTCAAAAGAAATGTAGAAAGCGCTATAGCGGTAGATGAGCTGATCAATTTATTGAAGGAAAGTGATGCGTGGATTGAAGCACCGATTAATGTAAAATAAGGCCTCCTGAATTGTCTTTTGAAGGTAAAGGGAGTTTTTGTCAATTGAAATTTATGCAAACAGATTTTCTAGTTATCGGAAGTGGTATAGCAGGCTTAACCTATGCATTAAAAGTTGCCAATGCTTTCCCTGATAAGACTATTACGATTGTTACCAAAACTCAAAGTGACGAAACCAATACAAAATATGCCCAAGGAGGCATTGCGGGTGTAATGGACTTTGACAAGGACAGTTTCAACAAACATATCGACGATACTTTAATTGCAGGGGATGGTTTGTGCAATCGAGCGGTGGTGGAAATTGTGGTGAAGGAGGGTGTGGATAGAATACAGGAAATTATTGAGTGGGGTGCACAGTTCGATAAAGATAAGGATGGTGAATTTGCCTTGGGTCGAGAGGGGGGGCACAGCGAATTTCGAATATTGCATCACAAAGATGTAACGGGTAAGGAAATGGAAAGGGCTTTGCTGGAAGCCATTAGTCGGCAACCCAATATCCAGCTGCTCAGCCATTGTTTTGTGCTTGATATTATTACCCAACATCATGTTGGATTTTTAATCACTAAGTCTACCCCCGATATTGAATGTTATGGTGTATATGTATTGAATTTAAACACCCAGAAAATTGAAAAAATTGTATCTACCATAACTTTATTGGCTACTGGTGGCAATGGGCAGGTCTACCGTACTACTACTAATCCCGCAATTGCTACCGGTGATGGTATTGCAATGGTGTATCGGGCAAAAGGCAGAATTGAAAATATGGAATTTATTCAATTTCATCCTACTGCCTTATATGAGCCGGGTGTAAGGGGGCATAGTTTTTTGATTACAGAAGCGGTGAGGGGCGATGGAGGTATTTTACGCAATCATAATGGCGAGGCATTTATGGAACGCTATGATGAGCGAAAAGACCTCGCCCCAAGAGATATTGTGGCAAGGGCCATCGATAATGAAATGAAAATTAATGGAACCGAGCATGTGTACCTCGATTGCAGACATTTTAGTAAAGAAAAATTCATCGAACATTTTCCTAATATTTATGAGAAATGTTTACACATTGGGATTGATATCGAGCAGGACATGATCCCTGTGGCACCTGCTGCTCATTATAGCTGCGGTGGAATAAAAACAGATGAATGGGCAAGAACTTCCATTAAAAATTTGTATGCTGCTGGCGAATGTGCTTCAACAGGTTTGCATGGCGCCAATCGACTGGCAAGCAATTCGTTGTTGGAGGCAATGGTCTTTGCACATAGGGCTTACAAGCAAAGTGTAATTGCTATGAAAGAAGTTCAGCAACCATCCTCTTATGGGAGCAGTAGTTATACCAAAAATGGCTTGACTGAAATACCAAATTGGAAATCAGAAGGCACCAATGTGCCAAAAGAAATGATTCTAATTACACAAAGTTTGAAGGAATTAAAATTACTGATGAGTGATTATATAGGGATTGTAAGAAATAATGAGCGTTTATATCGAGCAATGAAACGAATTGATTTACTATATGAAGAAACCGAAGCATTATATGAAAAAACCTCCGTTTCTCCCCAGTTGTGCGAACTTCGAAATATGATAACCGTTGCCTATTTAATTGTGAAGTGTGCAGATTTTCGACATGAAAGCAGGGGCTTACATTTTAATACGGATTATCCTTATAAGAGTGAAATGATACAAAATATCGTATTGTAAAGGGACCTATTTTGTGCTGCTTTTTTTAATTCAGCACACTTGGATCTTTTACGATTTTTATTGCCCCCTCTTCTTTTATTTTTCCCCAGCCTCCTACCACATTGCGAAGATTGTGCATGCCATGGCTCTTTAATAACGAGCAGGCGATTACACTTCTGTAACCACCTCCGCAATGAACATATAAATTTTGATTTTCTTCAAAGTCGGCAATCTGTGCCAAGTCGGTCATTTCATTTAATGGCAGGTTAATGGCATTTTTTACATGGCCTTCAGTAAATTCAGCTGACTCCCTTACATCGATCACTTGCAAATTTGGATCATGCGGAATATCCATTGCCAGCTCATCCGATTCAACATCAATGACTAGGTCGATTTTTTCGCCTGCTTTTTTCCAAGCGTCGAATCCTCCTTTTAAATAACCTTCCATTTTACTAAATCCAACTCTTGCCAGCCGAATCACTGTTTCCTCCTCCTTTCCTAGTTCGGTGATCAACAAAATCGGCAGGGTAAAAGATAAAATATTTCCTGCCCATTCTGCAAATCGGCCTTCCAAACCAATGAACAAACTGCCCGGTACAAATCCCTGGGTAAATATAGCAGCAGGCCGCGTATCTAAAATGGTATAGTCGGATTTCAATTTGTTTTTAAATGCCGCAATGCTCAATGGGGTAAGTGCTTTTGATTTAATTAAATCTAGGCTTTCATATCCATCTTTATTAATTTGGGCATTGATGGAAAAATAAACGGGCGGTGAGGCTAAGCCATCAGTGAGCACTTTAATGAAAGCTTCTTTTGATTGGGCTTGCAAAGCATAGTTGTTCTTTTTTTCCTCACCAATGGTACTAAAGGTGTTGGGCCCCATATTTTTTCCGCAACTGCTTCCTGCTCCATGGGCAGGATAAAC
This sequence comes from Ferruginibacter sp., assembly GCA_044357815.1. Lineage (GTDB taxonomy): Bacteria > Bacteroidota > Bacteroidia > Chitinophagales > Chitinophagaceae > Ferruginibacter. The sequence goes on along the minus strand of JBIKOV010000074.1, from coordinate 8,572 downwards.
AAGGGTTTCGTCCGATAAGGGAAGTATTTTATTTTGCAGGGTATCGTACATAATACCTGCCAATTCTTCTTTACTCAAATTGCCGCTGCTTAAATCAGGTCGGCCTACATCCCCTACAAACAAGGTGTCGCCTGTAAAAACTGCATGAGGGTTATTGTTTTCATCTTTCAACAAATAGCAGCTACTTTCAATGGTATGTCCAGGTGTATGTAGCAGTTGGAGGGTTATGTTACCCAACTTAAAATCTTCCCCATCCTTGGCAATATGAACAGGGAAATTGGTTGTAGTATCCGGCCCAAAAATAATGGGTGCACCGGTTTTTTTACTCAAATCAAGGTGTCCACTTACAAAATCAGCATGAAAATGGGTTTCAAAAATGTATTTGATGACCGTATTTCTCTCTTTAGCAAGTTGGATGTAGGTATCTACATCCCTCAATGGGTCAACGATTGCCGCTTCGCCTTCGCTTTCGATGTAATAAGCCGCCTCACTTAGGCAGCCCGTATATAATTGTTGTATGTACATGTATTGGTGATTTGAAGCAGCAAAGGTAAAAAACAAAAAGCGGATGTTATTATAACATCCGCTTCAATCCAAGATTTTTTAAAATTTAGGCGACCAGCTCGTTTACTAACTCACTTATTTCATCAATTCTTTTATGATTGATTATATAGAAAATAAACTTACCATCACGTTGTGTGTTTACAATACCCGCTTTCCTTAAAATAGCCAAGTGTTGCGAAGCAACGGATTGTTCTAGCTTTAATCGGACATAAATTTCCGTTACTGTAATTTTCTTTTCATCTTCAATCAGTTTTATCAATTGTTGACGCAACTTGTGGTTGAGTGCCCTTAATATTAGGGCTGCTTTCTTCACATTGTAGTAATCAATTTTGATGGTCCCCGTCTTAGAAGCCGGCTGCAAAAAGGAATCTTGCTTCTTTGGGGCTGTTTCGTTTGTCATAGATATTTAGTTTAATTGAGAAATCAAAGATACAAACTATTTTATATACATAAAAAATATATTTATTCAATTTGAACGTGAAAAATATAAAATAGGGCCAATTAAGATGGTTTAGTACCCTCAAAAAACTCCTTTAAGTAGCTAGGCTCACTGTAGGCAATGTCAGTAAAATCATTATTTTCGTATTTTTTAAATGATAATTTGTTCATTGCCAAGGGGTTACTTACATTCGAGGGGAAAAGGGCATTTTTATTTTTGCAGATGAGTTCCCATTTTGCAGCTCCATTTCCTACAAAAAAAATTTTATTCCCTATTAAATATTTGGCAAATGAATCTTGCTCAATGATGACGGCTTGGGGTTCAAGTAGGGTTTCAAGTTGTTGGCTATACAAAGCGGTGAATACCTCCATTCGCCTTGCATCTATCATTGGGCAAAATAACACTTCCGTACTATCTGTTGGAAGGGGTGCTACTAAAATCGCAGCGTAGGCGATTATTTCTAAACTACTAATCGTAATCAGGGGTTTTTGTAAGGCAAAACATAATCCCTTTGCACTGGCCATCCCAACTCGTAATCCTGTATAAGAGCCTGGTCCTGCAGAAAGGGCAATAGCATCTAGTTCCTGTATTGAAATAAAATTGTTTTTCAGCAGTTTTTGAATGGCGGGCTGTAAAAAACTGCCATGGTCTTTTTGGTCCTTATTTGTCAACGAATCCAATATTACCCCTGCTTTCGAAAGGCTAATATGGGCAATATCTGTTGCAGTATCTATATTTAAAATGACACTCATACGCTTGCTATTTTATTAATAATCGGACATTTACATATATTTTATTGTGCCAACAAGTATTCAATGGGTTGTTATTTTTACTGGGCATTGCACTGCAATTTCAGCAAAAGTACTCATTGGCTTACATTTTAACCAAGGATGTTATTTTTGGCCATTAGTGGACAGGGCGATTTTTTACAAAAATAGGTAGTTGATAAAATATATCTTTGCTTTTCATCAAAGAAAACTGTGACCATGAGCAAACAAATCATTCATACTATTCATGCGCCTGAACCAATTGGCCCTTACAATCAGGCGGTGAAATCAGATAATTTATTATTTGTGTCCGGACAAGTTGCGTTAAAACCTGGCACCAATGAGCTTGCCAATACTGATATTATTGAAGAAACGCATCAGGTGATGCAAAACTTGAAATCAATTTTAGCGGCTGCTAATATGGATTTTGGAAATGTAGTTAAAACAACCATTTTTTTGAGTGACATGGATTTATTCGGTGAAGTAAATACCATTTATGCTAAATATTTTGAAGGTGATTTTCCTGCCCGCGAAACAGTTGCTGTAAAAGGCTTGCCTAAAAATGCCAATGTAGAAATAAGTGTTATTGCTGCAGGTTAAAAACGAGGCCATTTGTTTTGGGAAAGTACATTACAAATATTTACTTTAGCTTTTTTGATAAACTGTTAGGCAACTGAATTTTTCAACATGAGTGATCAAAAACCATTAGTAATAATAACTGCTAAAGTGCATGATTTATTGATCAGCAGTTTGCAGGAAAAAGGGTTTGAAGTGTTGTATCAACCTCAGATTACCTATCCGGAGTTATTGAATTGTATAGATACTGCTCATGGGTTGATTGTAACCACCCGTTTAAAGATTGACCAACCAATCATTGACCAAGCTATCCGTTTGAAATGGATTGGACGTTTGGGAAGCGGAATGGAGTTAATTGATGTAGCCTATGCCCAGTCAAAAGGCATCCAGTGTGAAAGCAGCCCCGAAGGAAACCGCAATGCAGTGGGGGAGCATACCCTTGGAATGACGCTTAATTTATTGAATCATATCAGTTCAAGTTTTGCTGAAATTAAACAGGGCAAATGGATTAGGGATGCCAATCGAGGAACGGAATTGACCGGAAAAACGATCGGCATAATTGGTTTTGGGAATGCAGGTAGCGCTTTTGCTAAATTACTTGCGAGCTTTGATGTTACGGTGTTGGCCTTTGATAAGTACAAATTCGGCTTTGCAAATAGTTACATTAAAGAAGCAAATTTTGAACAAGTGTGTCGATATGCTGACATCATTAGTTTTCATGTGCCATTAACTGCCGAAACGAAGTTCATGGCCAACGAAGTTTTTTTTAATTCTTTGGTGAGAAAGCCAATTTTTCTGAATGTTTGCAGGGGGGCTGTTACTGATATGGGCGCATTGATTAATGCCCTGCAGCAAGGGGCAATTTCTGGCGCTGGCTTAGATGTATTGGGGAATGAAAATCTTGATAATTTGACCAGCGTAGAGCAGCAGCAACTGGATTTTTTAACTTCACAGCCCAATGTATTGATTACTCCACATATTGCAGGGTATAGCCATGAGGCATTCTATAAAATGGGCCAGATCATCCTTCAAAAGCTGGGTATTTAAATTTTTGTTTATATTTGTGGTATATACAACGCCTTAGGCAGATCCCTGAGGCGTTGTATTTTTTTTCTCTTTATTATAAAAAGAAGTGTTATGAGTGAGACGAATTATGTAAAAAAAGAAACATTTGAGCTGATGAGGGTGGAGTTGCATCAGATGAAAAGTGTGGAACGTCCGGCTGCAAGCAGGGCGATTGCGGAGGCTAGGGAAAAAGGGGATTTAAAAGAAAATGCTGAATATGATGCTGCTAAGGAAGCCCAGGGAATGCTGGAAGCTAAGATAAAATACCTGGAAGGCATTATTGCAACAGCTCGGATTTTAGATGAAACCAATATCGACACTTCTAAAGTGTCTATATTGACTAAGGTAACGGTAACGAATATTGGCACTAAAAAGAAGTCAACTTACCAGATCGTTTCTGAAAAAGAGGCAGACCTCAAGTTGGGAAAAATATCAGTTACCTCTCCTATCGGTAAAGGACTGCTGGGTAAGGTGATTGGTGACATTACCGAAGTAAAAGTGCCAGCAGGGATGTTGAAGTTTAAAGTCGAAAACATTACCTTATAATACCAACACAACCTATTAAGTACCATTCAGCAATGAATGGTTTTTTTATGCCTTTTTTGGATGAAATGCTGCTATTTATAATAAAGGGCGGATGATAGAATTAACACTTTAGGGTATAGGTGAGTTGATTGGTAGTACCTATTTTTGTCCATTATCTTAGGATATTGGATTTTAAACGGGGTTGGATTTTCATCCAGGCCCCTCCTTTTTTAAATCCAGTCTTTATTATTTGAAGGGCAATTCTAATATTAGCGTTACTTCTGGCGTTCGTTTCAAAGCACCCATTCTTATTGATGCTGTTCAACAAATTTTTTTATCAAGCCGGCTTTAAAAACCCCTATAACATTTGTCATTTCTTCAACGCTGGCGGCTTTTATTTTTTTTACAGATTTAAATTTCTTTAAAAGTAATTCTATGGTGGCCTTGCCCACTCCTTCTATCTGCTCCAGTTCATTGGTAAGCGATCCTTTACTACGTTGGTTGCGGTGAAAGGTAATCCCAAAACGGTGAACCTCATCCCTTATTCTTCGGATTAATTTTAGGCTTTCACTATCCCAAGGTAATTTAATAGACTGCTGGTCACCATAAAAAAACAGCTCTTCTTCATTTTTTGCCAGTCCAACCAAGGTGGTTTTACCCGCTAGGTTCAGTTGTTGGATGCTTTCCATGGCAGCACTTAACTGACCCTTTCCGCCATCAATAATTACCAACTGGGGAAAGGGTTGTTGTTCTGCTGCTAATTTTTTATATCGCCGGTAAACCACTTCAGACATAGTAGCAAAATCATTGATTCCTATAACCGTTTTAACATTAAAACGTCGATAGTCATTTTTACTAGGCTGTCCGTTTTTAAAACACACCATCGCTGATACTGGGTAACTACCCTGAAAATTGGAATTGTCGAAGCATTCAATATGTGTTGGGATGGAAGAGAGTTGAAGATCTTTTTGTAATTGGTGTAATACATCCATGATCTGCTGAGAAGTTTTATCCTCCAATAGCAGCAGCTTGTTCTTCCTCAGCTCTTCTTTAAAGTAGTTGACATTTTTTTCAGAAAGATCCAACAATTTTTTCTTGTCACCCGCTTGAGGTATGCTTATGGCAATATCTTTTTCTGGATATTCAATGGAAAAGGGAATAATAATTTCTTTAGCATCGCTATTAAATGTATCCCTTAACTGGGCAATTGCAAAGCTTAATACCTCAGCTGCAGGCTCATCCAATTTCTTTTTTAGTGTAATCGTTTTGGTGAGCACAATGCTTCCATTATTAACGGCTAAATAATTTACATAAGCGGTATCACCTTCTTCTAAAATGCTGAATACATCTACTGTGCCAGTACGCTCATTAACAATGGTAGATTTAGCTTTATAAATTTGAAGATGTTCCAATTTCTTTTTGACTATCGCTGCCTTTTCAAATTCAAGTTGTTGAACGTAATATTGCATGTCAGATTTAAAATGCTGGATTACCGGCGACAGGTTTCCCTTTAATAAGTTTTTCAGGGAGTCAATTCCTTCACTATAATCTTCTAAGGACTGCAATCCTTCGCAAGGGCCTTTGCAATTACCAAGATGGTATTCCAAACAAACTTTAAATTTCTTTTTCTCAATATTGGCTGGAGTTAACGAAAGCTTACAGTTGCGAAGCGGAATATTTTGTTTAATAAATTCAAGTAGCTCCCTTACTTTTCCAACGGAAGTAAATGGGCCAAGATATTGAGAGCCGTCATTGATTCTTTTTCTTGTAAAAAATACCCTTGGAAATGCTTCGTTTTTGATGATGATGTAAGGGTAGGTTTTGTCATCTTTTAGATTAATATTAAAAAGCGGTTGAAAATTTTTTATCAGTGAATTCTCTAAAAGAAACGCATCCTGCTCACTATTTACAATGGTGAATTCTATTTTACAGATTCTTACAACCAGCTCATGTGTTTTATAATTGGTATAGGTATTTGAAAAATACGAGCTTACCCGCTTACGTAAATTTTTTGCTTTACCTACATACAATAGTTCTCCTGCAGCATCATAATATTTATAAATGCCCGGATTTATAGGTATGGTGTTGGCGATAGCTGTGAATTCCTGTTGCGTCATTGTAAGCGTACTAAATTCTTCAAAATTATTTTTCTAAATGGGCTTGTATTGTTTAGGGTATGAAAGTATTTCCAAGCTTGCTTTTAATTTGATGGAATGCAGCAGAACTGATTTAATTTAAAAGTTCCAAATAAAAACTACTTCTTTCAGTAGCTCCTGATCTCCATTTGTTTTATTGAGTATAGTAGTGATTTTTACTAGTTTGTTGGTTTGCCAGGTAAGTTGCTGCGTCAAATTTTGTCCCTGGTCTTTGATTGTTTTTACAATGTAAACTTTTTCAACATTCCCTGTTTCAGGATTCACATACACATCCCAGTGTCGAAGCGAGATCGAATCAGGCATGATTTGGGAAGGGTCGTAAGTAAAAGTGATGGCATTGAGTGTTTGATCTTTGAATTTTGTTTCTGTAAAAAAATCAATCAAATTGGTTTCATTAATTACCGGAGTTAGAAATGGAAGTAGCAATTTTTTCATCACTTCTTTGGTAATCCAAATAGAATCTGATTTCCCCTTAACGGTAGTGATTTGCAAGGGGGTAACTGGAAGTGAATCCAAGACAATGATTTGTCCCTTGATGAATGAGGTAACAGGGAAAAAAGAGGCAGCAGTTTGCTTTTCTTCAGGTGAATTCGTTTTTTTGGAGCCGTTGGAACAACTATTCAAGACGAATAGGCCAATTGCGAGGATACTATATTTGTTCATGCGTATTTATTTTTTGTTGGCCAGATCAGATAACTATTGGATCACTTTAGTTGATGGGCAATTATTTTTGTGGCTCAATTGTTGGAACAAAAATACACAGAAAGCAAATGGAAACAAGGGATTGCTACAGAGCTTACTTCGTTAGATAAACTATCTTTTCTGAAATTGGAAATATCAGTTATTGAATGATTTTTGACACGCCCAATTTTATTCCATAGTTAAGCAGTCGTTCTTCAACAATATATTGCTTGCTGTTGGTAGAAAAAAGCTGTGTCCTAAATTGAGGACCTACTTGCCAGGTGAGTCCATTGGATTTAAGGGTGATAAAGGTCTCCAGACCTGCATTTAGATTCCATTTATTGAGCAGGGAGGGTTCTTTAACATAATTGCGCTTGTCTGAGGAAATTAGATAATTATTTCCTCCTGCAATGAAGGTAGGTTGTATGGTTGCTCCAATATTCCATTGTATTTTTTCATTACCCATTAATTTCAAGTCTGCACCAATAGGTATAGATATTTGAAAAGTTTCGTTGTGAAGTTTAGTGGCTTTAAGGCCTGATTTATTGGAATAGGGCGTTGTTCTTAATATTTCGTAGCTCCTATTGGTAACGAAATCATGTAGCGTAAGTTGAGCAGAAAAAGGATGCGAATTTCCAAACGCATTGGTATTATAACGGGTGTAATTTAACTGAACACTTCCTTTAATGGTAAGTCTTTTTAAAACAGAATATTGCAGACCGGAGCCAATTTCTATCCCCATGGCAGGCGTTTGGCTAACCGCATCCTGTAGGGCCTGGTTGGCAGCTGAAATGGCATAAGGAGGGTTGCTAATAGCATTTCCGAAATTAGGGCCACTGGCAAGTGAGCGGTATACAACCGAAGGGGTTGCATAAGTCTGCCAAGAAAGTTTGCCTGCCCATTTTTTGGAAGCAGGCCTATTATATAAAGCGTAGTTTTCAATCCATTCCTTGTCTTTATTGGAAACCACTTCTTGAATATTTTGAGTGAGTTGTTTGTTGTTTAGGTTGGAAATTCCATTCTGTAACACTTCCGCCATTTCCTTGTTTACATCTTTATTGGTAAGTTCATCTAATGAAATTGCATTCAGTAAATCGCTCACATTTGTTTTTTGTACAAAGGCTAGAGAAGCAGATTGCACTTCATTCGTTTCAATTTCTGGCTCTTCCGCCACTATATCAGATTGCTTTTCCTTTAGGCTGCCGGAGAGAGATTGACTTGCTATGTTGAAATGTTGATTGCCGACCAGCAAAACTGATTGTGTTTGTGAAATGGCCTTGTTTTTTCTAGCAATTTTTTTCTCAAAAACTTCTGTTGGAACTTTAGTTGTTGAAGTAGTATACTCAGTGGAAATAGCGCCATTCTTTTTTGGGTTATAGACAATGCTGTTATTGTGTAGGCCGATATTTTTGGAATTGGTTGGTTGAATAGCCAGTTGATTCACTTCAGTCGATTCGTCTAATAGCTTTACTGTAGATCCAATAGGGTTGGTTGAGATTGAAATTGTGGTATTAGCTGCAAAAATCGGTTTAGTTGCTATCCCGTTATCAGTAATTGTATCGGAGGTATTGAGGCGGCCTACTAAAATCAAAGTGGAAATTAGGGCAATAGTCATTACAACCGAAGGCCATTTTCGGCCTGGATGTATATTGTTATAAATGCTGTTCCATATCCTTTTGGAAGGATACATCCTGAATTCGTCTGACATCTCTCGTAGCATTCGTTCAAAATCGTCAGTATACAATTTTCTATTCATCAATCACAAAGTTTCTATTAATTCTATTGTTAGTTTGGTCGGT